>NZ_CP180212.1:480833-849166 GCF_047553015.1 Carnobacterium sp. TMP28
GAATGAGTAATAAATTGGTCAAATGAGTTTATCCAATGAGCATTTGATTGAACACCAAAGGCAATAGTACAGAAAAGAAAGAAAAATATTAAACTAATAAGAAGAGTCGGTCGATAGTTAATCCCTTTTTTTTGCATGATTTCACACTTTCTAAAATTATTTTTTGTTGTTGAAATCTGTTCATGATGAATGGTTAATTTTAACACATATGTTTAAACTAGACAATTTTAGAAATGGTAGATATATATAAATAAAGTTAATACAATCAAGTCTAGTTAATGAAATCACATGAAATTGTTTGTATTATGTGAAATTTATTAAAATAACTATTGTAAACAGGATTTTACCTATCATATAATTAAATAGAGCGCTATACTAATATAAATAAGGTATTAAACGATAAACTGAAACATACCCTTATTTTTTTATTATAATAAATGTTTAAATTTGGAGGTATAGTATGTATAAAACAAGAAAAGAAAGAATAGATTCTATCACCACTAAAGGAACGATAGGGCAATTCAATCAAGTCCATCTAGCGTATAAAAGAGGAACAATGACTTTTGGTACAACTCTATTGATAAGTTTGTTAGCGTTCCCAACTATTTCGGTTTCTGCCAATGACTCAATAAACACTACTGATAAAAACTCTGATAACACAAAAGAAATTCTGGAAGCAACAATTGAAACACCTGAAGAAGTTGAGATAGAAAAACAAGAAGTACAAACTCTCTCAGAAGATGCTAAGATTGAAAAAGAACAAAAAATTAATGAATTAAGCCGCTTGTTAAACGAATCACAATTAAGCGAACTAAACTTCGACGAGTTGACGACTGATGAAATTGAAAATTTGTTTGTTGAAGCCTTAGCATTATTAGATCAAGAAAGTATAGAAAAACAGAATTTAGGTTTGATTATAAATACTACAGAAGGAGAAACTGCAAGTACATATGAATCAAATAAGTTAAATGAAAGTGAGCAACTGTTAGAAGACAAAGTGGCCACTGAAAAGGCTACTGCGGACCAATTATTAGCCGATGAAGCTGCTGAAAAAGTACTAGCTGATGAAGCTGCATCAAAAGCGACTGCTGCTGAGAAAATATTAGCCGACGAAGCTATATCAAAAGGTGCTGCTGCTGAGAAAGTACTAGCTGACGAAGCTGCATTAAAAGTTGCTGCTGTTGAAAAAGTACTAGCTGACGAAGCTGCATTAAAAGTTGCTGCTGCTGAGAAAATATCAGCCGACGAAGCAGCATCAAAATCTGCTGCTGCTGAGAAAGTACTAGCTGATGAAGCTGCATTAAAAGAGGCTACTGCTGAAAAAGTACTGGCCGATGAAGCTGCTTCAAAAGTTGCTGCTGCTGAGAAAGTGCTAGCTGACGAAGCTGCATTAAAAGTTGCTGCTGAAAAAGTACTGGCCGATGAAGCTGCTTCAAAAAAAGCTGCTGCCGAAAAAATACTAGCTGATCAAGTTGCTGCTGAAAAAGCAAAAACAGCATTAGCTAAGACATATAGTGTTAAATCAGGAGATACATTAAATAAGATCGCAAAAGTATACGGAATATCTTTGGAGGATTTGAAAAATTGGAATAAACTTTCTTCAAACCTAATTCATCCTGGTGATATCCTGGCTGTAAATAAAGTAGGTGCTGAAGTTGCAAACAAATCAAAAAAAGTACAGAATTATTCTATAAATATTGAGAAAATGTCTAGTACAGAATTTGTTGAGCATATTGGGCTGTATGCAGCAGCATTAGCGCCTAAAAATGATCTTTATGCTTCTGTAATGATTGCCCAAGTGATATTAGAAAGTGGTTACGGCAGTAGTAAATTATCATTAGCACCTAATTATAATTTATTTGGGATTAAAGGAAGCTATTATGGTCAAACGGTTACAATGTATACCTCTGAATATAGTAAAACAGGAGGCTGGATTTATATTCCACAAAATTTTAAAAAATACCCTTCTTATGCTGAATCATTACAAGATAATATAAAGTTATTAAAAAATGGAACAGATTGGAATGCAAACTTTTATTCAGGAGCATGGATGAGTAAAACCACTAATTATACTGATGCTACTAGTTGGTTACAAGGAAGATATGCAACAGATCCAAGTTATGCTTCAAAATTAAATACAATCATTAGAAAACATAATTTAACTAGATTTGACAGGGGATATATAGAAGGAGACACATCAAAGAAACCAATTCCTACTCCTATGCCAAATAATCCAGATTCTAGTGTTACAGATCTAACTCTGACGGTCACATCAAATTATAAAGTAAAATTAGGTGATACATTATGGGGAATTGGGATGAGTAAAAATGTATCTGTAGCAAATCTAAAGATTTGGAATAATTTAAATTCTGACGTTATTTATATAGGTCAAAACATAATGATTAAAGGAAAAGCACAAACACCAAGTAAGCCTGATTCAAGTACGACTGTTACATCAAATTATCAAGTGAAGTCTGGAGATACTCTTTGGGGGATTGCGACAGCGAACCGTGTAACAGTAGCGAATGTGAAAGCTTGGAATAATTTGAGATCTGACGTTATTTATGTAGGTCAAAAGTTAGCTATTAAAACAACTGGAACAATAGGGGCTAACGAACCAATAAAACCAGAAAAACCACTAATCATGACTAACTATCAAGTTAAAAATGGCGATACACTATGGGCAATTTCGGTAAACAATGGTGTAACAGTAGCAAATGTGAAAGCTTGGAATAATCTAAAATCTGATTTTATCTATATAGGACAAAAGTTAACTATTAAAACAACTGGACCAACAAGGCCTAATGTACCAACTAAACCAGTAGTAAAACCAGTAATAAAACCAGTAATAAAACCAGTAGTAAAACCAGTAGTAAAACCAGTAGTAACAACCACTTACCAAGTAAAAAGTGGTGATACATTATGGGCTATTGGGAATAAGTATAATTTGACGGTAGCCAACTTAAAATCATTAAATAACTTAAACTCAGATAAGATAATGATAGGTCAAAAATTGATTATTCAGTCTGCATCACAAAATGAACCCATAAAGGGAAATACAACAAAAATGTACCGTGTTTTACCTAATGATACACTATGGGCTATTTCGAAAAAAATGAATACATCAGTAGCAAAGTTAAAAGAATGGAATTATTTGAAAACAGATCTCATTTTTGTGGGTCAATCTATTTTAATTAAATAAAAAAGTTAGCATGTGTTAAGAAAAAGGTAGACGTAGAGAAATCTAAGGTTTGCCTTTTTTTTATTTCTCTTTATAAAAAATTGGTATACCTATTTTTTATAAAGAGAAATAAAAAAAAATAGTTTTTCTGAAATGCATACCAATCCTGTAAAGACAATTTTTAAAAAACTAATTTTCTTTTTAATTGAAAAATCATTTGACAAGCGTTTTCATCATTGGTATTATTTGAAATGTGTTAAGGTAATTAAAACTATCTGTTATTTATTCAGTAAATTATGTTTACTAAATTAACTAAATAAGCAACAAGTAAATTTTTTGAAAAGGAAGATGCAAATGAAGAGATAATATAAAAAGTAACGGTTTACTATTTATTTATATCTTTTATTCTATTTCTTTTATCTTGTCATTATTTTTAGAACTTATTATATTTTAGGAGGAAAACAAAAATGAAATCATATATTCAAAGAATTGGCCGTTCGTTAATGTTGCCAGTTGCAGTTTTACCTGTAGCGGCTATTTTAATGGGAATCGGTTACTGGATCGACCCATCAGGTTGGGGTGGAGAAAGTGTTTATGCAGCTTTCTTAATTAAAGCGGGTGCTGCTGTTATTGATAACTTACCTGTATTATTTGCAGTTGGTTTATCATTAGGAATGTCAAAAGATAAAGACGGTGCTGCTGCACTTAGTGGTTTAGTAGCGTTCTTAGTGATTACAACATTGTTAAGCACAGGTTCTGTTGCTATGTTACAAGGTATTGATGTTGAGGCTGTAAGTCCAGCTTTTGGCAAAATCAATAATGCCTTTATCGGTATTATCTCAGGTTTAGTTGCTGCGGCAATGTATAACCGTTTCCACACAACAAAACTTCCAATGGCTTTAGCTTTCTTTAGTGGAAAACGTTTAGCACCAATCATGACTTCAATAGCTATGATGGTTGTTTCTATGATTCTACTATTTGTATGGCCAGTAGTTTTCTCAGGTTTAGTAACTTTCGGGACAACAATCAGTAAATTAGGCGCTGTTGGTGCTGGTTTATACGGATTCTTTAACCGTTTATTAATTCCTACAGGATTGCATCACGCATTAAACTCTGTTTTCTGGTTTGACGTTGCTGGTATCAATGATATTGGAAACTTCTGGGGAAACACTGGGATTAAAGGAACAACAGGTATGTACCAAGCTGGTTTCTTCCCAATCATGATGTTTGGTTTACCAGGTGGCGCTTTAGCAATGTACCATACAGCTAAAGATAACAAGAAAAAAGTTGTTGCATCATTAATGATCGCAGCTAGTTTTGCAGCCTTCTTTACAGGTGTTACAGAGCCACTAGAATTCTCATTTATGTTTGCTGCACCCGTTTTATACTTGGTTCACGCAGTATTAACAGGTATTTCATTATTCATCGCAGCTACTTTCCAATGGACAGCTGGATTTGGTTTTAGTGCTGGTTTAGTCGACTTTATTTTAAGTTCTAGCCTACCTCTAGCAAACAAGCCATTTATGCTTATTCTTCAAGGTCTAGTATTCTTTGCAATCTACTACTTCGTATTCCGTTTCATCATTATCAAGTTCAACCTAGCAACACCAGGCCGTGACGAAGATGAAGAAATGATCGAAGAAGAAGTAGCAGCTGTTACTTCAAACGGTTCAACTGTATCTGCAAAAGATGCTAAATTCAAACGTCAAGCTGAAACAATCTATGCTGGTTTAGGTGGAGACGCTAACGTTACTTCTATTGACAACTGTACAACACGTCTAAGACTAGAAGTTAAAGACATGTCTCTTGTTGATGAAAAGAAAATCAAATCTGCAGGCATTGCTGGAATTAACAAAGTTTCAGACCATAACATTCAAGTTATTGTTGGAACTGAAGTCCAATTCGTCGCTGATGAAATGATTAAACTAAGAAAATAATCTATTTGAAAAGACGTTGGGGCATACTATGCTCTGACGTCTTTTTGCGTATGTTATCAAGGCGAAATAAAGCTGAATGACTCTTTTTATTGCAGTTAATTTGCCGGTTAATTCGTTCATACAGCAATAGGTTTATCAAATGCTTAAAGTTATTTTTTCTTCTTGCTCACAGGGTCTTTATTTGATAGAATAAGATAAATAGTTAAATACAAAGAAGAGGACTAGTAGAGATTTTTCTTTTATAGAGAGTGCATGGGTGGTGGAAATGCATAAAGAATAGTATCGAACTCACCTTGGATGTTGCTTTACTGAAATAAACAGTAAGTAAAGTCGTAACGCCTGCGTTAAAGGTAAGAAGAGTCTATACGAAAAATGTGTAGAAAAATTAGGTGGTACCACGATTATTGACTGATCCAATCGTCCTATGAGTAACAGAGTAATTATCTGGACTCATAGGGCGATTTTTAATTTTATAGACAAAAAAAGAAAGAGGGATAAAAGATATGAGTTTTAGTCATAAGAAAATTGAGAAAAAGTGGCAGCGCTACTGGAAAGAACAACACACATTCAAGACAACAGAAGACCAAGAAAAAGAAAAATTTTATGCATTAGATATGTTCCCTTATCCATCTGGTCAAGGACTACACGTTGGCCACCCCGAAGGATATACAGCAACAGATATTCTTTCAAGGATGAAACGCGCACAAGGATACAATGTTTTACATCCAATGGGTTGGGATGCTTTTGGTTTACCAGCAGAACAATATGCGTTAGATACAGGAAATGATCCTGCTGAATTTACAGCAAAAAATATTGAAACATTTAGACGTCAAATCAATTCGTTGGGTTTTAGTTACGATTGGGAACGCGAGATTAATACAACAGATCCTGATTATTATAAATGGACGCAATGGATTTTTACTAAATTATATGAAAAGGGCTTAGCATATGAAGCAGAAGTAGCCGTTAACTGGTGTCCAGCATTAGGAACTGTTCTAGCGAATGAAGAAGTGATTGACGGAAAAAGTGAACGAGGTGGGCATCCGGTTTTTCGTAAACCAATGAAACAATGGATGTTAAAAATTACAGCATACGCAGAACGTTTGTTAGACGATTTAGAATCAGTCGATTGGCCTGAGAGTATCAAAGATATGCAACGCAATTGGATAGGTAAATCTGTAGGAGCGACTGTTCAGTTTTCTATCCAAGATTCAGATCAAGAATTTACAGTCTTTACCACACGTCCAGATACGTTATTTGGAGCTACGTATTGTGTATTGGCTCCAGACCTTGATTTAGTTAAACTAATTACTACACCAGAACAAAACGAAGCGGTTGAAGCTTACCTTAAAAAAGTTAGCCTCAAAAGTGATTTAGAAAGAACCGATTTGAATAAGGATAAAACCGGTGTCTTTACGGGAGCTTATGCAATTAATCCAGTAAATGGCGAGAAAATGCCTATTTGGATTGCTGATTATGTGCTGGCTTCTTATGGTACAGGTGCTATTATGGCTGTACCGGCACACGATCAACGGGATTATGATTTTGCGAAAACATTTGATTTAACGATTATCCCCGTTCTAGAAGGTGGAAATATCGAAAAAGAAGCTTTCTTAGAAGATGGATTGCACATTAACTCTGATTTCTTGAATGGATTAGATAAAGAAACAGGTATTGCTAAAATGAATACATGGCTGGAAGAAAATAAAGTAGGCCATCCAGAAACAACGTATCGTTTACGAGACTGGTTATTTGCTCGTCAGCGTTACTGGGGTGAACCAATCCCTGTTATTCATTGGGAAGATGGCACATCTACTACTTTGCCTGATGAAGAACTGCCATTATTGTTACCAAAAACCGAACACATAAAACCTAGTGGAACAGGAGAGTCACCACTAGCTAATATTAAAGAATGGGTAAATGTAGTTGATCCCATCACTGGTATGAAAGGCCGCCGTGACACAAACACAATGCCACAGTGGGCAGGAAGCTCATGGTATTTCTTACGTTTCATCGATCCTAAAAATCCTGATAAACTAGCCGATCCTGAAAAATTGAAAGAATGGTTGCCTGTTGATATTTATATCGGTGGAGCAGAACATGCGGTATTGCATTTATTGTATGCTCGTTTCTGGTATAAATTTTTATATGATATTGGCGTTGTACCGACAAAAGAACCTTTCCAAAAATTATTTAATCAAGGAATGATTCTTGGAGAAAATAATGAGAAAATGTCTAAATCAAAAGGCAATGTTGTCAATCCTGATGAAGTAGTCGAAAAATTTGGTGCAGATACGTTACGGATGTATGAAATGTTTATGGGCCCATTAGATGCATCCATTGCTTGGGATGAAAATGGATTAGAGGGTAGCCGTAAGTTCTTAGATCGCGTTTGGCGCTTAATGGTCGATGAAGAAGGCAAAGTACGTGACCGTATTACAACCATCAATGACGGTTCATTAGATTTTGTTTACCATCAAACAGTAAAAAAAGTAACAGAAGATTTTGAACAGTTGCGTTTTAATACGGCTATTTCACAATTGATGATTTTTGTAAATGAAGCGTATAAGGCAAAAGCTTTGCCGGTTGATTACGTAAAAGGCTTCATTCAGTTGTTAGCACCAATCGCACCTCACTTAGGGGAAGAGTTATGGTCTATGCTTGATACCAAGAGTGAAGGTATTTCTTATGTAGCATGGCCAAGTTACGAAGAATCATTTTTGACACAAGACGAGATTGAAGTTGTCTTCCAATTAAATGGAAAACTAAAAGCAAAAGCAAAAGCACCAAAAGAGATAACAAAACAAGACTTAGAAGAGTTAGCTTTGACTAATGAAAAAATGAAAGAAGCGTTAGTAGGTAAAACGATTCGAAAAGTGATTGTTGTCCCTGGTAGATTGGTTAACATTGTAGCAAACGAATAGTAAAAACCAGAGAACTAAAATGGTGAGACAGCAGAGTCTTGTCATTTTAGTTCTTTTGTTATCTTGAGAATACCTAAAGTTAAACGTAAGATTTCATAAAATGAAACAAGTGTCTTGGTAAAGAGATTGCAACCAAAATCGTAAAGAAGTAGAATAGATAGTAATACATAAAAGCATGAGAGTAGGGTATAAGAAGATGTCAAAGGATAGAGTTGAAAACAAAGAGCGAGTCAGCGAAAAAAGTTCAAGAGAAAAAATGGTTAGTGGATCTGCTTGGATGACTGGGGGCAGTATATTATCTCGTCTGTTAGGCGCATTGTATATTATTCCTTGGATGGCATGGATGGGAAATCAAGAAGTAGCCAATTCTGCTAATGCATTGTACACGATTGGGTATACTCCGTACGCATTATTCTTAAATATTGCAACGGCCGGTGTACCTTCTGCAATTGCAAAGCAAGTATCGTATTATAATGCATTAGGTGAGTACAAAATTAGTCAAGATATTTATAAAAAAGGATTACAAGTGATGGCTGTTACAGGAGTTGCAGCTGCCGCATTGATGTACGCAATAGCGCCCTTTATTGCTGCAAATAGTCCAACAGCCTCGTTAAGTGATGGAACACAGGTTATTCGTTCATTGAGTTGGGCCTTATTGATTATTCCTTGTATGAGTGTCACTAGAGGATTTATTCAAGGACACCATACGATGGCACCTTCCGCTATTTCGCAATTTATTGAACAATTAGCTCGGGTCATCTTTATGTTGGCGGCTGTTTATCTAATTCGAATCGTTTTTAATGGCGAAATTGTTGATGCTGTAACCGCCTCAACATTTGGTGCATTTATTGGTGCCGTATTCAGTATCGTTTATTTATTGACTATTATTCGAAAAATGAAGCCAGAATTAGATGGCAACTTAGCTCATAGTAAAAATAACTTGAAAATATCAACAAATGAAATCTTTAAGTCAATCATTAAGACGGCTATTCCCTTTATTATTATTGGATCAGGTATCACGTTGTTTCAAATTATTGACCAATTTACTTTTGCACCTATTATGAAGACAGTATCAGAATTAACAGCGAAACAAATAGAAAATAGTTACGCTATTGCAGCAGGGAATGCCAATAAATTGATTATGATTGTTATTTCGTTAGCAGGATCAATGGCGATTACCTCTGTTCCACTGATTGCTGACTTATTAGCGAAAAAGAAAATGGAAGATGTGAGAAGACAGTTAAGTGATAGCATTCAACTCTTTTTCTTTATTATGTTGCCAGCAGCAATAGGAATGGCCGTTGTTTCAGAATCATTGTATACCGTATTTTATGGCTATAGTGCATTTGGTACGCGAATCTTACAGTTGTCTTCTTTCATGAGTATTTTTCTTGGATTATTTGTTTTGTTAGGTTCGACGCTTCAAGCAGCTGATCAAACAAAGCCCGCTTTAAGCGCAATGGGCATCGGATTAGTTGTGAAGTTAGTCTTTCAATATCCAGCTTTATGGATTTTTGGCACATATGGCATGTTAATCTCTAACATAATAGGATTTGGTGTAACGGTCTTTTTAATGTTATGGGCTATGCAGAAGATGACTAAATTAGATATCAACTTTTTATTGAGACGCCTATTACTCATGGTATTAATCACAACAGGGATGGCATTGATTGTTTTTGTTGCTCAAAAAGGGATAGCTATCTTTTTTGCACCGACAGATCGATTTGGTGCGTTGATGAATATGGCGGTATCCTCTTCTCTAGGCGGAATGTTTTATTTTTACGCATCATTGAAAACACGTTTAGCCGATCGCTTATTGGGTAGTAGAGTCCAACGATTAAGAACAAGGTTAAAGATAAAATAAAGACGAGTAAGAGAGACTAGCAAGCAAATGGAAAGCAGAGTCAGCTCGTTTTTTGAATGGGAAGGAGTGAAATGAAAGAGATGCGCTTAGATAAATTTTTAGCACATACTGGCTATGGGACACGTAAATCGGTTAAAGAATTGCTGAAAAGGAAAAAAGTTACTGTAAATGAGCTCGTAATAAAAGATGCAAAGACTCATATTCAACCTGAAACAGATACCATTCACGTTTCAGGAGAGAGAGTTGTCTACCAAGAGTTTTATTATTTCATGCTGCATAAGCCACAAGGTGTTATTAGTGCGACAGAAGATAATCTGCATAAAACTGTTATTGACTTATTAAAACCAGAAGATCGACTATCCAATCCTTTTCCAGTTGGACGATTAGATAAAGATACTGAGGGCTTGTTGTTGCTAACGAATGACGGTGCACTAGCTCATGACTTGCTTTCGCCTAGAAAAGAAGTGGATAAGTGTTATGAAGCGATAATTGAAGGATTGATTGGTGAAGAAGAAATTGAAGCTTTTGAAAAAAGCATTACATTAGAAGATGGCTTTAGGTGCCGTCCTGCTAAACTGACAGTACTCTCAACAGATTTAGTTGCGCAAACAGCTAACATTCAAGTTATTATTCATGAAGGTAAATTTCATCAAGTCAAACGGATGTTTGAAGCGGTCGATCGAAAAGTTCAGTATTTAAAACGGTTATCGATGGGACCGTTAGAATTAGATAACTCGTTAAAGCTTGGCCATTATCGAGCTTTAACGATTGACGAACTGGTGCAATTAAAAGACTTCACAAAATAAAGAAGGCGGACAATGGTCCAGCCTTCTTTATTTTGTATTAGAGAGTAGAAAAATCTTTTAACGTAACGGGCAACTGCTTGATTAGTTGTGAGGGTAAGACAACGTATTGCTTTTGAGCTAATTGATCACCAATATAACTATGCAAAAAAACACCCGCTAATACGCCTGATTTTAAATCGGGCAGTTGGGCAATTAGACTAGCTATTATCCCGGCTAAAGTATCTCCCATGCCACCTGTAGCCATCGCAGGATTGCCACCTTGGTTTTGCCAACTGTCTTCTTCAAAATAAATTTCTGTTCGATGCTGTTTCAAAACGATGGTTGCGTGTAATTGCTTTTGTTTGATTTGATTTAGAATGGGGTTTTGTTTTGTAGGGTCTAATCCGCTTAGTCGCTCCCATTCTCCTAAATGAGGAGTAAAAATCGTCTGATCATTCACAACAGTTAGATTATGTTTAGCCATTAAAGTAAGGGCAGAACCGTCGATGAGAACCCGTTGTTCTTTAGTGATTTCAGCTAAAATAAAACAAAGCAACTGAAGAGAATGATTCGAAGTCCCCATTCCAGGTCCAACAGCAATGACAGAAGCTTCTTTTAGCTGATGCTTGAGTTGTTGTTTGTCATCCCAATCAATCACCATGGCTTCTGGAAGTTGAGCATGTAAAGAAACGTGATTACTCTTAGCAGTAGCAACCGTGACCAGCCCAGCACCACTATAAACAGCAGCTAAAGCCGCTAGAATGATGGCTCCACCCATTGATTCGTTCCCGCCAATGAGTAATACTTTTCCATAGTTTCCTTTGTAGCTCGTATTTTTACGTTTAGGCACAATAGATTGAACAATCGCTTTATCTAATTTCTTCATCCTGATCCTCCTTCTAACTCGTTTCATTCAGTATAAAGGCAACACGTCATAAAATCACTTTTGAAAGAGGAACGAAATAATAAAAAAACAGCTAGAACGTTGGTAAGTACGATGAAAAATGATATGATAAAGGTGTTAATAAAAAGATGGGAGTGTTGAGTACATGGTTATAGATTGGAAAAAAGAAGTATCCGCTCGTAAAGATGAGTTTTTGACAGATTTAGTTTCTTTGTTAAAAATTGATAGCGTTCGTGATGACAGCAAAGCAACAAGCGAAGCACCTGTTGGACCTGGCCCCAAAGAAGCTTTAGAAGCTTTTCTTTCACTAGGAGAACGCGATGGCTTTATTACTAAAAATATCGACAACCTAGCTGGACATATCGAGTATGGTTCAGGTGACGAAACTCTTGGAGTATTAGCACACGTTGACGTTGTGCCGGTTGGCTCAGGTTGGGATACGAATCCTTTCGAACCTGTTATAAAAGATGGCCGTATCTATGCACGTGGTTCAAGTGATGATAAAGGACCAGGAGTAGCAGCGTATTATGCTTTAAAAATTATTAAAGATTTAGGTTTGCCTGTTTCTAAACGTGTTCGTTTCATTATTGGAACAGATGAAGAGAGCGGTTGGATGTGTATGGACCGTTATTTTGAAGTAGAAGAAAAACCTGAATTTGGTTTCTCGCCAGATGCTCAATTTCCAATCATTAATGGAGAAAAAGGTATCTTAACCATGCATGTGAATACTAAAGGTAACAACAAAGGCGGCAAAAATGAGTTAATCAGTTTTGATGCAGGTTTGCGCGAAAATATGGTTCCTCAAGATGCAACAGCAGTATTTAATAGTCAAGAAGCAGAAAAAATCGAAAAAGACTTTTATGATTTCGTTGAGAATAAATCTGTCACAGGGACGGTATCTGTTGAAGGCGATAAAGTGACGATTGAACTTAACGGAAAAGCAGCCCATGCAATGGAACCTCGTGGTGGAGTCAATGCGGCAACGTATCTAGCGACATTCTTGAATGACTACTCATTTGGTGGCGATGCTAAATCGTATCTTGAAATGACAGCAGAATTCTTACATGAAGATTCAAGAGCAGAGAAATTAGGCTTGAACTATGTGGATGATGTGATGGGTGATGTGACAATGAATCCTGGTATTTTTACTTTCACACCTGAAAGTGGTGGCATGATTGCATTGAACTTCCGTTTCCCTAAAGGGGTTAGTATCGAGGGAATTGAGATTGAATTAGATAAAAAATTGGGCCATTATGGCGTTACTTTAGGACGTGGAAAAGCCCAAACACCACATTATGTTTCACCTGAAGATCCATTGGTTAAAACATTATTAGACGTTTATTCAAGACAAACAGGACTAGAAGCCAAAGAAGAAACTATTGGTGGAGGAACGTATGGCCGTTTGTTTGAGCGTGGCGTTGCTTATGGAGCAATGTTCCCTGATAGTATTGATACAATGCATCAAGCTAATGAATTCATGGCGATTGATGATTTAACAAATGCAATGAGCATTTATGCAGAAGCTATTTATGAATTAATCAAATAAAGAGAGAATGAAAAAAGAGAAGGAACAAGCAGTTATAACCTGCTTGTTCCTTCTCTTTTTCATTTTTTAATTAAGCGCCATACGGTAAATTTCTCTACTACTAGCTAAATCATGAGTACGGTGTTCACCTAGAGCTGTTTGTTGGTGTTTTTCTAATTGGGCAACTAAAGGTTCGATAACTTCTTCGCCTAAGCCAATATCTTTAAAAGATGTTGGGGCACCAAGACTTTTGAAGAAGGCTGTTGTTTTTTCAATAGCAGCATCGATTTTTTCATCTTCAGTCCCAGTTGTGATATGCCAAACGCGTTCAGCATATTGTAAAAGTTTGTCTCTTTTTTCTTCTTTACGGACTTTCAATAAAGCAGGAAGAACAATGCTTAACGTTCTAGCATGATCGGTATGGTATAAAGCGGTAATCTCATGCCCCATTTGATGAGCAGCCCAGTCTTGAGGAACTCCAGGAGAAAGGACTTTATTTAAAGCATTTGTTGCAGTCCACATAAAGTTAGCTCGTAAGTTATAATCGTGGTTCTCTTCATCGATAACGTCAGGTCCAATTTCAATTAGGGTCTGCAATAAGCCTTCAGAAAAACGATCTTGCACCATTGCTCCAACAGGATACGTCATGTATTGTTCCATAATATGAATATAAGCATCCATAATTCCGTTAGCTAATTGGCGAGTAGGTAAGCTATAAGTGATTTCAGGTTCTAAGATTGAAAATGTAGGGAAAACATGAGGACTGCCAAAACTTACCTTGGCTTGTTTTTCTTTAAATGTAATAACTGAACCGGCATTCATTTCAGAACCCGTTGCTGGTAAAGTTAATACCGTCGCAAACGGTAAAGCAGAAGTGATAGGTGTTCCTTTACCGATGCCACCAGAAAAAATATCCATTGGATTGCCATCAAATAAAACAGCTGCAGCAATAAACTTAGTAGCGTCAATGACAGAACCGCCTCCGACAGCTAATATAAAGTCATATTTTTCTTTTTTAATAAGTTCAACAGCTTTCATCGCTGTTTCAAAAGTAGGATTAGCTTCGATTCCACCAAATTCTCCAACTTGATGTTCTGACAAAGCTGATTTAATGCGGTCAAGAGTACCGAATTTAATTACACTACCGCCACCATAAGTGATAAGAATCTTTTTGTCAGTAGAGATCAAGTCTTTCAATTCAGGAATACGATTTTTCCCGAAAATGATTTCGGTGGGATTGTAGTAGTTAAAGTTACTTATTTCATGTTGCATGTGTTTGTCCACTCCTTTTGAATTTATGTGTTCAGTATAGCATAACTTAGTGCAGTTACAGAAACAGAAGAACTTAGAGAAGCTCATTTAGTAGAGGTTTTTTTGTTAGCAGAGAGATAGACAAAATGGAGGTATCTTCTCGTGAATGGGATAAAAACTATTTAGTGAAAGCAAAAGTAACTCTAGACTTATTCATATAGTTAACTTTTCCATGTCCAATAGGAGGAGATAGAATTAGTTTATTTCTCTATTTTTTTATGGTATAAAAGAGGATATGAATCGAGTTAACTATCCGTTTATAGTATTCGAACAAGAGTGAAAATAAGGATTAAAGGGTGATTGGATGTTTTTAGCATGGAGAGAAATGAAGCATTCTAAAACGCGTTTCGCATTAATTGTAGGTGTGATGGTTTTAGTTTCCTATTTAGTATTCTTTTTGGTTGGGCTAGCTTATGGATTGGCACAAGATAATCGAACGAGTATTGATAAGTGGGGGGCAGATGGTATTGTTCTAACGGACGAATCCAATACGAATATCAGTATGTCAATGATGACTATAGAGCAAGCTAAGAAGGTAAAAGGCGATAAAACAGCTTTTTTAGGACAGGCAGCTAGTGTTGTTAGAAAAGTGGGAGCTTTAAAAGAAGAAGATAAAGTTAACGTAACTTTTTTTGGAATTGATGCACAAGAGTTCATTATGCCTGAAGTAATCGAAGGAAGGGCTTTTACTAAAGACAATGAAGTGGTTGCAGATATTAGTTTGAAAGAAGAAGACGCTATTAACCTAGGAGACACACTTGAATTAGCGGGTAATGACAAAGAAGTGACAGTTGTTGGATTTACACAAGATGCTAGATTCAGCGTTGCCCCTGTTTTGTATACAACGATTCCGAGTTACCAAGAAGTACGCTTTGAAAAAGCTGATAGCAGTGATGCTGGAAGAATTAGTGCGGTTATTGTACGAGGAACAAATGATTCAGTAGATGGAGTAGATATCCAAACCGATGATTTAACGATTTATCCGATTAAAGAGTATATCAACAAAATACCAGGCTACACAGCTCAAGTTTTAACTTTTGGTTTAATGATAGGTTTCTTAATTGTTATAGCTGCAGTTGTTATTGGGATTTTCATATATGTTTTGACGTTACAAAAATCAAGTTTGTTCGGTGTTATGAAGGCGCAAGGGATTTCCAATCTTTATATTTCGAAATCAGTTGTCGCTCAAACCTTTATCCTAGCTGTAGTGGGTGTAGGGATAGGATTACTATTAACCATTATGACAGGTCTAGCTTTGCCAGCCGCAGTGCCTTATACAACGAACATCCTTTTCTTAGCAGTTATTACAACAGTATTGATTCTTGTGGCTGTTTTAGGTGCTTTGTTCTCTGTTCGAACCGTTGTCAAAATTGATCCACTAGATGCAATAGGATAAAGGAGGGAATAAACGATGAAATTAATTGAGTTAATCGATGTAACAAGGACGTTTGGTGAAGGACATACAAAGGTCGATGCCTTAAAAAAGACTAATTTCAGTGTTGAGGCGGGTGAATTTGTAGCAATCATTGGGCCAAGCGGTTCAGGAAAAAGTACACTTCTTACTATAATAGGAGGCCTTCAAACACCTTCTGAAGGAAAAGTGTTCATTAGAGAAAATAAATTTAGCGAAGTCACAGAGAAAAAGCGAGCTGCTTTACGTTTCAAAGAAATTGGCTTTATTCTTCAGGCTTCTAACTTAGTCCCTTTTTTGACTGTTGAAGATCAGTTAAAACTAGTCAATAAAGTGAATAAGAGTAAAATGGATGCAGAAAAAAGTGATGCATTATTAGATGAATTAGGAATAGTTGGATTAAAGAAAAAGTATCCAAGTGATTTATCTGGTGGAGAACGTCAACGAGCAGCTATTGCTAGAGCACTTTATCATAACCCATCTGTTGTTTTAGCTGATGAACCAACAGCGAGTCTAGATTCAGAAAAAGCTTTTGAAGTAGTCGATATCTTGGCACGTGAAACAAAGTCTCAAAATAAAGCAACGATTATGGTCACACACGATGAACGCTTAATTGATCGCTGTGATAAAGTATACGTAATGAAAGATGGAGTTTTGAAAGAAAGATTGAAAGAAACTAAAGAATAAAGCAATAGCAATAAGAATCCCCTTTTAAATAAGGGATTCTTTTTTGATAAAAATTAACTTTATTTTATGCAGTTTATAAAGAATAAATATACTGAAACAAGTGTTTTTATTCAGTTTAATTCGATCTAAAAAAACGAACGACTAGCTTCAAACCTTTAGTAAATAGGAATGTAATGAAAAAGAGGATGTGTACTTAAAAAGGTCAACAACCTGACTAAGAAATAAAAAGGTACGATTTAAAAATAAATTCTTTTCAAAAAACAGTTGACGAAAGTTTAACAAGCTGTTATATTAGTAGATGTCGCAGCGATACGTTGCAACAACGAAACAAAAAAGAAAAAACTAATTATTAAAAAGTTGTTGACAAGTTAGTCATCATCTGGTAATATTTAGAAGTTGTCAAAACGACAACGCAAACAAATTAGACCTTTGAAAACTGAACAAAGTAAAACAACAAACTGTGAACGGCGGTTCGGCCAAGGGTCGAACCAAAAGAAACAAAGTGAATAATTATTCGCTAGCAAGTCATTTTAATGAGCTTCAAGCATCGTTAAAAAGCGAAACAATCCTAACGGGTTGCTTCAACTTTTATGAGAGTTTGATCCTGGCTCAGGACGAACGCTGGCGGCATGCCTAATACATGCAAGTCGAACGCTTCTTCTATTGAGTGCTTGCACTCGATAGAAGAGGAGTGGCGGACGGGTGAGTAACACGTGGGTAACCTGCCCATAAGTGGGGGATAACATTCGGAAACGGATGCTAATACCGCATAATTCTGATTGCCGCATGGCAGACAGATGAAAGGTGGCTTCGGCTACCGCTTATGGATGGACCCGCGGCGTATTAGCTAGTTGGTGAGGTAATGGCTCACCAAGGCAATGATACGTAGCCGACCTGAGAGGGTGATCGGCCACACTGGGACTGAGACACGGCCCAGACTCCTACGGGAGGCAGCAGTAGGGAATCTTCCGCAATGGACGAAAGTCTGACGGAGCAATGCCGCGTGAGTGAAGAAGGTTTTCGGATCGTAAAACTCTGTTGTTAGAGAAGAACAAGGATGAGAGTAACTGCTCATCCCCTGACGGTATCTAACCAGAAAGCCATGGCTAACTACGTGCCAGCAGCCGCGGTAATACGTAGATGGCAAGCGTTGTCCGGATTTATTGGGCGTAAAGCGAGCGCAGGCGGTTCTTTAAGTCTGATGTGAAAGACCCCAGCTCAACTGGGGAAGGTCATTGGAAACTGGAGAACTTGAGTGCAGAAGAGGAGAGTGGAATTCCATGTGTAGCGGTGAAATGCGTAGATATATGGAGGAACACCAGTGGCGAAGGCGACTCTCTGGTCTGTAACTGACGCTGAGGCTCGAAAGCGTGGGGAGCAAACAGGATTAGATACCCTGGTAGTCCACGCCGTAAACGATGAGTGCTAAGTGTTGGGGGGTTTCCGCCCCTCAGTGCTGCAGCTAACGCATTAAGCACTCCGCCTGGGGAGTACGGCCGCAAGGCTGAAACTCAAAGGAATTGACGGGGACCCGCACAAGCGGTGGAGCATGTGGTTTAATTCGAAGCAACGCGAAGAACCTTACCAGGTCTTGACATCCTTTGACCACTCTAGAGATAGAGCTTTCCCTTCGGGGACAAAGTGACAGGTGGTGCATGGTTGTCGTCAGCTCGTGTCGTGAGATGTTGGGTTAAGTCCCGCAACGAGCGCAACCCCTATTATTAGTTGCCAGCATTCAGTTGGGCACTCTAGTGAGACTGCCGGTGATAAACCGGAGGAAGGTGGGGATGACGTCAAATCATCATGCCCCTTATGACCTGGGCTACACACGTGCTACAATGGATGGTACAACGAGTCGCAAGATCGCGAGGTCAAGCTAATCTCTTAAAGCCATTCTCAGTTCGGATTGCAGGCTGCAACTCGCCTGCATGAAGCCGGAATCGCTAGTAATCGCGGATCAGAACGCCGCGGTGAATACGTTCCCGGGTCTTGTACACACCGCCCGTCACACCACGAGAGTTTGTAACACCCGAAGTCGGTGAGGTAACCCTTTTGGGAGCCAGCCGCCTAAGGTGGGATAGATAATTGGGGTGAAGTCGTAACAAGGTAGCCGTATCGGAAGGTGCGGCTGGATCACCTCCTTTCTAAGGATATAACGGAACCGTCACAGTTGTTTTACTTTGTTTAGTTTTGAGAGGTCTAATCTTCTCAAAAAGTAAGTAGTTGTTCTTTGAAAACTGGATAGTGTTTAACATGTAAGAAAATCAAGAAACCAAGAAAACATCGCGTTTTATTTTTTAATGTATTTCTTCACCTTAGGGTGAATGGAATAGTTAACATGACCATAGGTTAAGTTAATAAGGGCGCACGGTGGATGCCTTGGCACTAGGAGCCGAAGAAGGACGGGACTAACGCCGATATGCTTTGGGGAGCTGTAAGTAAGCTTTGATCCAGAGATTTCCGAATGGGGAAACCCAACACTCTTTATCGGGTGTTACTATTGACTGAATACATAGGTCAATAGAGGTAGACGCAGAGAACTGAAACATCTAAGTACCTGCAGGAAGAGAAAGAAAAATCGATTCCCTGAGTAGCGGCGAGCGAAACGGGAATAGCCCAAACCAGAAAGCTTGCTTTCTGGGGTTGTAGGACTGAACACATAGAGTCATAAATGAACGAAGTAGGAGAAGCGACCTGGAAAGGTCCGCCGAAGAGGGTAATAGCCCCGTAACTGAAACTTTGTTCACTCTGATCAGTATCCTGAGTACGGCGGAACACGAGAAATTCCGTCGGAATCCGGGAGGACCATCTCCCAAGGCTAAATACTCCCTAGTGACCGATAGTGAACCAGTACCGTGAGGGAAAGGTGAAAAGAACCCCGGAAGGGGAGTGAAACAGCACCTGAAACCGTGTGCTTACAAGTAGTTAGAGCCCGTTAATGGGTGATAGCGTGCCTTTTGTAGAATGAACCGGCGAGTTACGATCCCATGCGAGGTTAAGTTGATGAGACGGAGCCGTAGCGAAAGCGAGTCTGAATAGGGCGAATGAGTATGTGGTCGTAGACCCGAAACCAAGTGATCTACCCATGTCCAGGTTGAAGGTGCGGTAATACGCACTGGAGGACCGAACCCACGTATGTTGAAAAATGCGGGGATGAGGTGTGGGTAGCGGAGAAATTCCAATCGAACTTGGAGATAGCTGGTTCTCTCCGAAATAGCTTTAGGGCTAGCCTCGGAATTAGAATCATGGAGGTAGAGCAACTGTTTGGACTAGGGGCCCTTCTCGGGTTACCGAATTCAGATAAACTCCGAATGCCATTGATTTATATCCGGGAGTCAGACTACGAGTGATAAGATCCGTAGTCGAGAGGGAAACAGCCCAGACCACCAGCTAAGGTCCCAAAGTTTATGTTAAGTGGAAAAGGATGTGGGGTTGCTTAGACAACTAGGATGTTGGCTCAGAAGCAGCCATCATTTAAAGAGTGCGTAATAGCTCACTAGTCGAGTGACCCTGCGCCGAAAATTTACCGGGGCTAAACATAACACCGAAGCTGTGGATAGAACTTAGGTTCTATGGTAGGAGAGCGTTCTAAGGGCGTCGAAGCTAGACCGTGAGGACTGGTGGAGCGCTTAGAAGTGAGAATGCCGGTATGAGTAGCGAAAGACGGGTGAGAATCCCGTCCACCGAATGACTAAGGTTTCCTGGGGAAGGCTCGTCCTCCCAGGGTTAGTCGGGACCTAAGTCGAGGCCGATAGGCGTAGACGATGGACAACAGGTTGAGATTCCTGTACCAGTTTGTTTTGTTTGAACAATGGAGGGACACAGTAGGCTAAGGAATACGCACTGTTGGATATGTGCGTCCAAGCAACAAGTCTTGAGGTGAGTCAAATGCTTGCCTCTATTAAGGACAAGTTGTGATGGGGAGAGAAATTAAGTATCGAAGTTCCCGATGTCACACTGTCAAGAAAAGCTTCTAGTTAGAAACAATCTGCCCGTACCGCAAACCGACACAGGTAGTCGAGGAGAGAATCCTAAGGTGTGCGAGCGAACTCTCGTTAAGGAACTCGGCAAAATGACCCCGTAACTTCGGGAGAAGGGGTGCTGACCAATTGGTCAGCCGCAGTGAATAGGCCCAAGCAACTGTTTATCAAAAACACAGGTCTCTGCTAAATCGAAAGATGACGTATAGGGGCTGACGCCTGCCCGGTGCTGGAAGGTTAAGAGGATGGGTTAGCTCTCGAGCGAAGCTCAGAATTGAAGCCCCAGTAAACGGCGGCCGTAACTATAACGGTCCTAAGGTAGCGAAATTCCTTGTCGGGTAAGTTCCGACCCGCACGAAAGGCGTAATGATTTGGGCACTGTCTCAACGAGAGACTCGGTGAAATTATAGTACCTGTGAAGATGCAGGTTACCCGCGACAGGACGGAAAGACCCCATGGAGCTTTACTGCAGTTTGATATTGAGTGTTTGTACAGCTTGTACAGGATAGGTAGGAGCCTATGAAGCCAGGACGCTAGTCTTGGTGGAGGCAATGGTGGGATACTACCCTTGCTGTATGACCACTCTAACCCTCAGCCATGATCTGGCTGGGAGACAGTGTCTGACGGGCAGTTTGACTGGGGCGGTCGCCTCCTAAAGTGTAACGGAGGCGCCCAAAGGTTCCCTCAGAATGGTTGGAAATCATTCGTAGAGTGTAAAGGCAGAAGGGAGCTTGACTGCGAGACCTACAAGTCGAGCAGGGACGAAAGTCGGGCTTAGTGATCCGGTGGTTCCGTATGGAAGGGCCATCGCTCAACGGATAAAAGCTACCCTGGGGATAACAGGCTTATCTCCCCCAAGAGTCCACATCGACGGGGAGGTTTGGCACCTCGATGTCGGCTCATCGCATCCTGGGGCTGTAGTCGGTCCCAAGGGTTGGGCTGTTCGCCCATTAAAGCGGTACGCGAGCTGGGTTCAGAACGTCGTGAGACAGTTCGGTCCCTATCCGTCGCGGGCGCAGGAAATTTGAGAGGAGCTGTCCTTAGTACGAGAGGACCGGGATGGACACACCGCTGGTGTACCAGTTGTTCTGCCAAGAGCATCGCTGGGTAGCTATGTGTGGACGGGATAAACGCTGAAAGCATCTAAGCGTGAAGCCCCCCTCAAGATGAGATTTCCCATCACGTAAGTGAGTAAGACCCCTGAGAGATGATCAGGTAGATAGGTTGGAAGTGGAAGTACAGCGATGTATGGAGCGGACCAATACTAATCGGTCGAGGACTTAACCATTTTTAAACGATGAAGAAACGGTTTTATTGTCTTATAGTTAAACACTATCCAGTTTTGAGAGAACAACGTTCTCTTGTAACTAAAAGATGTGTGGTGGCGATGGCAAGAAGGTCACACCTGTTCCCATGCCGAACACAGTAGTTAAGCTTCTTAGCGCCGATGGTAGTGAAGGGTTTCCCTTTGTGAGAGTAGGACGCTGCCGCGCATCTTTAAAAAGTATCATCTTCGGATGGTGCTTTTTTTTTTTGGAAAAAGATACCAATATACATTGTACTCTAATTAGACTATACTCTAGGTAACATCATGATAACTAAGAAAGAAGGTGGAGAAAATGAAAGTAGCAGAAAATTTCAAAAAAATAATTAAAGGTATTATTCGTGCAGGAAGTCGTTATCCTCTAACTGTTTTATTTCTTTTAGCAGTGACGTTGTTAAATGGTGTCATGATCAATCAAGAAAAAGATCTGTATACAAATTATTTATTTACTTTATTCATAGGTGCACTACTCAGTGGAGTAGCACAGCAACTTTATGAAAGATTTTTCCACAAACAAAGTCAACGCCTTATGCTCATGGTAGCAGCTGGTGTGCTGACAATTGGCTATTATTTTATTCTTCCAACGGCTGACTTATATGAATTAGAGGTAGGAATTAAAACGAGTGTCTTTGTTTTTGCATTAGTCTTACTTTATATTTTAATACCTACAATAAAAAAACGTCTAACCTTCAATGAAAGTTTTATAGTAGCTTTTAAAGCTTTTTTCATTACGTCATTGTTTACACTAATTATTGCTATTGGAGTTAGTTCTATTATCGTTGCAATTGATCGTTTGCTGTTTTCAGTGGATGATAAATTAATCTTGCACGTATTAAATGGTGTATTCTCGTTATTTGCTCCTTTATACTATTTATCGTTTACTCCTATATACGAGGATACAAAAGATAAAAGTGTGTCTAAGAAAGAGAAAATAGGCATTAAAGAAAAACTAAATGAAGCAACAAGCGTTCCAAGGATGTTAGAAGTCTTAATTTCTTATGTATTTATTCCTTTAACGGCAGTTTATACAGCTATTCTATTAGCGTATATTTTAATAAATATAAGTGGTACTTTTTGGACAGATAACTTATTAGAGCCCTTACTCGTATCTTATGCGGTAGTAGTGATTGTTGTTTATATTTTATCTAGTACGATTCAAAATAAGTTTGCTGTTTTATTTAGAAAAATTTTCCCTAAATTACTGATACCAATTGTTTTATTTCAAACGATTGCTTCTGTGTTAAAAATAGGAGAAATGGGAATGACACAAGGTCGTTATTATGTCATTCTTTTTGGAGTATTTGCTACGATTGCAGGAGTAATTTTTAGTTTTTTACCGGTTAATAAAAATGGATATGCTATTGCTGTTTTGATAGCTTTTTCTATTCTATCTATTTTACCTCCTATTGACGCTTTTACAGTGAGTAGAATAAGTCAAACAAATTTATTAGAAGAGATTCTTATAGAAAATCAAATGCTTGAAGAAGATAAAATTATACCAAATGCAGCTATTTCTAAAGAAGATAAAATTCGAATCACTGGAACTTCTGACTATTTGGCAGAAATGAATTATGCTAGAAAGATAGAGTGGTTGCCAGATGATTTAACCAATAATAATAAATTTGAAACAACTTTTGGTTTTAACAGAGAATATGAAAATCAAACGATTGAAGATGTGGGTCGTTATATTAACTTAGACTATGAAAATGACTTAAATCTTTCTCTTGAAGAGTACCAGCAATTTATGCGTCTCCATTTTTATGCTTCTGATAGTGATACGTCTGATAGTAAAGACATCTCTTTTGAGGTGGATGGGGTAATGCACACAGTCGTTCAACAACGAAAAAATGGTAGTCATACAATTGTGATTCAAGATGCAAAAGGCAAAGAACAAATGGCTATCCTGATGGAACCCATTTTTAACACTTTACTGTCTGAAGAAAATCTCAAAAAAGGAATAGTAACTGTTGATGAGGCAACAATCATTGAAGAAAACGATCAATTTAAAGTGAAAATAATTGTAGAGTCTCTAAATGAATACGATGGCCAATATGCGGGAGATGTTTATCTACTTGTTCAAATTAAATAACTAAAAACAGAAAAAAGTCACTTGGGGAACGAACTCAAATGACTTTTTTCTGTTATTAAGTAACTTAGATATCTAAAAGTCTACTCGCATTAACTATGATTGAAACCGCTAAAATGCTATACTAAAGTTAATTTAATTTTTCAAAAGATGGAAGTGATCAGTTGTCTCAAAACTATTCAACGACTTTAAATACAAGACCGTTTATGTATCATGAAACAAAATTAATAGTTACTCTAATGGTCTCAGGATTGTCTGAAACTGAAATTAAAAATAAGGTGCTACAAGATAATATTTTTCAATTGACAAGTTTAGATAGAGCTGGGAGGTTTTATCGTGAAATCATGAAGCGCATAGATAATCTAGATGAGTACTTAATAGAGCGGTTTATTAACGCGGATTCTTTGACTTCGAGAGCTCTGCTTTTGTATGCTATTTTAAAAAAAGATATATTATTTTTTGAATGGATGAAAGAAGTAATATTTGATAAGTTCTTGATTATGGAAAGAACCTTATCTAAACAGGAGACTGACTATTTTTTTGAATTAAAAAGTGAACAATCTTCTACGGTAGCAAATTGGACACCGAGTACTAAAAGGAAATTAAGAGATAATTACCATCAAGTCTTGAAAGATGCAGGCATGCTGGTGGGACTGGAAGGGTATGCGTATTTACAGCCGTTAGTAATAGAGTTACAAGTGGAAAACTATTTAATTGAGTATAAAGAAAAGCAAATAGTTGAAGTCATGTTAGGAGAATCCTTAGAATGAGAGATATCGCAATAAGAATAGATGAATTAAAAGACAAAATAAATGATCCTAAATTTCTTACAAATAAAGGTTTAGGTAACGAAGTTGGTTTTTATATTTTTGATTATGATCCAAAGGACGAATTAGTTGTTAGAGAGTATGTACCTAACTTAAAGAAATTTTTAGAAAGAGAAAATTTGAATTTTAAAGTTCAAATCTTTGATTTATATGAAATTATTCTTTTATTTTTTGAACAACGGGGTTATTTAGATAAAAATTTTATTATGGAAGAAAACAAAGGAAGCAATGATTTATTCGATAAAATGAGGAAAGCCTTAAAGATTGCGACGAATAATGACTGGATTGTTAGATATATAGAAGAGCATTTAGAAAAAGAGGCTATTGTGTTTATCGTAGGGGTGGGGAAAGCTTATCCAATCATTCGCTCCCACGTTATATTGAATAATTTACAAACAGTTGTAGAAGATATACCATTAGTTTTATTTTATCCAGGTACGTATGAAAATGGTAAGTTGCAGCTATTCAACAAGTTTACAGATGATAACTATTATCGAGCTTTTAAAATAACAGAAAATTAAAGAAAGGAAGGTAGATTATGACAGCACAGCACAGCACAGCACAGCACAGCACAGCACAGCACAGCACAGCACAGCACAGCACAGCACAGCACAGCACAGCACAGCACAGCACAGCACAGCACAGCACAGCACAGCACAGCACAGCACAGCACAGCACAGCACAGCACAGCACAGCACAGCACAGCACAGCACAGCACAGCACAGCACAGCACAGCACAGCACAGCACAGCACAGCACAGCACAGCACAGCACAGCACAGCACAGCACAGCTTAAAAATCGCTTTAATAGTCTAAATAAATTTAAAAACAAATGTTATTATTTAGGAATAATCAAATCTAATAATAGCAATATAATTAAATATAGAAATAAAAAAGCCACAGAAAATTTCTATGACTCTATTTTTCTTGTCCAAAAAAGTAATTCGTTGTTCTTATGTTCTAATTCATCTCCCTGAGTAAGATTTTAATTGTGTTTATAAAAATAATTAAAATCTTACTTAGGAGTGAAGGGAAATGAAAATAGAGCAGTTATTCAAAAAAGACATCAATCGTGAAATTCAAGGTGTTATTAAGATAGGCAAGAAAGAACAAGATAATATCAGACAAGAGTTAGAAGAATATGTCGTCACGGAGGAATTAACCAAAAACTTTGTGACTTTTTTCAAAGCTTATAACCGTTCATTGGAACAATCAACCGATAAAGTAGGAACATGGATTTCTGGTTTCTTTGGTTCGGGTAAATCGCATTTTCTTAAAATATTGTCTTATCTGCTAGATTCAACTGTAATGATTGATGGCAAGCGACCCGTAGATTTCTTTGAAGACAAGATTACGGATCCAGACTTATTAGCATTAATGCATGATGCATCTAATGTGCCTAGTGATGTCATTTTATTTAATATCGATTCAAAATCGGAAGCAGATAGTAAACAAAATAAACTTGCTATTGTAGAAGTTTTTAATAAAGTGTTTAACGAGATGCGTGGTTATTCAGCAAGTATTCCTTGGTTAGCACAATTAGAGGAGACACTTGATAAAAGTGGACAATACCAAGACTTCAAACGTTACTTTGAGGAAGAAACAGCACTAAGTTGGGAAGATGGCAGAGATGAGATTTTCTTTAATATGGATGAAGCAATCCACGCATTAGAAAAAGCAACAGAAATGTCAGAAGCAAGTGCCCGAAGTTGGATTGAAAATGGAGAAAATAATTATAGTATCTCTGTAGATAGTTTTGCTAACCGGTTGAAAAATTTTGTTGATCAACAAGCAGAAAACTATCATTTAATTTTTGCAGTTGATGAAGTTGGTCAGTTTATATCCGATAATACTCAGTTAATGTTGAATCTACAAACGGTAGTCGAAGATTTAGGAAAGTTATTGAAGGGGAAAGTCTGGGTATTAGTAACCTCTCAACAAGATATTGATAGTTTAACAGAAGATATGTCTGTTAGAGATTTTTCGAAAATACAAGGTCGATTTAATACTCGAGTTAGTCTAAGTAGTGCAAATGCGGATGAAGTTATCAAAATTCGCTTACTTGAAAAAACTTCTGTTGTAAGAGAAACACTCGTGTTGACTTATGATGAGCAAGAAGCTGCGTTAAAAAATAAATTAGAATTTGAAAATACAGCTACTATGCGTTTTTATAAAGATCGAGTAGATTTTTCTGATGTTTATCCTTTTATTCCTTATCAATTCAATTTATTACAAAAAGTTTTTACAAGTATTCGTGAGCACGGTTCAGCTGGAAAGCACTTATCAGATGGAGAACGAAATTTATTGGAATCTATTCAACAAGCGACAATTGGTATTAAAAATAAAGAGATTGGTACTTTAGTTCCTTTCCAGACATTTTACGATAGCATTGATCAAGCACTTGAAGCGTCTGTTCGTTCAACAATCATTAAGGCTTATCAAAATGAGAGTGTGGACTCTTTTGATGTAGACGTATTGAAATTACTTTTTTTAATTCGTTACATTGATGAGATGCCTGGGACAATCAAAAATTTAACAACTTTAATGTTGAGTAGTATAAATGAAGATACGATTTCATTGAGTAAGAAAATTAGTGAATCTCTCTTACGCCTACAAAAAGAGTATTTAATCCAGCGAATGGGCGATAAATATCTATTTTTAACAAATGAGGAACAAGATGTGAACCGAGAGATTAATCGGATTCAATTGCCTACTTCTGAGTTGATTTTAGAAGCTGGGAAATCTATTTTTGATGAATTAATCACTATGAAAAAATATACCTATCAGCCATTTGAAGATAGGAGAACGCTTCAGTATCTATTTGATTTCTCACAATGGATTGACGAACGTGCTGTTCGAAATGGACAATTAGATATGGGGATTAAAATCGTTACCGCTTATTCGGAGTATATGGAAGAACCAGAAGTGGTAGCTTTATCTCAAAGAGAGACTAAGATTATTGTTCAATTGCCTCGAGAAGAGGACTTTGGAGAATTGCGCTATTATCTTAAGATTAATCATTACTTAAGAGGACAGTCGGCAAAAACGAAAACGCCTATTATCCAAGAAATTCATTTACGTAAGGCAAATGAACGAGGACAATTACAAACTCAAATCAAGTTAAAACTTCAATCAGCAATTGAAAATGCAAAAATTTATATTAATGGTTACCTCATTGAAGCGACCGGGACACCAGTAAAAAGAATAGAAGAAGGGTTACGCTCTCTAGTAGAGTCACTTTATTCTAAGATAAATTATATTGCTGTTACTCATACGAGAGAAGAGTTAGAAAAGATCATTCTAAACAAAGAAAGACAGTACCTTGATGATGAATACGACTATGAAAATGCATTAGCTACCACTGAAATAGCTAGTTACTTGAATCAACAGCACCAACGTCAATTACTGATTACATTAAGAGAAGTGATTCAGCGCTATCAAGCAGTTCCTTATGGTTGGAAAGAATTGGATATTTTAGTTTGTCTGATTCAATTAATGAAGGAAGAAAAAATTCACTTAACTTTAAATAGCCGTAAATTAGATGCCCAAGAACAAGACTTTTTGAAAAATATATTAAAAAAAGAGACGCAAGAGAAGTTAGTGTTGTCTGTAAGAGAGGTTATCTCCCAACGTAAGATTCAAAGTGCTAAAACAATTATGTCGACGTTATTTGGTCTGAATAGTATTGGTGAAAAAGAAGAAGAGATGTTTGTTTTTATCGCAAATCGTTTTAGCAAGGAACAAAAAGAAATGGAACGATTGAAGCTAGAATACCGCCATGCTAACTTTCCGGATAAGACATTAGTTGATGTTACGATTAAACAGCTAGATATTCTTGTTTCTATTGAAGATTCGACAGCGTTTTTTACTTATTTAGCAGAAAACGAGGAGCGTTTAATCGAGCAATATGAAGAATTACAAGATATCAAAGCCTTTTTTAAGTCGAATCAAAAAGAAATTTATCTGGATGCTAAAGAAAAATTAGCTTTGTATGATCAAGATAAAAATTATTTAAATAATGACGAAATAGATCATTTAATGAATACAGTAGCAGATATTTTAAGATTATCTAGACCCTATCGAAGAATGAAAGAATTGCCTGAATTAATTGATCAATTTAACAGAGAGATTGTTCAACAATTAGAGACTGTCTCACAACCTATTTCTGATAGTATCGAGCAAGATCGACGAGATATTGCAAAAGAAATAGCTGATTTACTTGATTACGCTAGTATTGAACGCATTCAAACAACCTTTAATTTTAAAATGAATGATCTTGAAAAAAAGGTTGATAATTCCAATACTGTTGGCAAGCTTCAAGCATATAAAGGCGAAAGCAATGAAATTAAAGTAGTAACCTTGAGAGCAATCGAGTCTGCTAAATGTATCATCTATGATGAACAAGAGGCAGCGAGAAAAAAACAAGTAGAGGAACAAAGCAGAAAAAATAACCTTGGTTTAATAGTCGAAGAAGCTGAAAGCACGCATAAAGTTTCCTCAGCTGGAAAAAAATCAGAAACTAAGACTTTGGTCAAAGCAGAACGTGCATTAATTATGCGCCAAACGGAAATATTGCCTCGTCAGGTGATTGAAATTAGAAACGAAGAAGATATTGACCAGTACTTGACTATATTGAAAGGTAATTTGATGAAATCATTAGCAGACAAATATGTTGATTTTATCAAATTATCGTAAGGGGGTAATCTAAATGGATAAAGCAGCCTTACGCAAATTCGCCTTTCAAGCACGCAATAAATTAAAAAAGGGTGTGCAACAAAAAGCCTACAGCTACGGCATTACGGCTGATAAGATTACACCTATCATAGAATTAACAGACGGTTTAGTTGTGAATGGAACAGTTATGGGTAAAGAGCAGTTAAAGCAATACAATCATTTGAAAAATCGCTTAGTTTTTGATGGATACGATCAAGTGATGGACGAAGCAGCGTATACTTGGTTCAACCGAATTGTTGCTTTACGGTTTATGGAAGTGAATGGTTATCTACCAATCCGGATGTCGATTCTTTCTTCACAAACGGCTGGTAAACTAGAACCAGATGCTCTAACTTCTATCTTAGAATTAAGTGATGAATTAAATCTAGATAGAGAATTAATTTTTAAATTACAAGATGAAAATAAATTTGAAGCATTATACCAATATTTATTAGTCAAACAATGCAACAAATTAGGCGAGATTATCCCTAATGTGTTTGACTATATCTCAGATGACTTAGCTTTATTGCTGCCAGATAATCTATTAGCAGAAAATAGCATAATTCGTGACATCGTCAATATGATTGATGAAGAAGACTGGAAAGACGTTGAAATTGTTGGTTGGTTGTATCAATTTTATATCTCTGAACAAAAAGATCTTGTTTTTGCTAATTTAAAGAAAAATAAAAAAATTGGTAAAAACGATATTCCAGCAGCGACTCAATTATTTACACCGCGCTGGATTGTCGAATATATGGTGGATAACTCACTAGGAAGACTATGGTTAGAATCTCATCCGGATAAGAACTTACAAGAATCACTAGCTTATTATCTAGAAGATGCTGAACAAACAGCAGAAGTTCTAAAACAACTCGAAGACTTAAAAAATCCTAATCTTACTATTGAAGAGATCGAATTTTTAGATCCTGCTTGTGGATCAGGACATATTTTAGTCTATGCCTTTGAGCTTTTTTACAAGATCTATCTATCGCGTGGTTACTCTGAAAGAGAAATACCCAAGTTGATTCTTGAAAACAACCTATTTGGATTAGATATTGATAGACGTGCAACGCAATTGGCGACTTTCGCTGTTATTATGAAAGCTCGCTCGTACGACAAACGATTATTCAGTAGAAAATTCAATGTTCATGTTCATAGTATTGAGGAAAGTAATGAAATTACTCAGGAAGACGTTTATTTATTTGCTAAAGAAGATGAGACACTTCTTCAAGAAACAGAAACTTTAGTAGAAACGTTTAAAGATGCAAAATTGTATGGGTCAATTATTCAAGTTCCTGAGATTGATATCAATCAAATTAAAGAACAAATGGACTATTTTAAGCACTATGGCGAAATAGATATTTTTACTAGCGAACTAGTCGAATACACATTACCACTTATAGAAGATTTGTTAAATCAATATGAAATACTAGCAAAGCAATACGAAGTAGTTGTAACAAACCCTCCCTATATGGGAAAAAAAGGAATGGATGTAAAAGTTAAAATATTCTTGAATAAACATTATAAAGATTATTCAAGTGACTTATTTTCAATCTTTATTTATCAAAATACAAGACTTTGTAAAGCTAATGGATACTTAGGTTTTATGACACCGTTTGTTTGGATGTTTATAAAGAGCTATGAGAAACTACGTGAATTCATTATTGGAAGTAAAAAAATTTCAAGTTTAGTTCATTTAGAATATTCAGCATTCGAAGAAGCAACTGTCCCATTGTGTACATTTGTACTGAAAAATACTCTGAGTATAGGGAATGGATCTTATATAGATTTGTCGAAGTTTAAAGGAGGTATGAAAGTACAAAAAGAAAAATTTGTAGATGCGGCTAGTAATAATAAACACGATTTTTTATATCATATTAATGCTAAATCGTTCTCATCTATCCCCGGGAGCCCGATTGCCTACTGGGGAACACAAAATATGTTTGATATTTTCAATTCTGAAGAACGTTTAGGTAACTATACTGAAACCAGAGCTGGTATGATCACGGGAAATAATGATTTATTTATGAGACTATGGCATGAAATTTCTACAAAAAAATTTGGAATTGGAATATTGGATAGAGAGGAAAGTGTAAAAACAGGTAAAAAATGGTTCCCTTATAGCAAAGGAGGAAATTATAGGAAATGGTATGGTAATAATGAATACGTTGTTAATTGGGAGCAAGATGGTAAATTCATGAGAAACTTTAAAAATGAGAAGGGAAAGATTCCTGCACATGCTTTTAATCTTGATTATATTTTTAAAGAGAATATTACTTGGAATTCCTTATCTTCTTATAAGTTCTCTGCAAGATATATTGATAAAGGATTCCTATTTGATGCTAGCGGATCATTTGCAAGTGTGAAAAAAGAAGATGTTTATTATTATTTAGCATTGTTATGTTCAGAAATAACATTTTATTTTCTAGGTGCTATTAATCCTACTTTAAACTTTCAAAAAGGTAATATATCTAATTTACCAGTTATTATTGACTATAGTTATTATGAACTCGTAAATGATGTTGCTAAGGCCAATATTAACATATCTAAAAATGATTGGGATTCATTTGAAACTTCCTGGGATTTCGAAAAGCATCCAATTTTAAATTACAAAAGTAATCTTATTATATCTTCATTCAACTCATGGGAAGAATTTACAAATGAACAGTTTAATCAATTAAAAGCTAATGAAGAAGAATTAAATCGTATCTTCATTGATATTTATGGTCTACAAGATGAGCTAACTCCAGAAGTAGAGGATAAAGATGTGACGATCCGAAAAGCTGATAAAACAAGAGATGTAAAAAGTTTCTTGTCTTATCTAGTGGGTCTTATTTTTGGCCGTTATTCATTGGATGAAGAAGGTTTAGCGTATGCTAGTGGAGAATGGGATGCAGCGAATTATAAAACCTATCAACCCGATGTAGATAATATTATTCCTGTAACAGAAGAAGTTTTATTTGATGATGATATTATCAATAAGATTGAAGAATTAGTTAGCATCCTTTATGGAAAAGAAACCTTAGAAGAGAATCTTTTATTTATAGCAGAAACACTAGGTAAAAAAGTAAATGAATCTTCCGTAGATTGTATTCGTCGTTATTTCATAAAAGACTTTTATAAAGACCATTTGAAAATTTACAAGAAAAGACCGATTTACTGGATGTTTAGTAGTGGGAAACGTGGAGCTTTTAAAGGATTAATCTATTTACATCGCTATGACCGTGATACGATTGCACGCATCCGAACAGATTATGTCTTGCAACAAAGCCGGATACTGGATAATTTAATCACGTTAGAGCAACATGTAGTAGATGATGAGAATGCTTCTAGTCAGTCAAAAGCAGCTTCATTAAAAGCAATTGAAAACTATCTAAAAGATAAAACAGAAATTGTTCAATATGCAGAAGTGCTAGATCACATGGCCAAACAACGCATTGAATTAGATTTGGATGATGGGGTAAAAGTAAATTATGAAAAGTTCCAAGATGTTGAAGTAGTTAAAGATCAAGCTGGGAAACTAGTGAAAATGAATGTACTTGAAAAAATATAAAGATAGGAAGAGGCAGTCTAATGGCACAAGATATTAATAAGAAAATTCAAACGTTCTTTCACTCGCCTCTTCAAACAGGTGAGAAAAGAAAGATTCTGTATTTGTATGATGAAGACGAACAGTATGGCGAACAGTTAACTGAATGGAGTAAGGAAACTGCGTTATTTGAATTACTTAAAGTAACGGATCACAATTATTTTCAAACTCACTATCAGATTGAAAAAGTGATGGCGGATAAAAATATTGTCTTGTATTGTACAATTGAACGTCCTAGCGACCAAGAAAATCCTATGTTGGGAGTTCTATTGTATAGCCATGAATTAAAATTGGATCAAGACAGTCAATTGTATGCGGCTATCGGAATAGATCCAACTAACGAGGCCTTAACCGATTTAGCGAAAAAGTACCAGACCTTTTTCAAATCTAAAGAACGAACAACTAAATTTAAAAAGTTTTTCCAGCAAATGATAACTCAAAATCAAGAAACAATGGAATTCTGTATCTTAGCTGTACTAACCAAAGCGAAACAGCCTGATTGGACTAATAGTTTGATTGAATTGTTTGCTGAGTCTGTTAAAGGTCAGACTATGCGTTGGACTGCAATTGAAAAATTTGGTAATAAGGATCGTTTTTGGCGGTTAATCAATCGTCTATTTGGCTTCAACTTGTCAACAAGTAAGACTGGCGAATGGTCTATCAAGACCTTAATGGAACAATTGTTTATCACTCATTTAGCTAGTGAATGGCTAGAAGAGTTTCCTAAAGCATTTGAACCATTTGTATTGCCAAAAGTAAATCAAGCGATTATTTTTATCAATCAATGGATGAATTTAAGAGATCAGCAACTAAGTTATATTCAAGTAGCTGACCAATTAGAAAAAGAATTAGGAATTAGTCAATTATTCAATCAAGAGTCATTAGCTAATGTGACCGAGGTTCAAACGTTCCAATGGTTTGATAATTACCTTATTCAACAACTAGCTTCTCAGTTAGCTAATGGTGGGATAGACTATGATTATTATGATCAGTTGATTGCACAAAGAAGAGGAAAGTTTTGGTACAAGAACTACCGTGCAGCTTATCATGCATTGCGCTGGAGTCTGAAACTAGTTAAAGCTGTAGATGAGATGACTAGTCTGCTTGCTAAGATTCATGATGAGCATTTATTTTGGCAAATGTATCAAACAAATTTTTATAAAATAGATCAAGCTTATCGTAAATTTTATTTTTACTTTGATCAATTAGATCATTTAAATGATTCATTTGAAGACTTAACATTAACCATTGAAAGGCACTATCATCAGTTATTTTTAAAAGAATTTGCAGCAAAGTGGGACCAGTTAGTGATGCAAGAAGTTAGGTTAAGCAGAAAGGATATCCCTCAGCAAACTCATTTTTATTCTGATGAGGTAGCTTCTTTTGTTGAACAAGACAAAAAAGTTATTGTGATTATATCAGATGGACTGCGTTTTGAAGCTGGTCAAGAACTGTTTCAACGTTTGTTAGAAGATAAACGGTTTACTGGTGAATTATCATCAATGCGGACAGCCTTACCCTCTAGTACGGCTTTAGGAATGGCTGCATTATTGCCACATCAGCAACTTGCTATCGAATCGACGGGTGAAGTTAGAGTAGATGGGTTATCCACCGAAAGCATAGCAAAGAGAAATGAAGTTCTTCAAAAAAGCAGTTCCGATAAAGCTCTTGCTATCAGTCATGATGCAGTCAATCAGTTAAGTCGAGACGAATTGCGCTCTGAATTTTCGGGAAAAAAAGTGATTTATCTTTACCATAATCGAATTGATGCAATAGGCGATCAAAGAATCACTGAGAATGATGTTTTTGCGGCTGTTGAAGAGGCCTTACAACAACTAAAAAGACTAATCATACGTCTAACAACGGAAGTAAGTGCTGCACAGTTATTTGTGACAGCTGATCATGGTTTTTTATACAGTAGAAGTACCATTCAATCAACTGAAAAAGTGCAGTTAATAACTGAACTTAAAGGAACTAGTTACAATAAACGTTTTATCTTATCCGAAAAAGAAAATCCAACACAAACAGGATTAAGCTTCTCTTTAGTAAACCAAATTAACACTAATAGACACGTTCTTATACCAAGAGGGATCAATCGATTTACATTGGCAGGTGGAGGGTATCAATACGTTCATGGAGGACATTTGCCTCAAGAGACCATGGTTCCTTTATTAAAAATTAAAATGGTACGCGGACGGAATGATAGACCGCAAGTCACGGTTAATTTATTAAGTCAAACAAGAACGCTGACGAATAGTGTTATTTGGTTGGAGTTTTTACAACTCGATCCTGTTTCGGAAACTCTCAAAGAAAAACGGCTAAGTGTCTATTTTGAGGATGAAATAGGCAATAAATTATCTAACGAACAAGTACTAATCGCAGATAGTAGAAATGAATTGAGCCAAGATCGAATTATACGTGAGAAATTTATATTATCAACTATTTCATATCAACAATCATCTAATTATTATTTAGTTATGAAAAATAGTAAAGATATAAAAGACGTTACAAAAGAGCGGTTTAAATTTGATATAGCAAGAGAAATGGAATAGACAGATACCACATTGCATAAAAAGAGCAGTGTGGTATTTTTTAAATTTAAGAAAATAATTATGGTAGACTAATACAAAAAGGAGTGGAGATTTTGAAAATGATTACTTGGAATTGCAATGGGGCATTTAGAAAGAAATTTCAATATTTAGACTCTTTTGATGCTGATATTTATATTATTCAAGAATGTGAAGATCCAGCAAGAAGCAATCATGATTCTTACATTAAGTTTGCAGAAAATCATTTATGGATTGGGCATAATAAGAATAGAGGATTAGGTATTTTTGCAAAGAAGGAGATAAAACTTGAAGACAATAATTGGCCATCTTTTGGGTTAGAGTATTTTATCTGTTGCAAGATAAACAATACATTTGATTTATTAGGAATATGGGGGTGCAATAACTATATAGAAGATATCTATGTTTACTTACAAATCTATAAAAAACAGATAAGAAACACACTAATAGGTGGGGACTTTAATAGTAACGCCATCTGGGATGAAAAACACAAAAGACGAACTCATTCAGGGGTTGTAGATGAACTGGCATCTATTGGTTTGGTAAGTACTTACCATTCCTTAACAGATACTGTCGCTGGATCAGAAAAATATGCGACATATTATATGTATCGTCATAGTCATCGACCTTATCATATTGATTATTTTTTTTGTAAGAGAGAATGGGTAGACAACCTGACTATTGGTAGTTACAAAGATTGGATTTTGCATAGTGATCATATGCCTATTTTTTTAGAGATAAATTCTTAGAATAAAGATAAATGTTTCCTTATACCAAGAGATACGAGAGTACCAAAATTCTATAAGGGAAGTGCAATAGCGATGACGTCTGATTTAGATTTAAGCAGTCTGACTAGTTTAAGGAGTATCAGCAGTGACGTCTTTAAGACAAGTATTTTCCCAAATGTCATTGACACACTTGATCGTGATTGGATGATGGTTGTTAATAATACTACAGGTTTTGGGTCTTTCGTGTCGTAGGGATTCGTCCAAAGTTTAACCTCGTAGTCCTGAACACGACTGTTTTTAACACCTTTAACCACTTTTTTTTCTTACATTCTCTGCCATAAGGAATTTTAGCCATAATAATCTATCTCATTCTAGTTTTTTTATAGTATGGCCGGCTACTTTAAATATTCGGCGTAAAACGTTGGTCGCTTTGACCCCATCATATCTTCAGGGTGACTAAATGACGTTGCAAGCAAACGCTCAAGCGGAATATCGGCTAGGAATGTGTTGACTTCTTCTTGGAAATCTTGGATTTCGTTAAACGATTCGACTCGAATGATTTTGATTTGCATCTGAGCGAACCGATTCGATGTTTCTGGCTTGATGTGCTTTTGCATGAGGTGATTCACCTCCTTTGATTTAAGCCTTGTTCTTACCTACTTAACTGGAATACGCATAACTTATAGCTAATCTCTTAAACAAACTTAAATTGACAAACAGAGCCTATTTGGACGTTAATAAACGGAGTGATTTAGTTATCGGCTTGCTTTTCAAGTAAGCGACTTTTCTGGTAGGCTATCTCCTTTTTTAATTTAATTTAGTTGATTTATTAGATATAGACGCCATTTTGAGTGAGTCTTGTGATACCCTTTGAGATATCCCAATTCTTGTGGAGGGTGTCGCTTGTGTAAACGAGCGTATAGCTCACACCCAACATTAAGTCGGTCACATGTACCCGCACAAAGTAATGATACTCTTGATTGTAATAGACACCTTTTGAAAAATACCCTTGGTGGTGCGTTGATGAATTTTGAATATCTATCTTAAAGTTCTTATCAAATAACTCTTTTTCTGATGGGCTTAGGTGCTGTGCATGGTCCGGACTACAATAATATTTAAAGGCCTCTTTTAGGTATTTTCCAGCTAAGTTTTTTGTTTTTGTTGGTTCTCTGGATAATACCGCATAGACTAAAACGGTTAAGATTATTTGTATGCTGTAAGGATTGATTGAGCTGAGTAGGTTATCAACGCGTGAGGTCATGAATAATTCAAGAAAGGCAATCATATGTATTAAAACAGCGTACCCTCTAAATTGTTTGCCTATAAAGGACTCTCTGAAAGACAAGAGTGGACTTAGTTTACGGGCGTTTATCTTTAATTCCTTTTGCTTTTGCTCATGTTCTGTATTTTTTTGCTGGTTTTTGCGTCTGCTTTTTTTAAATCGTCGACCTTCGGTATTAAACGGGTTCAATAGTTGAAGTGCACTGGCTGCTCCTCCGAGAGAACCCTTTATGATCTTAAAGCCGTTTCGTATAAGACAATAAGGTAGAAATCCGATGAGCACAATAGTAAGGCTGATTCCTACTTGAATAAACGTTGTTGTGTCAATCGTTGTTAGTGTAACCGGGTTAATAGGAAAACCCATAAATTGTTCGGCTGTCGTGATGTGCGAGAGCACCATCAGTGCATCTATACCAATTAAAATCAACCATTTTAATTTATAGTTTTTTTCTGGTAGACGTTGGTATCTCTTAATGGTTTCTATTTCTGCGAATTCGGGTGTTGGTTCGTATGTCATGTTTAGTGCTCCTTTTTTTAAGATTACTCGTCAATGAACGAGTGTATTAACTAGTAAAATTTTCCTTATACTAAAAGATGCGAGAGTACCAAAATTATAACACATAACTTTTATAAAGTACCGATGTTTTCTTATACCAAAAGATGCGAGAGTACCAAAATGCGTTCATCTCAAACGATTAAAGGAACAATGTTTCCTTATACCAAAAGATGCGAGAGTACCAAAATTAGTAATAGCGTGGGAGATGTTGGCAAGTAGTTTCCTTATACCAAAAGATGCGAGAGTACCAAAATTACGGGATATAACTCCATGTAAGCAGCGTTGTTTCCTTATACCAAAAGATGCGAGAGTACCAAAATTAAAAGAAGCGATACGAACTAACACAACTGGTTTCCTTATACCAAAAGATGCGAGAGTACCAAAATTCGATGGGTATAAGAATCAAGATGTCATTAGTTTCCTTATACCAAAAGATGCGAGAGTACCAAAATCAAGGACCGACATCCTGGTTAGCAACTTAAGTTTCCTTATACCAAAAGATGCGAGAGTACCAAAATTCGGCTAGTAAATGGCTAGGAAAATAATGAGTTTCCTTATACCAAAAGATGCGAGAGTACCAAAATACACTGCAGCATCAAACAAGTCAATTCTATGTTTCCTTATACCAAAAGATGCGAGAGTACCAAAATACCTGTTGCTAGATGTCAAAAATACAATGCGTTTCCTTATACCAAAAGATGCGAGAGTACCAAAATCCATACTTGCGAACTCATCAACTTCTTCATAGTTTCCTTATACCAAAAGATGCGAGAGTACCAAAATCTCATGGCCTATGAAGCTGTAGGCAAGTGGGTTTCCTTATACCAAAAGATGCGAGAGTACCAAAATCGAATGAAACGAATTCATCAACTAGTTTAGGTTTCCTTATACCAAAAGATGCGAGAGTACCAAAATCAGAAGCATTAGCAAACTACACTCGTAAAGGTTTCCTTATACCAAAAGATGCGAGAGTACCAAAATGCGCCCCTTTCTTGTGGCTCTACGACACTTGTTTCCTTATACCAAAAGATGCGAGAGTACCAAAATTGTAAGGTATCTCACGATCTATCAATACATGTTTCCTTATACCAAAAGATGCGAGAGTACCAAAATTTAGCATAGTAACAGTATTATATATATTATGTTTCCTTATACCAAAAGATGCGAGAGTACCAAAATACCGTTGATTATTGCATGAACCTGAATTGAGTTTCCTTATACCAAAAGATGCGAGAGTACCAAAATTATGCTCATCAACATCATACATAAACTTGTGTTTCCTTATACCAAAAGATGCGAGAGTACCAAAATCATGACTAATCAATATAATATTTTCATAATGTTTCCTTATACCAAAAGATGCGAGAGTACCAAAATCGCCTGGAACAAGATAAGAACCTGAAAAAGGTTTCCTTATACCAAAAGATGCGAGAGTACCAAAATGCTCTATCATCATCTTCTACAGATTGCCAAGTTTCCTTATACCAAAAGATGCGAGAGTACCAAAATATTGGTTGATTAATAGCTGTTCTAATAAGAGTTTCCTTATACCAAAAGATGCGAGAGTACCAAAATTTGCATTACTAATTAACCCTAAAGATGCTGGTTTCCTTATACCAAAAGATGCGAGAGTACCAAAATGTAAGTTGTTAGATAAATAGCAAGCCATTAGTTTCCTTATACCAAAAGATGCGAGAGTACCAAAATCACCTTCTGCAACATCGCTGTATCGGTAAGTTTCCTTATACCAAAAGATGCGAGAGTACCAAAATACGTAAAACAATATATAGAAGAACGACTCGGTTTCCTTATACCAAAAGATGCGAGAGTACCAAAATCCAGTTTGAGTAACAGATTTTCTATCCTTAGTTTCCTTATACCAAAAGATGCGAGAGTACCAAAATGACATCGTGCATCACGATAAATTGAACATTGTTTCCTTATACCAAAAGATGCGAGAGTACCAAAATAAGGCAGAGCAAAATTCGCAGGTTATATGAGTTTCCTTATACCAAAAGATGCGAGAGTACCAAAATCTTCGTCTTCATCACCACGAGCTACAAATTGGTTTCCTTATACCAAAAGATGCGAGAGTACCAAAATGCATTTAAATTGAGTACAAGTACCACTCAAGTTTCCTTATACCAAAAGATGCGAGAGTACCAAAATGAACGATAATGATTAACGCTACTAACGCTAGTTTCCTTATACCAAAAGATGCGAGAGTACCAAAATGCTATCTAAGTTAGTCAAATGTAACGTGATGTTTCCTTATACCAAAAGATGCGAGAGTACCAAAATAAACATCTATTCAGAAGTAACAGGTAATCAGGTTTCCTTATACCAAAAGATGCGAGAGTACCAAAATACCAGAAACATCTGAACCTTTTGAACGAATGTTTCCTTATACCAAAAGATGCGAGAGTACCAAAATCCGTTGCGTCGCATTTATATCTCAACATTCGTTTCCTTATACCAAAAGATGCGAGAGTACCAAAATACCGCATCAAAGTAACAGGCAAGAATAGCGGTTTCCTTATACCAAAAGATGCGAGAGTACCAAAATGTATTTTTTGATGCGATAACCGCTTCTTGCGTTTCCTTATACCAAAAGATGCGAGAGTACCAAAATCGGCCATGTCGTCGCTTGCCTCGAGAGGCTGTTTCCTTATACCAAAAGATGCGAGAGTACCAAAATATCAACTTAGATCAGCTGACGATTGATTTTGTTTCCTTATACCAAAAGATGCGAGAGTACCAAAATACCGCTGAAGAAGGCTATCAAAAAATGAAAGTTTCCTTATACCAAAAGATGCGAGAGTACCAAAATAGTCTAATACCTCTAGTTCTAGTTGTGTGTGTTTCCTTATACCAAAAGATGCGAGAGTACCAAAATAAGAAATCTCAAAGGCTGGATTTAAAACTAGTTTCCTTATACCAAAAGATGCGAGAGTACCAAAATTGGGTGGAGGTAGCAAACGTGCTTTGTCGGTTTCCTTATACCAAAAGATGCGAGAGTACCAAAATTGAGGCCTAAGAAGCTAGCCTTTGTTAACGGTTTCCTTATACCAAAAGATGCGAGAGTACCAAAATCCTCTTTTAGGACCGCCCCAGACTGAGAAGGTTTCCTTATACCAAAAGATGCGAGAGTACCAAAATTGGATAAGGTTTGCCAGTTTTAACATCTGGGTTTCCTTATACCAAAAGATGCGAGAGTACCAAAATACAAAAAAGAAATAGTTAAACTTGTTTTTAGTTTCCTTATACCAAAAGATGCGAGAGTACCAAAATACCAATTTCATTATACCTTACCTTGTATTAGATTTTCAAAATATTTTTTTATATTGGCTGTAACTGCAGCTAGATCAACTATCACAGGAGTATTTGTAAGAATGAAAAGTGAGTAAACGTAGATAAAAATAGACAAGTTATCCACAGTTTTTAAAGATAAAAGAACGGTTTCTTGCGCGTACTTATCCACAAGCACCATGTACCAATTACAAGCATCTTGAAATGTTTCTTCAGACCAGCTAGAAGGAATTTTTGAGATTAATTGCTCTTTAACAGCATAACAAGTAGTTTTATTTCTTATTTTTTCTTTGTAAACAATATTCGTAGGAAAAAGAGAAGGATTTTCTGTTTGAATAAAATAGAGAATCCTATTGGGAGACTGTTGAAGGTAATAAATAAAATGTCCTAATTCCTTATCTGAAAGCATCACTTCAGGAAACTGTATATAGATAATTAATTTTTTATCACTTATTGATTCTTCTAATACATTAATTTGAAGAATTAACTTTTCATAATGAGATAGTTGAGCAGAATTTTTTTTTGAAAAAGTTAAGCTAGTTTGAATCCATTTTTTATCGAAAGGCAACAAAGTGTAGTGCGTTGCGTTTGTTTTTTTTTGAGTATTTAAAAAATCAACTTCTTCAATTAATTCCTCCCAGCTTTCAACTAATTGTTTATAAAATGGAGAAAACTCAAGATTAGTCAAAAATTCTTTTTCCTGTCGAATTAAAGCTTTCTCTAAACTAATAAATTTTGTTGGATCATTTGGAGAAAGAATTTGGAATAGAAAATCTCTTCTTGGAATCAATGTTTGGTTTTCAAAAAGGTTTATTTGTATACCTTTATAGCTGAAGTAATCGCTAAAATATTCAACTAATTGACACCATTCTTTTTGCTCACCTTTTAAAATAGTCACTTTATCAACTAAGAATGAAGTTACTCGTACAGAGTCTTTAATGTGCCATTCCTTCATAAAATCACCATCGGATCTTCGGTGATAGCTTTTTCAGTAAGGGTCTTATCACCAACAAGCAAAAACATATTGCTGTATTGTTTTTCAGTCACAGCCATAGCCCGAATAGAACCATGTTTTGGGAGATTATTTCTTAACCCCATCATATAATTATCTAAACTTGATCGATTTGGGAAAATTTTTGCGTAGACTGAAAATTGAACCATTGTAAAACCGTTATTAATTAAATACTTTCTGAATCTTGAATAAGTTCGTCGCTCACTTTTTGTATTCATTGGCAAATCAAAAAATAAAACTAAACGCATAATTCTATAAGGAGATGCCATTGGCAGGGTAAACCAATAGTTCGGTATTATTCTCATTCATTCCTTTAATAAAAGAGTGAACAAGTATTTCAATCGCGTTCAGAATAGTTTGTTTTTGATTGCCAATCAATAGTTTGTTATTGCTAATTAAGTGAACAATTTTTTGTTTGGTTTTTAAGTCTAAATAAGTATCTTCTTGGCACATAATGCTGATCCATAAATCAATGACAGGACGAAAGGGTTCAATAAGGTCATCAGCTAAATTAAAAGCATTGTATTGGTTGTAATGCCCAATACCAAAAGAAGGTTGTAAACCCGAAGCCACAATTGTTCTAGCAATGGTTGAACGAAGGACAATATAACCATAATTTAAACCAGAGTTAATTCCGTCAAAGCTGTCTCGATCCCTAGTAAAGGAACTTCCAAACAACGTTTTAAAATAAAGTTTAGCAGCATGACCTTCACGATTCGTTTGATCAGAAAAGTTAACATCATCAGAATAGCGATGCATTGCTTCAATTGAAGTAGAATCTTTTCTTAAATGAGTTAATACGGAAGCTTGATTTGCTATTTTTATTTGAATAATTTTTTGCCACATCAAGCCTTTCATTTCAGTAGACCACTTAACTTGCCTTTCCAGAACTCTAGAAGACTGATGATGACTATGAGGAGAAAGAGCATAAATATTGGGTAAGTGTTTTTCATCACAGAAAATTAAGAGAATATGGTAATCTGCTAATTTATTTAGCAAGCGGGCAGTTACAACGGTTTGCTGGTTATCGACAATGATTGTATGAATATCAGTAAGCGGTATCAAAATTTCTGTATCTTCTCGAATAACTTTTAAATTATCAAGATACAATCTTAAGTAATCAGATTTTTCAATATAGACAACACGCCAGCTCATTTTTATCACTCCTTTTTCCAGATTTATGTACAAAAAAAGCCCCATAAATGGGGCGATTTCGGCATAAAGCCTTATTTTGGTAGGTCCTCGCGACCCTTTGGTATAAGGAAGTCTTCCGTCGAAGACACCCTTATTATAACAAGGTTTATATATTTTGTAAACCCTTTATTTAAAAAACTTCCTTTTATATCATTCTTTTAAATAAGGACTAAATATTTCTAAATCAATTGGATATTTATTACCAAGAATATCAACATTATATTTAATAATATTTGTTAAAGTTCCGATAGTGACCCTTTGTCTATCTTTTGATTTGAAATCATCATCATCAATTTCAAATTTATTCTGACGTGGATCATTATCACCTCTAAATATTTTTTTGTAATTAAGAACTTTCTTATTTTTATCTTTGGTTATTTTATCTATAATCGTTTCAAGTTTATCATATGAAATTAGATCATTTTGATATAAACTAAATTGGAAATTATAGCTACAATCTATTTCTTTATAAGAAGCAGCTCTTCCATCTTTCCCGTTATATAAATCCATACCACCAATATGGATACCATTGATTTTTTTAATCCAATTTAAAGTATAAATTCCATCTACTTTTCTAAACCAATTATAAGGTACTCCAAGGTATTTGTAGTTTCCATCTTCATTCATGTAAATATCCACACGAATACTTTTTCTACTTAATAAAACAACATCATTTTTAGCATCTTTATATTTATCCGAAATATTCACATGGATACCCAATTTTTTATCTAGATACTTCAAGCTTTTAACTGGTACTTTTCCGTCTTTTAAAATAAAGCCGTGTTCTTTGTAAAAATCTTGGAAAGGATTGTCCGCATGACTATGTTCTTCCATGACTTTTCTGATTAATTCCCAAGTTTTCTTATCATGTTGGGCCATTAAAAAGAGATCAGAATCTTTTTCGATTCTTTTTTTGAGAGCTTCATAGCCTTTCTTATCCAACTGATAAATATTTTTTACTTTCCCGACAACGTATGTTTCATCATCTTTTTCGCGAGTAGAGTAGATGGTTTGATTAGACATGGTCCGATTGGGTTTACGATCAACTTTATGTGAATACTTAATCTTGTCCTGGTAATTTCTTAATGAGCTGACAAATTTAAGTGAGTTGTTGTCGAAAACTTGAGAGGCATTGATTAGTTCACCAGTTTCTGTATCAACGGCCACACCTTCAATAGTAAAAGTTGTTTGTTTCAGTTGCTTAAATAACGGCATTCGACCAACACCGGCAACGATCAAGGCATCGATAGCATGATGAAAATGACCTGCATCGCGATCTTTGCGCATTTTTGTTCGTTTTCTTAATGCAGCAGTGAAGCTTCCACGAATCGATAAGACACCTGTTGGAATAGCGTTATTTCGATAAAAAGTACGAAGCGAGCTAGAAAAACTTCTCATAGCGTACTGGGTGTCAACTAAATTCCGATTAATAAAGTCTTTTTGGACTTCCTCATCGTGTTGGACATCTCGTTGTTCTAATAAGTAGCCTAATTTTTTATTGCTAATTCGACGAGATTTAAATAAACTCAAACAATCAGCTTTAAACTCAACAAAAGAGCGTGTCGCTTTGCCACTTTGGAAATATTGGAAAGGGGTTAATTGGCCTTTTAATTGATTTTCTGCATGGTAAACGAGTACTTTATTTTGTTGGCTATCATCAAAGGAATAAGAAAGTGGAATGATATGGTCGACTTCAAAACGCGTAAAATCATAAACAATATCAGAAAGGGCGATAGACTTACCAGAATACACACATTTCCCATCTTGAGCATCCCATAATTTTAACGCTAAATGTTGCTTGCCATTTAAATACAAGTCTTTTAAATTTTTTACTTCAAGTAGATCACAAATCTTTTTCTCAAATTTTCCTTGGTTCCTTTGGAAATTACTATAGTTCAGTCTTTCTTCATCGCTATTTTTTTCGCGAGCCATTTCAACGACAACATAGGCAAGTTCGCCGTATTGTTCTCGTACAGCATTAGTGATTTTAATTGCTTCGCGATGAGCTCGTTTTGCGACTGTACTTAGAATAGCTTCATCATCAAATTGGATTTTAGTGCCATTTTGTAACTGCTCAAGCCGGCTTTTTCCTAGTCCTCGTTCTGAAAAAATTTGCATTTGGTTTTTATTGGTTTCCCATAGCTCAGGCAAGATTAGTTGTATCGCTTTTTTAGAAAGAGCATGGTATTCCTTAAAGGTTGTATCATTAATTAAAGCAGCCGTTACTTCTGGCAAGCTGTCATGATAGGTCGATTGAAATAAGTCTGTTAGCTGTTCTTCTCGACGAGTTAAGCTTTTTTCTGCGGTTAGAATATCGGCTATATTATCTAAAACAGCGGGATTATCAAAAAAATCAGCGGGAACAGTAGAAATAGATTCCACTAATTTCCTTAATTTCTTAAACCCAATAAAATCTGTAAAAATCGGTTTATTGGTTTTTAAATCAATGCGAGCACCCTTTAAGTCTTCTTCAGGAATAGTCAGGTACTTTGCAATCCCATTTAATGTAATTTTTTTTCCATTTTTTATGAATTTCTCAATCAGATACTGTTTATCGTTTACTGATAAAAGACTGACTTTTTCTTTTTTATCATTCGCATACCATAAATTATTCAAATCATTTAGCAGATTGTACAAATCAGCCGTGTAAGACATCTTAGCGATACGCAATTCTTCTGGAAAATAGGTACAACGTCCACGCATTTTATTAATCATCGTTTCGTGTTTAAGTTTTCCATCTTCACCAATAAAATATTGTCCATAAGGAGTAGGAGATTTTTCAGAACCTGGGCCATCATAATACATCCGGCGACTATTAACTAAAGCTAAGTACGACTCTTTGAAGCTATCAGTAATTTCAGGATGAAATGCTTCTTGTTTTTCTAGAATAGCATGAGCTTCTTTGATATAATCAGTTGTCTTAAAGCGGTTCGTGTGATCACGTACGACTTCACCATTTTTTATTTTATCTAATTGAATTTCACAAATGTGACGATTTTCTAATTTTTTTGCATTCTTTTTTAATTGCTCTTTAGTAGATAATTCACTGCCACTTGTTTTTTCATCTTCTTGTGGTGTATCCAATGTTGTCCCGCGGCGTTTAACTAAATGATACAGTGCAGCGGCTAGTTCTTCTTTCGTTACTTGTTCATAAAGAGCGTTGCGTCTTGCTTCATACGGATTGTAGTCTTGAATAGAAGTGCAAGAGAAGCTGTTTTCTACTAATAATGTTTTCGTTCTTTCTAACCGGTGCTTTCTTCTTCTTTTTAACCGTCTTGCGCTGCGGAAACTCCGGCGATCTTCATTAGCATTTCTATTCGCTTCTTCAAATAAGCGAACACCAGCTTTTTTAATTTCTCCTGTTTCTTCATCGATAATTCCCCAACCAACACTAGAAACTCCGATGTCTAAGCCTAGAACTAGTTTAGCCATTGTAAACCCTCCCATTTTATTAAGATGCTATTAGTATACCATTATTTTTAAAAAGAAAACGCTCGTTTTATCAAAAGTCTCCTATTTTTTAGAATAAAATAAAGTGCATTAAAGTAACTAATCTTTTATTCAAAACAGAACTTTTGAAAGCACTTAAAAAGTGGTAAACTAACTAGATAAGACACTAAATGATTAGATTAAAAATGGAGATAAGGGGTCGAGATAAGTGCGTATACTACATACAGCTGATTGGCATATTGGGAAAATTGTAAATGAAGTATCTATGTTAGAGGATCAAGCATTCTTTTTAGAACAATTAATTGAAAAATTGAAAAGTTTAGACGTAGATGTCTTGATTATGGCAGGAGACTTATATGATCGAGCTCTTCCGCCAAAAGAAGCGGTTACATTGGTAAACACAGTATTAACCCGATTAATCAAAGAAATAAACATACCTGTCTTTATTATCGCAGGAAACCATGATAGCAACGAGCGTGTGGAGTATGGCGCAAGCTTATTTGAATCAAGTAATCTTTATATAGAAGGAACCGTTAAAGAAGAGACGAGAAAAGTGACGATTCAAGATACGAACTTTTACTTATTACCGTTTGCAGATCATGCGTATATTCGTGAATTATTAAAAGATGACTCTATAAAAAATTTAGAAGATGCAACAAGAGCTCAAATAAATAAAATAAAAGAAACTATGAACAAAGAAGAAACGAATATCATTATCGCTCATGGTTTTGTCATCAATATTTCTGAGGATAGTTTTGAAACGACTGATTCAGAGCGGCCACTAAGTATTGGAACAGCAGAGTATGTTAATGTGGAAATGTTTGAAGACTTCGATTATGTTGCATTAGGCCACTTACACAAGCCGCAAAAGGTAAAACACGATAGAATTCGCTACAGCGGATCTATTTTAAAGTATTCTAAATCAGAAACCAAACAAAAGAAACAAGTCTCACTGGTAACAGTGGAAAAAGGAAGCGTAGAGATTGAACCTATTTATTTAAACCCTTTGCATGACATGCGTGTCGTTAAGGGCTCATTTGAAAACTTAATGACTCAAAAATCAGACGATTATGTTTTTTTTGAGTTACTAGATGAAACGTTTATTATGGATGCTATGAATCAGTTACGAAGAAGATTTCCAAATGCGATGGGCTTAGACTATGTAACGAAGAAAAATGACAATCCAGTTTATCAAACAGGTAGCCAAAAAAGCTTGAAAGAAACGCCACTAGAAGACTTATTCAGTAAATTTTATCAGCAAGTCAAACAAAAAGAGCTAGCAGCTGATCAAAAAGAAATCGTTGAAAGTATCTTACACAAATTAGGAGGCAATAATAAATGAGACCACTGAAATTAACATTAAATGCTTTTGGTCCTTATAAAGGGAAAGTTGAAATTGACTTTACTCAGTTTAATCAAAAAACGCTCTTTTTAGTTAGTGGCCCAACAGGTGCAGGAAAAACGACTATTTTTGATGCAATTGCTTATGCCTTATATGATGAGGCAAGTGGAACAAGTCGAGGAAAAGATTCATTTAAGTCTCAATTTTCTACAGATGACGATCTGTGTTACGTAGAACTAGAATTTGAATTAGCTGGAAAACGCTACTACATTAAACGGTCTCCTGCTCAAAAAGGACCTGGCTCACGAAAAATAAAACAGCATGATTCAAAAGTTGAATTCATCCATGGTAAAAATGTGACTACCAAAATACCAATAGCTAATCAAGAAATCAAAGACTTGCTATCCTTGTCTTATGAACAATTTAAACAGATTGTTATGCTGCCTCAAGGCGAATTTAAAAAAATGCTGGAATCAAATAGTGCAGACAAAGAAAAAATCTTTCGTACTATTTTCCAAACAAATAGGATGAACGAGTTTCAAATGAGTTTAAAAGAAGAAGCTCGATTATTGAAATCAGATGTCGAGCAAAGTGATAAGGTCATGGAGCGGTTTGTAAGCTTTATTTTTCCACAAGATAATCATGCGTTAGCTGAAGCAATAGCATTAATGGACATCGCTCAATTAGTAATTGAACTGGATAAATCAATAGATAGTTCTAAAGAAACCATTCAAGTTTACACGAATGAGATGGACCGATTCCGAAAAGACATACAGCAGAATCAAGAACGAATCACAGACTTAACAGAATTAGAACAATTAGAAGAGCAAAAAATTGAGTTAGTAGCATTAGAAAACGAGATGGAAAACAAACGAACAAAAGTGAAACAGAATGAACAAGCACAACGATTAGTTAGCTATAAAGAAGAAAAACAAAAGACAGCTAAAGAAAAGTTACGATTAGAAGCAGAGGTAAAGACAGCTGAACAAGCGTTGACAGGGACAGTGCTTGCTCTGAGAGAAAATAAAGAAAAGGGTGTAGTAGCAGAAGAGGAGTATGCTACTTTATCAGAAAAAAGAGAAAAAATAATAGAATTAAAACAAGAAGAGAATCAGATACAAGCTATTGAACTAAAAAAAATAAAAATAGATACCTTGGAAAAAGAAACGATCCAAGGCCAACTAGATAGTGAAAAACAAACGGCATCACTGGTTAAACATAGAGAACAACTCGGAAAAAATAAGCAACTAGCCTTAGAAATTAGTCAAGCTAGAAATGGCGTAACGCTTATACAAAACGAATTAACAAAAGTAAAAGAAGAGCAAACAAAATTGGTTGCGAAACAAGCTCAATACAATGAGTTGATTCAATTGATTGGGCAAAAAGAAGAAACAGTCCGTTTATTCAAACGAGCAGATGCTAAATACAGCGCTATCCAACAAAATTACCAACAACAACAAGTATTGTTTAATCGAAATATTGCCGGTTTATTGGCTAGTGAACTAAGAGAAGAAACACCATGCCTTGTATGTGGTTCACTCGATCATCCCTTACCAGCAACGCTATCTAAAGATGCTCTATCTAAAGAAGAATTAGAAGCGATAGAAGTCGATAAGGATAACTGCTATCAGGAATATACAATTTTAACAAATGATTTAGCCCATTTGAATGAGCAAATTAAAAAATATGAAGCTAGTCTTCAAGTGGTTTCAGAAAATGCACCGGAACAACAAGTGCAGTTAGCACTAGAACAACAAACGCTAGATAAATATAAAGTGAACTATATGAAAGATAAAAAGCGATTAGATCAATTAATTGAGCAAGAAGAAAACACTAAGCAACAAATTGAAGATGGACAAGAACAAGAAAAACAAGTAGTCTCAATGATACAAGAATTGCATTCAGCTCAGCAACATATAAACAAACAGATACAAGAGCTAAAAAACGAAGTGAAAGAAGCACAGACCGACTTAATTTATGGCGATATCGATCAAGTACAAGCCGTTCTCGAACAGTTGACAACAGAGATTGGGCAAATCGAGTTTACTTATAAAGAAAGTTACGAGGAAAAAAATAAGCTAGAAAAATTGGAGGCACAATACAAAACAACGATTGAGTCCTTTAACACACAACTTAATGCGAGTGTAAAAAATGCTGCAGTAGCCCTAGCTGCATTTGAACAGCAATTAGAAACAACTGGATATGATGAACAATTTGAAGAGTATTTAGTAGAAAATGAGCGACTAGAAGAGCTGGTAACGGACATTGCTAATTACGATAAAAAGGTCTGGGTCAACCAAGATAATTATAAGAAGCAAAAACAAAAAGTAGCTGCTATAAAAGAACAGTATTCAATTGAAGAGTACCAAGAAAAAAGTAAAATCAAAGAAACGAAGCTAAAAGAAAGAGATGAACGGTATCAAGAATTGATTGGGATAACCAATAATCATGAATCAGCTAATTTAGAAATAAAAAAATACTACCAAGCTAAAGAAGCACAGCTAGAAAAATATCGTTTATACAGTGAATTGTCAGAATTGGCAAATGGATCTAAGGAAACAGACTACATTTCGTTTGAACGTTACGTATTGGCTAGTTATTTTAAAGAAATTATTGAAGCAGCCAATCTTCGTTTTACTCAAATGACTACTAATCGTTATTCTCTATTAAAAAGAGAAGAAAAGGTAAAAGGAGCAGGAGCGAAAGGTCTTGACTTAGATATATTTGACAATTACACAGGCAAGACAAGAAGTGTGAGAACTCTCTCTGGTGGAGAAAGTTTTAAAGCATCGTTGGCTTTAGCCTTAGGACTGAGTGATGTGATTCAAAATCACAGTGGTGGAGTGAGCGTAGATACGTTATTTATTGATGAAGGCTTTGGAACATTGGACTCAGATTCACTAGATAGTGCTATCGAAACGCTGTTTGAGTTAAATAAAACAGGTCGATTAGTCGGGATTATTTCGCACGTTGAAGAACTAAAGATGCGGATACCAGTTCATATTGATGTAACGAAAACATCAGAAGGAAGTCAAATAGAAGTTAAGATGTAATGAGCTAGAACAAATAACGAACTTTTTTCAATAAAATAGACTCCTGATTCCGTAATAGGTATCAAGAGTCTATTTTTATTGAAGAAGGATTAAGTCAGTAGTTTGCTAATTCAGATTCATGGTTAACGTTAATAATGTGAGCACCATTTCTGATATTTTGCATCAAATAGAGCATATTGGATTCAGAAACTGAAATACATCCAGCTGTTGCACCAGTACCATTTACATGGACAAAAAATGCACTTCCACCATTCACACCATTGTTATAATTTAATGTGATTCCTTATTTGTATTGTGCTTGATAATCGCTCATATGCTCGTCTAAAGAACTTGAACTAGTTCGCTCTTGCCAGGTATTGTATTGCGAATCGTCAGGATTACTAATCCAGTAAGAATGACCAGTAATTTGTTTATAAGCTAAATTAGTCCCGGGATTTGGGCCTGTACCAAAAGCAAAACCTAGTGAGTAAGCACCCTTAGGAGTACGACCTGAACCTTCGTAGGCACTTCCTACACCGTTATAACCGACACGTCCTGGCATAGAGAGAACAGTTTGCCATTGCTCTTTGCTCTTTTCAAATAAATAAACAGTAGAACTTGATCCGTTTGCGACAACGCCTACGATTTGATTGGTATAGTTACTCGTTGAAGAGCGTGCGATTATCCCCTCTATTCCAACTTGTTTGGGAGGTGTAATGGGACTTTCGGGGGTATTCGGTTGAGAATCAGCCTTATCTTGAATCGGTTCTTTAGAAGTAGGAGTTGAGTCACTACTGCTCGTTCCTTTTTTAGATTCTTCTTTTTTAGTTTCCATCGCTTGTTTTAATTCAATTTCTTTGCGCTCTTTTTCTTTCTCTTCTCTTTCTTTCGTTTCTTTTCTATCAAGTTCTTGTTCGATAGCGGCGCATGCGTCAGTTAAACTAGTCTTGAAAGATTCACTAGACACAGATTCAAGTTTTTCTTTAAATTGATCGTATTCAGAACGAGAGATAGTTTCTTTTATTTTTCGCTCATTGTAATCGTCGTAATCGTCAAAAAAAAGTATAAGTGCTTGTTTTACAGCAAGTTGTAACTTAATCTGTTCGATTATATCAGTGTATTCTTTGAAAAAAAGAGGATGCGTATTCTTAAAGAGTGCTAATTCTTTTTCTTCTTTAGAAAATTCAACGTCATCACTTGAAATTTTTTCGTCTTTAAATTTATTATGTATAGAAGATTGAATAAAAAATTGTTGTTTAGCAGTAGCTATTTTTATTGATTGCGTATCTAAATTTTTTTGTTGAGCGTTACTTAATTTTAAAGTAAAGGCAATTTCAAGAGAAGTCTCTGCTTCTTTTAATTTTTCCTTCGTTATGGATTCGCTTAAAAGATCGTTATTTTCATCTAAATACAACAAATTTGCTCTTTTATTCACAAGAGTTAATGCTGTATTTATCTCTTTTTTTGTCTCTTCAGCTTTTACGTTTATAGTATAGCGATAAAGAGTTATCCCACCCAAAATGGCAAACACGATAAGTACAATTGCAATAGAGAGTTGGTTCTTTTTTCTTCTCATTTTATAACCCCTTTTTTTATCTAGCACGTTTAAATTGTGTAACCAAGTAATCGTTGCGCTCCTCAATCCTATGGTATAACGAAAGATACCTAATTGCTAGGTCTAATTTATTTGTAAAATAATAATCAGATACTTTAATCAGACTGTTATTTAATCTATTTGTAATACTAGCTAGTAATTTGTTACTTCAAAGGTATCGTTTATTTAACACAACAATGCTATACTGATGGAACGAGAAAAGATAATTGGATAGATTTAAAGGAGGTACATTTTTGAAAAAAAGATTAACTACTGGATTGGTTGCAGCGATGTTGCTTGCAGGTCCTTTTGTAATGCCTACAATGGTAAATGCTGAAAGTGTACAAAACTTAGAAAAATTAAAACAAGAACTTGAACTGAAATCAACTGAATTAGATTCAAAAATAAAAAACCAAGAAACGACATTAACTAGCTTAGAATTGAAGAAAGTCGCATTAGAAAACGATGTTAAAAAACTACAAACGAATATAGATGAAGTGGTTATCAAATTGCATGAACAAGAGAAAAAATTGCAAGAATCAAAGGAAAAAATTGATACGTTACAAAAAGAAATTGAAGCACTAAAAGAACTCATTGCACAAAGAGAAGAAAAGCTTCAAAATCAAGCACGTGTTATTCAAACGGACGGTCGATCATCTAATATGGTAGAAATGGTCGTTGCTGCTGAAAGTTTATCTGATTTAATTGGACGTGTTGGAATAATGAATCAGCTAGTAACAGCTAATAAAGAAATTGTAACAGCACAAGAAAATGACAAAGAAACACTAGAAGTAAATGAAAAAAAAGCTGAAGCTGAAAAATTAGCGACAGAAAAGTTGAAAAGTGGTATTGAGGTCACTAAAAATAACTTAGTTGCTCAAAAAGCTGAAATGGATGATCACATTGTTCAATTAGCTGTTCAATACAATTTGACAGAATCAGAAAAAAATACCTTTATTAACGAGCAAAAAATTGTTGCTACGAAAACAAGCGTTTTATCTGAGGAGCTTCAACGAGAAAAAACACTTATTTTTGAAGCGGAACAAGCGCGCCAAACAGAAATAGCGGCAAAACAATCAGCAGCAAGGGAAGCAGCAAAAAAAGAGGAAGAACGATTAGCAGCTTCTTCAACTAACAATATGCAAGCATCACAAGTACCACAAGCACCGTCGGTTGGAGTGACAAAACCAGCGGGTTCTAGTAATGGATCTGGATTCATCCGTCCAAGTAACGGTGTGGTAACGTCTCATTTTGGTTACCGCATTCATCCTATCACTGGAGAACATAGATTACATGGTGGAACAGATTTTGGAGGCTATGGAGCGATTGTGGCTGCTCAAGGTGGAGTAGTTGAAGTTGCAGGTTACGATTCTGGCTGGGGGAACCACGTGACTATTAACCATGGCAATGGCTTGAAAACACTGTATGCTCACATGGTTTCGGGTAGTCTAGCAGTAGCCCCAGGACAAAGTATTTCTCAAGGACAACACTTAGGTATAATGGGTACAACAGGTTCATCAACAGGCGTCCATTTACATTTCGAAGTTTATTTAAACGGAAGTCGTGTTAATCCAGCTTCTTACTTAGGTTTGTAAAAAAATAAAACCCTCTCTATAAAAAGAGAGGGTTTTTTAGTAGAATAAAAGAATAAATGAATTGGAGGACTAAAAAAGGTGGAAACAATTTTATCAGCTAAAAATGAACGAGTAAAATCGTGGAAGAAGCTACAAACGAAAAAAGGACGTGAAAAAGCAGGAGCTTATCTCATTGAAGGGTTTCATTTAATAGATGAAGCAATAAAAAATCAAGCGTCTATCTTGGAAGTGATGATAAGTGAAGACTCAAAAGAACTAGCAATGACATCCCTGCTTGAAGATAAACAAGTTCTTATTTCAAAAGAAATTTCTAAACAGCTCAGTGAAACTGAAACAACTCAAGGGATTTTTGCTGTTATCAAAAAAAATACTAGTCCATCCGTACCTATACTAGAAAAACCTTATCTATTTTTGGACAATGTTCAAGATCCTGGTAATCTCGGAACGATGATTCGCACTGCTGATGCAGCGGGTTTTGGTGGGGTTGTCTTAGGCAAAGGAACGGTTGATTTATACAATAATAAAGTTATTCGCTCGATGCAAGGAAGCCATTTTCATATCCCTATCTTCCAAGAGGAGTTGACTACATGGTTTACCTTATTTCAGAATGCAGGTTTTCCTGTTTACGGAACAGAACTAAATGAGTTAGCTGTTTCTTATCGAGATATTTCGCCGCAAGCTATTTTTGCTGTAGTGATGGGCAATGAAGGAAATGGGATGGACAAAGAATTATTAAAAAAAACAACCAAGAATCTTTATATTCCTATTGTAGGCCAAGCAGAATCACTAAATGTAGCTGTAGCTGCGGGTATTTTAATGTTTGCTTTAAAAAAATAGAAAAGTGAGAGCGGAACGTAAGATATTAAGTTTTAGTTATACTAACTAAAATTAGTCTATAAAGCTTCTCATTCAAATAAAAAAAGTGTATCATATGGTTTACTAGAAAGAAATTTCTAAACTCTAAGAATAGAAAAGGAAGTCTTTGAATGTCTGAACCGAAATGGAAACAAGATTTAGAATACGTAGCCTTAATTGAAGACTTACTTGATCGTGAAGAAGTAAAAAAATTAAAAAACTATACCCAACATCACTTTACAACACGTCTAGAACACTCGATTAGCGTCTCTTATCTTAGTTACCGTATTGCAAAAAAATATGGTTTAGATACTAGATCGACTGCACGTGCTGGTTTATTGCATGATTTATTTTACTATGACTGGAGAACAACGAAGTTCGATGAAGGAACTCACGCTTACGTACATCCACGTATGGCTTGTGAGAATGCTAAAAAAATTACTGAGTTAAATCCACTAGAATGTGATATTATCATTAAACATATGTGGCTAGCGACAGTGGCCCTACCAAGATACAAAGAGAGTTACATCGTGACTTTTGTAGATAAATACTGCGCTGTGAGAGAAGTAGCCGTTCCTATATCTGGGAAAGTAAACAATCGCTTGAAAAACATGTGGGCAAGATTAAAAACAGCTCAAGCTTAAGTTTTCACTATAAAAAAACGAATTAAATGAGTAGAATAAAAAGTTTTCTCATCTATTTATGATGTGGAAACTTTTTTCTAGTATAAATGAGCTAGAATAAAAAGAAAAAATTCTAAAAAAAAATCTAGTTTACTTACTATGAATAACCAAAAATGATACAATAAGGTAAAGAGGTGAGGAAACACTATGGCAATAAAAGAAGTAGAACAAAAAAACGACTGTGATTCTAAGCAAAAAGAAATCTGTCCTAAGTTTGAACGCACGTTTTCTATCTTGGGGAAAAAATGGATGGGTTTAATCATTGATGTGTTGTTAGAAGGACCTCAACGATTCAAACATATTGCAGCCACAATTCCTAACGTGAGTGATCGAGTACTAGTAGAACGATTAAAAGAGCTAGAACAAGAAGGACTCGTCTTGCGAACGGTTGATCCTAACGCTACTATGCGTGTGGCGTATAGTTTGACTAATAAGGGCAAAGACTTAAAAGATGTTATGAAAGCTGTACAGATTTGGGCTGATGTTTGGGTTTGTGAAGAGGATCCTAATTTTTAAGAACTGCTTGACTCTCTGGCATCCTTTAGGTAAACTGATTTAGAATGAAAAAATAAAATAGAGAATTAAAAACGATAATGGAAAAAAGTAATTTGGTATAATCTAAAAAAGAGAACAAATACCTGAGGCTGAAAGTATTTGTCTAGAGGACCAAATGAACATTCACTTCTGTAGTTGACTTTGGAATTTACGTTAGGTAATGAAAAAAGATCCGGTATACGCCGTTATGTAAATGAAGTGTAGATTTAAGCGTGTCTTAAATCTAAACAAGGGTGGTACCGCGATATGTAGCCTCGTCCCTTTTAAGGATGAGGCTTTTTTTGTGTCTAAAAATAGATAAAATAAAGTATAAAAAAGGAGAACAGTATGGAGTTAAAACAAAAATTAGAGGCTTTGAAAGAAGAAGCCCTTGAAAAAATTGCGCAAGCGAAAAGTCTTTCTTTGCTTGACCAAGTCCGTGTTGCTTATTTAGGGAAAAAAGGTCCCATCACAGAAGTATTAAGAGGGATGAAAGATGTCTCAGCAAAAGAACGTCCCATCATTGGTGCAGCAGCTAATGAAGTTAGAGACGCTATAGCTATTCAATTAGAAAGTCAAAAAGCAGTATTAGAGCTAGAAAAAATCAACCGTGATTTAGCAAGAGAAGCTATTGACGTAACTTTGCCAGGTAAGCAAGTTTCAACTGGACAATCGCATGTATTAACGCAAATTATGGAAGAGATAGAAGATTTATTTATTGGAATGGGCTATCAAGTCATCGAAGGGCCAGAAGTTGAAGAAGACAAATACAATTTTGAACGAATGAATTTGCCTAAACACCATCCAGCTCGTGATATGCAAGACACTTTTTATATTACGAAAGAGACGTTATTGCGTACTCATACATCACCCGTTCAAGCGAGAACGATGGATAAGCACGATTTCTCTAAGGGACCACTAAAAATGATTAGTCCCGGTAAAGTCTACCGAAGAGATAGTGATGATGCCACTCACTCGCATCAATTCCATCAAATTGAAGGCTTAATTATTTCAGAAGCCATAACAATGGCTGATTTGAAAGGGACACTAGAAGTTTTTGCTAAGAAGTTATTTGGTGCTGAACGCGAAATCAGATTAAGACCAAGTTATTTCCCTTTTACTGAACCTTCTGTAGAAGTTGACGTAAGTTGCTTCAAGTGTGGTGGGTCCGGATGCAATGTTTGCAAGCAAACCGGCTGGATTGAAATCTTAGGTTCAGGTATGGTTCATCCCAATGTTTTAGAGATGGCGGGTATTGATTCTACTAAGTATAGTGGATTTGCTTTCGGCCTAGGACCAGATCGCGTAGCCATGTTAAAATATGGAATCGATGACATCAGACATTTTTATCAAAATGATGTCCGTTTTCTAAATCAATTTAAGGTAAAGGAGTAAACTCATGAATGTATCGTATCAATGGTTATCAGAGTATTTAGATTTAACAGGTATCACACCTGAAGGTTTAGCAGATAAAATGTCACGGACAGGTATTGAAGTAGAAGATGTTTTCGTTCCAGAAACGGGCTTGAAAAAAATTGTTGTCGGTCATGCTATTAAAGTAGAAGACCATCCTGATTCAGACCATTTACACGTCTGTCAAGTAGATATTGGTGAAGAAGAATTATCACAAATCGTTTGTGGTGCTCCAAATATCGCAACAGGTCAAAAAATTATTGTTGCTTTACCTGGTTCAAGAATTACGGGCAACACGAAAATAAAAAAAAGCAAAATGCGCGGGCAAGCATCTAATGGGATGGTCTGTTCTCTATCTGAATTAGGCTTTTCTGAAAAAGTCGTTCCGAAGAAATATGCCGATGGAATCTATGTATTGCCTGATGAAGCTATTCCTGGAGAACCCGTTTTTTCTTATCTAGCAATGGATGATGCTATTTTAGATTTATCCATTACGCCTAATAGAGCAGATGCATTAAGTATGCGAGGTGTAGCTCATGAAGTAGGAGCTATTTATGATAGAAAACCGATTTTTGAAGATGTTTTACTAACTGAAATGGAAAACGAAAAAATAGCCGATTATATAGCTGTAGCTGTTGAAGATAAGAAGGACACGCCTTTTTACAGTATGCGAATCATCAAAGATGTAAAAATTGCTGAGAGTCCTATGTGGCTGCAAACAAAATTAATGAATGCAGGCATTCGTCCATTAAATAATGTCGTTGATATCACAAATTATATTTTGTTGGAGTATGGTCAACCGTTACATGCATTCGATTACGATCGACTAGCATCAAAAGATATTCTTGTTCGTCGAGCAGCAGAAGGTGAGAAACTGGATACGCTAGATGGCGAGACTCGTCAATTAACGAACAAAATGATTGTCATTACAACTGGTGAGAAGCCAGTAGCATTAGCTGGAATTATGGGTGGGTTAGGAACAGAAATTCAAGAAGATACTGTGACTATTGCATTAGAGTCAGCTTTATTTGAACCAGTAGCTATTCGTAAAACAGCCAAAGAACTTAACTTACGTAGCGAAAGTAGTTCTCGTTATGAAAAAGGCATTAACCACGCAACGATTTTATCTGCCAGTGCTCATGCAGCAGCCTTAATAGCAGATTTAGCGGGTGGCACTGTAGTGAGTGGAGCAGCTGTTGTTTCTACTATAGAAGTCGAAGATGTGCTCGTTTCTATTACGTTAGAAAAATTAAATCGTTCTTTAGGAACAAAAATAAAAACGGATGAAGTTCTTTCCATTTTTAATCGTTTAGGATTTGGTGTTACAGAAGATAGTGGATTGTTTAATGTATCTATTCCGCCTCGTCGTTGGGATATTTCAATTGAGGCAGATTTGTTAGAAGAAGTTGCTCGTATTTATGGCTACGATAATCTTCCTTCAACGTTGCCAATTATTGAATCTACTCCAGGTAAACTAGATGATAAGCAACGAATTGTCCGTCATACTAGACATTACCTAGAAGGAGCCGGGTTATCTCAAGCGATTAGTTACGTTCTGACAACAACAGAAAAAGCAAGACAATTTGTTATGCGTGAAAGTGATGCTACTACGTTAGATTTTCCAATGAGTGAAGATCGCAGCACGCTAAGAATGAATCTTATTAGCGGATTGCTTGATAACGTTCACTACAATACAGCTCGCAAAAATACTGACGTAGCTTTATATGAAATTGGGCGTGTTTTTTATAAGAATAAAGATGGTTTATTGCCAATCGAAGAAGAGCATCTCGCAGGAGTTTTAACGGGTTCATTAGTAGAAAATAGTTGGCAAGAAAAAGCTGGAAAAGTAGATTTTTTCAATTTAAAAGGAATAGTCGAAGGATTATTTGAAACATATGGTTTAACAGAACCCTTAACAGTTGTTGCAGATAAAGACCGTGAAGGGATGCATCCTGGTAGAACAGCAGCTGTTTATTTGGGAGAGCAATCGATAGGTTTTATTGGTCAAATTCATCCTTTAGTAGCGAAAGAATACGATATAAAAGAAACGTATGTCTTTGAATTAAACATGCATCCAATTATTGAAGGAGAAAAACACCCGACTATTTATGCAGGTATTCCAAAATATCCAGGTATGACAAGAGATATCGCCTTACTAGTTGATGAAGGGATTACAAATCAGCAGCTAATAGAATTGATTCACGAAAAAGGTGGGAAATACTTAAGGCAGGTTCGCTTATTTGATTTATACCAAGGAGATAAAATTAATGAAGGTAAAAAGTCATTGGCATATACGCTATCTTATTTGAATCCAAAAGAGACATTAGTAGAAGAAGAAGTGACAAAAGCCTTTGAAAAAGTCGTTCAGGCATTAGTTGAGCAATTCGATGCAGTAATTAGATAAAGGTTTTAGCTTTAAAATAAAAAGAGCTTTGCTTAATTGCAGAGCTTCTTTTTTACGTGTAAAAAACTAAAAAAAGATAGCCGGAGTAACGTTCCTATGTTAAGCTAGTAAAAAACTATTTTTAAAAAATGCAAAAGAAGGTGAAACATGGGAGATGGACAATTAAAAAAGGACGTTACAGGGTTAACCGCTTTAACCGTTGTTGTCGGAACAGTTATAGGAGCGGGTATTTTCTTTAAACCAACAGCAGTCTATGGAGCTGCAGGCGCGCCAGGATTAGGATTATTAGCCTGGTTTATCGGTGGATTGATTACAATAGCTGGAGGATTAACCGTTGCCGAAATCGGCACAATCTATCCTGAAACTGGTGGGATGATGATTTATTTAGAAAGGGTTTATGGAAGATGGCTAGGTTTTTTAGTTGGTTGGGCACAAATGATTGTTTATTATCCAGCTAATATTGGAGCATTAGCGATTATTTTTGCGACACAAGTAAGTAGTTTATTTGAATTACCAGAAAAAAGAATTGTCTCTATTGCTATTGTAACGGCTATATTCGTCATGCTCATTAATTTTATGGGAACGAAATATAGTGGTCGTATTCAAACGGCTGCAACTATTTTAAAGTTAATCCCTATTAGCGTTATCATCCTAGCTGGATTACTGTATCCTGGTGGTGGAGTCGTACGGTTGCTGCCTTTTTCTGTTGCAGATCATCCTGTTGCTACAGGATTGGGTTCAGCTTTAGTGGCTACACTATTTGCATATGATGGCTGGATTAACGTTGGGACGTTAGCAGGCGAAATGAAAAATCCAGGTAAAATGTTGCCAAAAGTTATTATTGGTGGACTTTCTATCGTTATGGCTATCTATTTAATGATTAATGTTGCTTATTTATTTGTTTTAGATAGTTCACAATTAGCCGGAACAGACACACCAGCAGCACTAGTAGCTTCGAAATTATTTGCTGGATTAGGTGGAAAACTGGTAACTAGTGGAATTTTAATTTCTGTTTTTGGTGGAATGAATGGGTATGCTATTTCAGGTATTCGTATCCCTTATGTTTTAGCCAGCCAAAAAATGTTGCCATTTAGTGAATGGTTTAGTAAAGTAAGCAAACGGACGAATGTTCCAGTAAATGGTGGGCTATTTATATTAAGTATTTCTATTATCATGATTTTAACAGGCCAGTTTAATCAACTAACGGATTTGATTATTTTTGTTATTTGGATTTTTATTACCTTAACCTTTATAGCTGTTATGATTTTAAGGAAAACCAAACCTGACATTCTCAGACCCTATCGTGTGCCACTCTATCCAGTGATTCCATTGGTAGCTATTATTGGTGGCTGTTACATTATTTTTAATACGGTTATTGTGCAACCTCAAAATGCTTTATTAGGAACATTATTAACGTTATCAGGCATACCTGTTTATGTGTATACGAAGAATAAACACACCTAAAAAATAGGCTTCACTCTTTTAAAGAAGAAGTGAAGCCTATTTTTTATGAAGGTAGTTAATAAAAAAATTTACAGACCAGCTATTTTTTGCGCTTTTTGTGTGTTAGCAAAGTGCAGTTTGGCATACTTTCCTAATAAAGGTAAGCCACCTCGTTTAAGTAATTTAGCCGCAACTAAATCAGCCTGACTACTGGCGCCAGATGGTATCTTCATTCCTGCATCTTTTGTCATTGTTTCTAAACTGGTCAAAAAAGCGTAACGAGCAATAATAGAAGCAGCCGCAACAGCTAAATGATGACTTTCTCCCTTAGTCTGGAAATAAAGGCTCTCTTTTATTTGATTAGGTTGATCGGCAATGTGTTTAAAATAAGTAGCAGGTAATTCAAACTGATCAATCAATATACCATCGGGAACAACAGGGTGAATCTTAGTTAACAGATGTCCTAAGGCTTGGTTGTGTAGAACGGCTTTCATTTTACCTTGAGTCATAGTAGGTTGAATGGCATTGTATTTTTCTGGTGTTACAGTCAACAAGCTATGAGGAAGAAAAGCAATCAAATCCTTAGCGACTACCATAATTTCAGGATCTTTCATTTCCTTAGAATCTCTTACACCTAATTCTTTTACTAACGAAAACTGACTAGAATCGACGTAGGCAGCGACGACGGTTAAGGGTCCAAAATAACTGCCGTTTCCAACTTCGTCACTTCCAATAACAGACCATTGGCTAAACCCTTTTGGCAGTGGTGTGTTGATTTCTTTTTTAGTTTTTTTATTTAGAGCAATGGACTGGCTTTTATCCGCCCAAATAGCAGCCTCTTGTTGTGATGTAGGGCCTTGAAACAAAACTTTTCCTGAAAGATAGGCTGTAATATTAACGGTATTTTTTTTAGCAGCGAATAGCCCGCCTGGTGGAGTAGATGGTTTTAAAAAAGCCGCATAGTCTTTTTTCATCTCTTGTAAGGTTTGAGGTGAAACGGTTAGTACTTCTTGAGACATAAAATGGTTCTTCCTTTCTAATGGGAAATAAATAGGTTGGGTATTAGTATAGCATAAAGAGTTAGTTTATTAATTAATGAGAGATAACCGTTATAAGTAGTTAGTCTGATTCTATTCTAACAGAGCTTAAGTGAGAAGTTAAAGAAAAGAAGTGTTACTCTTTTATCTTTCATGGTAAAATAAGGGAAATGTGATTTTTGGGAGGGGTTCGTAATGTCTCACGGTAAGATTCGTTACAAAGTAACGATTGCGGGAAAAATATATACCATTATTGGCGCACGTCCTGAAGCTCATTTAAAATTGGTAGCTGAAACGGTTAATGAACAAATGCGTCAAATTGAATCGTTATCTAAAGACTTAGATCCAGAAAGACGTGCTGTCTTAGCAGCTGTTAATGCTATTTCCGATCAATTTGATATGCAAATTAAACTAGAAGAACTTCAGAATAAGATAAGTGAAATGGAAGCTAAACTAAAAGAAAATCAAGAATAAAGTGAAACATATTTTTGATTGAAGAGGGTGGAAAAATGTTACTAACGATTGCTTTATTCATTATACTAGCATTAGGTGCTTATGGTGGCGCTAGAAGAGGATTAGTCCTACAACTTGTACTGACGATAGGGTATGTTATTTCTTATTTTTTAGCGGCAAACTATTACAAAGCTTTAGGAGAAAAATTGGATTTGCTTGTTCCTTATCCATCAGCTTCAGAAGGAACACAGTTTGTGTTTTATAACCAAGCAATAGGCTTTAATCTTGATCAGGCCTTTTATAATGGGGTCGCTTTTATGTTAATTGTGTTTATTGGATGGTTACTAACGAGATTTATTGGCGGCTTATTCACTCCATTAACGTATCTACCTGTAATAAAACAACTAAATACAGTAGGTGGAGCAGTCTTAGCCTTTGTAGTATCTTATACAGGAATTTTTTTAGTCTTAGTCTTATTAACGATGTTGCCTTTTGTCGCGATACAAAATGCCTTTAATGATAGTCGCTTAGCACAAACAATTGTAGAAAGCACACCGGTTTTATCAAAACAAATTTATGATTGGTGGATTCAAACAACCCTTTAATACCTAGTAAATAAGTGACTAAGAAATCGTTCTTTAGTAATTAAAAGAACGGTTTCTTAGTATCTAATTTAAGTAAAAAAGATGAACGAAGAGGTGAATACGATGAATAAAAAAATATTTCAAACATTAGAATTCAATAAAATTAGTCAAACGTTATCTAATTTTACGGCTTCTGAATTAGGAAAAGAACAAGCGCTTGAACTAAAGCCATCTATTTCATTAGTTGAAATTGAACGATTACAAAATGAAACAGAAGACGGCGCAACTATTTTACGGTTACGTGGTGGGATGCCAATTCCTAAACTCCACAATGTTAAGCCACATTTAAGACGTCTTCAAATTGGCGCATCATTGAATGGGTTAGAAATTGCACAAATCGGTAGAATTTTAAGAACAACGTCAGAAGTTTCTCGTTTTTTTGAAACGTTAAAAGAAACAGGCATCGAATTAACCACACTTTATCACTTAGCCGATAACTTTATCACAACACCGGCATTAAACCAACAAATAAGGGAAGCGATAGAAGAAGACGGCCATGTCCTAGATGATGCAAGCACAGCTTTACGTGGTATCCGAACGGGTATTAAGCGAAGTGAGACAGGGATCCGTGAAAAATTAGATAGTTTAATCCGAGGAAAAAACGCCCAGTATTTAACAGATGCAGTAGTCACGATGCGTAACGATCGCTATGTTATCCCAGTAAAGCCAGAACACCGCAGTAGATTCGGTGGAGTTGTTCACGATCAAAGTTCAACAGGACAAACATTGTTTATCGAGCCTCAATCGGTTGTTGATTTGAATAACAGATTGCGTCAATTACAGATTGAAGAACGACAAGAAATTGATCGCATTTTAGCAGAACTGTCTAATGAAATTGCTCCTTATGCAAACGAAATAGTAAACAATATGTTTTTATTAGGTAAACTTGATTTTATTGGTGCAAAAGCGAGTTATGGTAAAAGTATAACGGCTACTCGTCCACTAATTAGTGAGACTAATGAGGTAAGCTTACTCAGCGCCAGACACCCTATGCTGGATTCAGAGACAGTTGTCCCTAATGATATTTTAATTGGTGGCGAAAACCAAGCGGTTATTATCACAGGACCTAATACAGGTGGTAAAACAATTATTTTGAAAACATTGGGCTTATTGCAACTAATGGGTCAATCAGGTTTACAACTACCTGTAGCTGAAGGCAGCCAAATGGGATTGTTTACTGAAATATTTGCTGATATTGGTGATGAACAATCAATCGAACAAAGCTTGAGTACTTTTTCTTCGCACATGACAAATATTGTTTCTATTTTAGATCATTGCGATGAAAAAAGTCTGGTTATTTTTGATGAGTTAGGTGCAGGTACAGATCCTCAAGAAGGAGCTGCACTAGCTATTGCGATTCTAGATAAGATAGGATCGATTGGAAGTTATGTAATGGTAACGTCTCATTATCCTGAATTGAAAGCTTATGGATACAATCGTCCAAGTACTGTGAACGCTAGTATGGAGTTTAATGTAGATACGTTGAGTCCAACTTATCGTTTGTTAATTGGAGTACCTGGACGAAGCAATGCATTTGAAATATCTAAGCGATTAGGCTTATCCGTAGAGATTATTGAATCAGCACGTCAATTAATTGACGCAGAAAGCCAAGATCTAAATGAGATGATTACTGATTTAGAAAATCGCCGCAAAATGGCTGAAACAGAATACCTTGAAGTCAGGTATCATTTGGATGAATCCGAACAACTGCACGTTGATTTGCAAACGGCTGTTCAACAATTCTACAGTGAACGAGAAGAATTAATGAAGAAAGCTCATGAAGAAGCAAATAAAATTGTTGAAGAAACAGAAGAACGAGCGGATCAAATTATCAAAGATTTACGTAAAAAGCAATTACAAGAACCCTTTGGGAATAACGTGAAAGAGCATGAATTAATAGGAGCAAAGTCAAGCCTAGCACAATTGCATCATGAAGAATCATTAGCTAAAAATAAAGTATTAAAAAAAGCTAAAATTGATCAGTCGTTTAAAGTGGGAGACGATGTGCAAGTGATGTCATTTGGACAAAAAGGAGTACTGTTAGAAAAAGTAGATAAAACTCACTGGGTTGTGCAGATGGGTATGTTGAAGATGAAAATCAAAGAAAATGATATCAAACTAACGACTCCTGAAAAAGAACCAACCCGTCGCATGACAACAGCTGTTCGATCTGCATCAACTAGTCACGTCTCTACACAATTAGACTTGCGTGGAGAACGGTATGAAAATGCTTTAGCTGATTTAGATAAATACTTGGACGCTGCTTTATTGGCTAACTATCCGCAAGTAACAATTGTTCATGGAAAAGGTACTGGAGCGTTGAGAACGGGTGTAACAGAAGCATTAAAGAAACACCGTTCAATAAAAAGTTTCCATTATGCACCTAACAATCAGGGTGGTAATGGTGCTACAATAGTAGAATTTAAATCTTAAGCAAGATAGTAGAAATAAATAAGATTATTTGTTATACTAAGTAAAGAAATAAGAACTTACTATTAATAAGTTAAAGTAGTAGAAATTGTTAAAGTTATTTGGTACAATAGATAAAGGTTGAATAACTTACTATTAATAAGTTAATATATTAGGAGGAATTTAAATGGTACAAGTAGTAACAGATAAAGATTTTGAATTAGAAACAAATGAAGGTATTTCAATAACAGACTTCTGGGCACCATGGTGTGGCCCTTGTCGTATGCAATCTCCAGTCTTAGAAGAGTTAGACACAGAGATAGGCGATCAAGTTAAAATAGTAAAAATGGATGTTGATCAGAATCAAACGGTTCCTGCTTCATTTGGAATCATGAGTATTCCAACATTATTAGTGAAAAAAGATGGCGAAGTAGTTGAGAAACTAATCGGTTATCATGGTAAAGAACAAATTGAAGAAATTATTGCAAAATATAAGTAAAAGATAAAAACTAAGAACAACTTCTGTTTGGTGAACAGAGGTTGTTTTTAGTTTTTTTATTTATTTTAATCGTTATTGACTAGCTAAGTGATTAAAATAAAAAAATCAATCAATAAATATGTTAGACTAGTTTAAGGTGAATAAATGAAGTGAGCAATAAAAAGGATGAATAAAATGAAAGATTACACTATTTTAATAGATGAAGATTCGCTATTTTGCCAAGTAAGTGGAAAAGGTACTCCGTTACTTTTACTGCATGGGAATGAAGAAAATCATACTATTTTTACTAACCAAATAGCTTATTTCAGCAAATATTATCAAGTTTTTGCATTAGATAGTCGTGGTCATGGACGTTCTGATCACGGTAAAGAGCGATTAACAATTGAAAAAATAGCAAGTGATGTTATCTATCTATTGAACTATTTTCAATTAAAAAAAGTAGCGGTCCTCGGTTTTAGTGATGGTGGCAATATTGGATTGTATTTAGCCAGTCATTATCCTGAGAAAGTAGCGGAACTGATTATTGTGGGAGCTAATTATAGACCAGAAGGCTTAAAGAAAAAAGAGTTTATACAAGTGAAATTACTGTATGATTATTTAAAATGGGCAGGAATTTTTTCCAAATCTAGCCAACAACGCAAAGAAGTTATCGACTTAATGTGGCATCAACTAAAGTTGGATGACGATGATTTAAAAAGAATAACGGCACGGACACTTCTAGTGGTTGGAGAGAATGACGTTATTCAAAAGAGTCATACGAAAAAGATGTCTGATTTAATCGTAAAAAGTACTCTAATTACTTTACCGGATACGACGCACTTTTTGATGCTTGAAAAGCCGGATTTATTTAATACACTGGTTAAAGATTTTTTAGTATAATGCAAACACAGGAGGATAAAAAATGACTTTTCATACAAAACGAGATAGTTTTTTACTTATATTATTTTCATCTAACAGTTTCTTATTTGTTATTAGTTTGATTGTAGTGCTAACAGCCGTACCCTTTAACCAATGGTTTAAATGGATAGGATGGGGATTATTGGGGATTGCATTATTATCTTGGCTATCAGCAGCATGGTTTATTTCTTACACATTCAATAAAGAGAGTATATTGATAAGAAAAGGCTTGTTTATTAAACAAATTCAATACGACCAACTAATAAAAGCAAAAGAAGTCTACTATCGATTGCCAGATTTTTTGAATGGAGAAAGAGCGTTGAGTTCCAAAGATGGTTTAGCTCTTTCTTACCAAACAAAAGTAGGAACGAAAACAATTAAACTGTCTCCTAAAGATAAAGCAGCCTTTGTCATAGAGTTAAAAAAGCGTGTTCCTAAAATAGAAATAGAGTCTATTAGTAAAAAGTAATCGTTCAACTTAGTAAAAGTGTCTCAGAGAATTTTTTTAAAAAAATAAGGGAAAAAGAGGTATCGAGATTAGTTCGATACCTCTTTTTCTTCCTCTGTTCGAAAAAATATCCAATAAAAAAGTTGACAAGTAAGGGTCTAATAGACACAACCTCCGACTTTATCAACAATTCTACTTTATTTAGGCTAGATTATTAGACAAAAAATAAAAGTAGACAACTCACTTATTTTTAACAGTATCAGGTAATTAATTTGATAGGTGAGGTACTATAGTTAGTATTTGTCACTAAAATAGTTGGTCATCTAATGAATCATCTTTTTTAGTTAAAGTAAAAAAGACATCCGCTTGTTCAATAGGTTCTAAATCTTTTGTATCTTGCTTCAAGGTAATGGTAACCACACGTTTTCTAGTATCTATTTCATAAAAAGCTTCTGTATAGTTCATTTCTTGTTGCTGAATTTGTTCAGCTAAAAATCCTGCTTCTAGATTAAAAGACACGTTTTTAACATTTTTTATGCGCTTTTCTACATGAGTACCTATTAATCGATAAATAAGACTGTGGTTAGTGCGTTTATTTAATACAAGGGTACCAAAATGTGCCTTTTCGAAAAAAAGAATGGTATCTTCTATAGAAGATAGTGGATACTGTCTTGCTAATTCTTTTCCAGCCCAATATAAAATCTCATTTGTTTCATTTCCTAATAAGTTAGGGATTAAAACATCACGCAACACTGTTTGCCCAAAAAAAGGACTATTTTCTTCAAATAAATTTAAATCAATGGTTGTTTTTTGTTTAGCCATTCTTTTTCACCTCGCAGTTTATACTACTCTATTATAGCGTGCAATAGGATAGAAACCTATCTTTTTTTGCCGATAAGACTTGAATTATTGTTGAAAAAAAGAGAAGATAGAGCTAACAAGCAAATTAACTTTAGATAAAGGTTGTTAAAACATGAAAAAACAAGCAATAGGCTTTATCGATTCAGGAGTAGGCGGATTAACGGTAGTTAAAGAAGCTATTCGACAATTGCCGAATGAATCTATTTATTATGTTGGGGACACTGCAAGGTGCCCTTATGGCCCTAGACCAGAGGAGCAAATTTTAGCATTTACTTGGCAAATGACACAATTTTTATTAAGTAAAGACATTAAAATGCTAGTGATTGCTTGCAATACAGCAACAGCGGCTGCTTTAGAAGATATCAAAAGGAAATTAGCGATTCCCGTGATAGGAGTAATCTTACCAGGTAGTCGATCAGCTATAAAGAGTACTCGAAACAATCGTATTGGCGTTATCGGGACAGAAGGAACCATTAAAAGTGACCAATACAAAAAAATGATTCAGTCCAAAGATACTAAATCAATCGTCACAAGTTTAGCTTGTCCAAAATTTGTTCCATTGGTAGAAAGTAACGCATATAACAGCGCGATTGCAAAAAAAGTTGTTGCTGAAACGTTACGCCCTTTAAAAAACATGAACTTAGATACGCTAATCTTAGGCTGCACCCATTATCCTTTGTTACGACCTATTATTCAAAATGTAATGGGGGATGGTGTTAAGTTAATTGATTCAGGTGCAGAGACAGTCAGTGAATTAAGTACCCTTTTAGACTATTTTCATTTAGCTGTAGATAGTGGAGATAATAAAGAAACAGAGTACAATTTTTATACAACAGGATCGGTTCAACTGTTTGAATCGATTGCTTCGCAATGGCTTGAAATAGAAAATAAGACGATAGAACACATTAAATTGGGACTTTAAAAATAGAGTAGAATTGAGGAAATTATGCGTAAAAATGCTAGAAAGAATAATGAACTTCGCCGCGTGACGATTGAAACAAATTACTTAAAACATCCTGAAGGTTCGGTGCTAGTAACTTTTGGCGATACAAAAGTTATCTGTAATGCAACGATTGAAACAAAAGTTCCACCATTTATGCGTGGACAAGGAAAAGGCTGGATTCATGCTGAATATGCGATGTTGCCAAGAGCTACGAACACAAGAACTATAAGAGAATCTGCGAAAGGTAAGCTGACAGGTAGGACAATGGAAATACAGCGTTTAATAGCTCGTACACTGCGTTCTGTAGTTGATTTAGACAAGTTAGGAGAACGAGCTATTACAATAGATTGTGACGTTATTCAAGCAGACGGTGGAACGCGTACAGCTAGTATTACGGGTGCCTTTGTCGCAATGAAAATAGCTATCTTAACGTTAGTAGAAAGTGGTCAGATTAAAGAAAATCCTATTAAAGAGACAATTGCAGCGATTAGCGTTGGTATAACAAAAAATAATGAAGTATTATTAGATTTAGATTATTCTGAAGATAGTTCTGCTGCAGTTGATATGAATATCGTGATGACAGAAAGCGGCAAATTTTCAGAAATACAAGGTACTGGTGAAGAATCAACCTTTTCAGGTTCACAATTAATGGAAATGCTTGAACTTGGAGAAAAAGGGATAGCAGAATTAATAGCTATCCAAAATCAAGTATGTAACCAAGAGCCTACCAAAGAGAAAAATCATAGTTCTGTTTTGCCAGATACGATTTTAATTGCAACAAATAATCAAGGTAAAGCTCGTGAATTTGAAGCATTATTTGCTAAAAAAGGGATTCAAGTTAAAACATTATTGGATTATCCAGAAATTCCTGAAGTAGAAGAGACAGGAACAACCTTTGCTGAAAATGCTTTACTAAAAGCAGAAACTATCGCAAATAAATTAAATATGATAGTACTAGCTGACGATTCAGGATTAAAAGTCGATGCCTTAGAAGGTCGACCAGGGATTTTTTCAGCTCGTTATGCTGGTGAGCCTAAGAGCGATGCTGCAAATAATGCTAAACTTTTGCATGAACTAACCGCTATTCCAAGAGAAATGAGAACAGCACAATTTCATTGTACATTAGCCTTAGCTTACCCTAACAAACAGAGTTTAGTTGTTGAAGGTGAAGTAGAAGGAATAATACTAGGCATACCACGTGGTGAGAATGGTTTTGGTTATGATTCATTATTCTATGTTGCAGATATAGAAAAATCAATGGCAGAGTTGTCTGATGTGGAAAAAAATAAAAAAAGTCATCGAGCAAAAGCATTATTAAAGCTAGAACAAGTATGGGATGATTGGTTAACTGATCAAATAAATGAATAATGGAGTGGATGAAATGAGATTATTAGTTGTAAGTGACAGTCATGGTGATCGAGATATTTTAACAGAGCTCATTAAAACCTATCAAGGAAAAGTTGATGCAATGATTCACTGTGGTGATTCAGAGTTGGCTGAGACAGATTCAGTTTGGGAAGATATGAAATCTGTAAAGGGTAATATGGACTTTGACCAATCGTATCCACTGCTTCAAACCAAAGAAATAGGTCAAGAAAAAATAGTTTGGGTCCACGGGCATGTACACGATGTGAAGAAGTCCATGCAGACTCTAGTATTTACGGCAAAAGAAGCACAAGCAACTTTTGCTTTTTTTGGGCATACGCATGAATTAGGAGTAGAGATGATAGAAGGAATTTTAGTGCTAAATCCTGGCAGTATTTTATTGCCTCGAGGAGCACATAAGATAAAAACTTATGCGATTGTTGAAACAACAAAAGATACTATTCAAGTATCGTATTATAACAGACTACATCAGCCTATTGAAGAATTAAACTGTTCTTTTGTTAGAGTTTAGCAACTCAAAATTAAATAAATTTAGAAAACAGATGTGGTAAGATAGACGATTAGCTTAGTGTGTCGTCACTTGAAATGGGTACAGATACCATTAGTGAGAAAGGAAATTAGCAGACATGATAGGTAAAGAAATAGGGAAAATGCTATTAGAAAATAAAGAAAAATTTTTAATTCCCGCAGAACAAGTTGCACACATTCAAATGACAAACCATCTAGATCATGCCTTATTAGTCTTAACGAAGATAGGATATACGGTTATTCCTGTTTTAGATTCAACCTACAAAATACGAGGATTAATTTCTATGTCGATGGTCATTGATGCCATAACGAGCATTGAAGATGTTGATTTTAATAAACTTGGAGATATTCGTGTTGAAGATGTGATGCAAACAGATTTTGCAGTAATCGAAAACCCATACGACTTAGAAGAAGTGTTGCATTTACTTGTACGCAATTCATTTGTCTGTGTAGCAGCATCAGATGGCAGTTTTACTGGTATAGTAACGCGTAGTGAAATACTTAAAGCAACGAATAGAATTGCTCATGAGTTTGAAAATAAATACGATGTCAAACGCAAAAAAGAATACGTATAAAAAAATACCATAGGAGCTTGTGCTCCTATGGTATTTTTTTATACATAAGCAGTTTTTTAATCTAAAAGATTTTCTAAATAGGGAGCTGTTTTGCTAATAGTTAAAACTTCATCAATAATTAAAGCAGCAGCATTTGGGTAGAAATGTTCTTTCATATTTTCCATCATTTCAGTACAGAATGCTGGATTTTTTAGTAAGTATAAAATAGCAGGAACAATTTCTTCTTCCTCATAAGAGACGATAGCCATCCCTTTTGACTCAAATAATTTAGCATTATCCAATTCTTGACCAGGTACAGCTGGAGTTAAGACTAATGGCACTTGGATAGCCAATGCCTCTGAAAGAGAAATCCCACCTGGCTTAGTAATCATGAGATCTGCTTTCCTCATAAGAGAAGCCATATCTTTTACATAGCCTAAAATAGAAATTGATGAAACAGCTTCAAATTTTATAGTAAGTAAGTCATAAAGTTCCTGATTTCTACCACAGACTACAGTAATAGTAAGGTTACTTTGAGAATACAGTTCTTCAATCAATATGGGAAGATCTTTTATCACACCAAAGGCTCCAGCTGAAATTAATAATTCTTTTGCTTGATTAAGTGGTTCTTTTTTATCCAAGTCCTCTTTTTTTGCACGATAAAATTCTTCTTTAATAGGAATACCAGAAACGGTTATTTTTTGGGGAGAGACACCAGAATCTATTAATTCTTTTTTTAATGATTCGCCAGCTACAAAAAAATGATCTATTTCATCAGAAAGCCAACGAGAATGCAAGCAAAAATCAGTTAAAACATTTACAAAAGGGATATTGTGGTGATTTTTTTGTTGATAGATGGGAAGAGCTTGCATCGGAAAAGTATTGATAACAGCATCGAAAGCATAGGTGTTCATTAACTCACTGATGCGCATATAACCGTAACGATCAATAATCCGATCAATTCTAAAGTCCGTTAAGCGGGCATCTGAATTATAGTATAAAAAACCATAAATACTTTGGCCTTTGGTAAAGCTTTTCAGATAAAGTTGTTTAGTAAAATTAGTTAAAATAGGATGAGCTTCATGAAATAAGTCTGAAACAACAACGTCAGTAATGCCACGTTTTTTTAACTCAGCGACTAAAGCATGAGTTACTTCTAAATGACCATTTCCATAGCTGCCTGTCAAAATTAAAATTTTTGGAGAGTTCAATGTATTTTCAGTCCTTTCATTCTAATAAAACTAAATTTGTGACTCAAGGAGTTATTTTTACAGGAGTTGCTGGTATAGTAATTCCTGCTTTTGTTAAAGCTCCAACATATTCTTGGAAAAAGATATTTTGAATATCGTATTGACTACCATTTAATGTGAAAATATGAATACGTACAGCCAAAAACCCATCACCAATATCCATTAGTCCTAAACTAACCGGCTCTTGTGTGATTTCAGGATGTAAAGGAACGAATCGTTCGTTTACTTGTTCTATAATTGTATTTACTTTTTCCATATCAACACTAGGCTCTAGGCGAATATTTATTCGAGCACGCATATCTTCTCTAGAAAGATTGCTAACGATAGTAATATAACGATTAGGTACAAAATTTAGTGTACCATCAAAACTTTTAACAGTAGTTGTTTTTAAATTAACATCAACAACGGTACCTGTGATATCACTAAATGTAACGACATCTCCAATATCTACTTGCTTTTCAAGAAGAATAAAGAAACCATTTACGATATCGCTAACAAAGCCTTGGGCTCCCAAAGAAAATGCTAGACCAATAACACCTGCACCAGCTAATAATGTCCCAACAGGAATGCCAATTTCCGATAAAATCGCGTAAGCTAAAAAAAATCCAAGCACAGCATTGTAGATGTTGTGAGTTAGGTTATCTAGAGTATCCAAACGACTGAGAGAAATATTTTTTTTACCACGATAATTTTTAAACGTGCGAGTAATAAATACATTTCCAATTTTCTTAATGATAAAATAAACGAAAAAGAAAAAAAACATTTGAATAGCTTTAGAAATACCAGCAGATAATAAACTTTTCCAATCGATATTTTGCCAAAACTCTATAAAAAATGACGTTTGTTTTGCAACGGAATCTACTACTTCTGTAGTCACTGAGCTGTCTGATTGATTGTTCATAGAAAAAACTCCTTTAATGTTTAGATTTTGAAATAAGTTGCTATTTTCAATCATAACAAATTAATAAAAGAAAGGAAAATAAACTCTCAACATGTTTAGCTAAATGGATGACTTTAGAAATAATTTCAGGATAAGTAATTTGCTGTTTTTTAGATACAGTTTATTTAGAAATTCATACCATATCATTTGAAGTGGTAAAAATGATATGGTATTCTAAATATGAAAGAATTTTATATTATTTTACACTAAGACGATTATTTTTTACCGTTTGGTAGTCGTAATCTATTATATAATTAAGCAAGGTTAACTAAATAAAGGAAGTGAGGAATTAATATGACAGGTGGAGAAATAGCAGCTTTGATAGCTGCAATAGCATTTGCAGCATTAGTCATCTTTTTAATCGTGGTATTATTAAAAATCTCAAAAGTAATTGAAGAAGTTTCTAAAACTGTAAAAGAAGCAAATACCAGTATTGAAGTAATAACTAAAGATGCGGATAAGTTATTAATTGAAGTCGAAGGTCTACTGAATAAAACGAACACAACGCTTGATGATGTAAACGGAAAATTAAATAAAACAGATCCAGTGTTCCAGGCAATTGGTGATTTAGGGGTTTCAGTATCTAGCTTGAATTCGTCAACGCGTAATTTAGCTGAACATGTTTCTGGAACAACTAAGAAAACAGTAAAAGCAGGAATGATAACAAAAGTTGGGAAAACAGCTTTAAATCTAAAAAGAAAACGAAAATCAAACTAAGTTAGTTAAAAGAGAAATAAAAATAAGTTAATTCAAAAAAAGGGGAAATTAATTATGGCTAAAAAAAATGGATTTTTATTGGGTACGTTTATCGGAGCAGCAACAGCTAGTATTGCAGCATTATTATTTGCACCAAAATCTGGTAAAGAATTGCGTGATGATTTAGCTAAACAGGCTTCAGATGCTAAAGATACAGCAAAAGATTATTCAGAAATTGCAAAAGAAAAAGGAACAGAAATTAAAAATGTTGCTAAAGATGCATCAGAAGATATAAAAATTAGCTTAAAAGATACAGCGTCTCAAATGAAAGAGCAGTTAACTCAAACTTCTAAAGAAGTAGGAGCAGATTTGAAAGACATTCAAGAAGATTTGATGGTCAATGCAGATAAAGTAAAGTCTGATTTAACCGAAACGGCTGTTGAAACAAAAGAAAAAGTTGCAGCAACTGTTGACGACGTTAAAGTAAATGTTGAAAATACTTCAGAAGATTTATCAGAAATTACTAAAGATGCGTCAGAAGATGTTAAAGCAGTAGCTGAAGAAGCAGAAGCAGAAGCTGAAAAAAAAAAGCTGAATTAAGAACAAGTATAAAATTAGATTCAGATTCATTAAAGAGAGAGATTGAAAAAAATATCATGGACTACAGTATAGAACAACCGACTCTTTTTGATAGTGAAAAGTAGGAAGTTTTACAGAAATAGTTTAGACTAACTAAAAGGTTTCCTTATATCATCTTCTGATATAAGGAAACCTTTTAGTTGTTTTTAGTAGAGAAAGGACTCAAAAGTAAGTGTGCTTATTTTTTAACTAATAGATTTAAAAGCTGTAGGTGTAGCTGTAAAAAGTTCACAGCCATTTTTTGTAACATATAAGCAGTCTTCAATTCTAACACCTACAACCTCTGGGATATAAATTCCAGGTTCTATTGAAAAACACATTCCTTCTTTAATGATGAACTCGCTATCTTTCATAATAGAAGGGAATTCATGAACGCTGCTACCTAACCCATGTCCAAGACGATGAGTGAAATACTCTCCGTATCCCTCATTTGTGATAATATCTCGTGCAATTTTATCTAGCTGTCCAGCAGTTACACCAGGCTTTACTGCTGCAATAGCAGCTTGATGGGCCTTAAGCACGATAGAATATACTTTCTCAGCTTCTTTAGAAGGTTTGCCAAAAACAGCCATTCTGGTGACATCGCTAGTGTATCCATTATAAACTACGCCTAAATCAAAAAGAACCATATCGTTTTTTTTAACTTTTCTTGCACCAGGAACTCCATGTGGACTCGCTGCATGATCACCGGTTAGAACCATCGTTTCAAAACTCATTTCTTTAATCCCTTGTTTCTTTAATTGATAGTCAATTTCAGCAACGATTTCTTCTTCAGAGATTCCTTCTTTAATACTATTAAAGCCTATTTCTAAAGCTTTATCTGCCCATTTACCTGCTTCAATCATCTTTTTTATTTCACTTGAATCTTTAATTAATTTCATCTCTTGTATTTTTTCGGATACATTTTCAAATGTTGAGTCTTCAAAATAGAAACAAATTTTTTCATAGCGTTCGACAGTTAGAAAAGCTTTTTCTATTGCAAAACATTCTGTATTAGTTGCTGATTCTTGTATTTTTTTAGATAAGATAGACCAAGGATTTTCGTTATCTAGATAACCATAAACAGAAAATGGCCATTCACTATTTTGAGCATCTTTCATATCTAAAGAAGGTGTAAAGAGAAACGGATCAGTAAACGGGAAAATAGCAAGTGCTAGAATTCTTTCGTGTGGTTCACTTTTGAACCCACTGTAATAAGCAATATTTTCTGGATCAGTCAATAAAGCACAATCAATCTTACTTTCTATCAACCATTCTTTTAAATAAGTTAGTTTTTTATTTGTCATCGTCTATTCCCAACTTTCTAGTATATTTTGAACTGAACTAATTGTATCATTAGAAAAAAATAATAAAAGGCAAGAATCGATAGTTATAAAGAAAACTTTATGAAAATATAAAATGAAATTTTCATGAAAACACAAGTAAAACGCTTGCATTATTTGTGAAAGTTTGATAAATTGTATTAGAATAAGACAAATGACTAAATGAAACTAAATTAAAGGAGATAAGATATATGGAAAAACAAACGATTACAATTTATGATGTTGCTAGAGAAGCGAATGTATCAATGGCAACGGTATCTAGAGTTGTCAACGGAAATCCAAATGTAAAGCCAACTACTCGTAAAAAAGTATTAGAAGTTATCGACCGCTTAGATTACAGGCCTAATGCTATTGCTCGTGGATTAGCTAGTAAAAAAACAACGACAGTAGGGGTAATTATACCTGATGTTACAAATTTATATTTCTCATCGTTGGCAAGAGGAATCGATGATATTGCGACAATGTACAAATACAATATTATTTTAGCTAATTCTGATCAAAATGATCAGAAAGAAGTCAACGTATTAAATACTTTACTAGCAAAACAAGTTGACGGATTGATTTATATGGGACATAAAATTACAGATGAATTACGTGCGGAATTTTCAAGATCAAAAATTCCGGTAGTTTTAGCAGGTACAGTTGATCCTGATAACCAAGTAGGAAGTGTTAATATTGACTATGAGGTAGCAACTGGAGAAGCTATTGCTGAACTGTTAGCCAAAGGGCACGAACGAATTGCTTTTGTATCAGGTTCTCAAAAAGATGAGCCCATTAATAGTGTTTATCGTATGAAGGGATACAAAAAAGCTTTATCAGATGCAGGAGTTACTTTTGATGAGAGTTTAATTTTCGAAACAGATTACACTTTCTCAGCTGGAGAAGAAATCTTCTCTAAGTTAGCTGAAGCTAGTGCAACAGCAGCCTTTATTGGCGACGATGAGTTAGCAGTAGGAGTCTTAAATGGTGCGTTAGATGCAAATCTTCGTATACCAGAAGATTTTGAAATAATTACAGCTAATAATTCAAAATTAACTGAAATGGTTCGTCCTAAATTGAGTACAATTACTCAACCATTATATGATATTGGTGCTGTTTCTATGCGTTTATTAACAAAATTAATGAACAAAGAAGAAGTAGACGAAAAAACGATTATTTTACCCCATCATATCGCAAACCGAGGAACGTCAAAATAAATTAAAGACCCGATTGAAAGAGTTTCTCTTTCAATCGGGTCTTTTTATTCTAGTAAATGACTATTCAGAGCTAGCTTCCTTTTTTGCTTCAGCATCAGCTTTTGCTTTCTCATCGGCATCAGCTAAAGCTTCATCCTCAGCTTTCTTTTTAGCATCTGCATCAGCTTTAGCGTCTGCGTCTGCTTTAGCTTTGGCCTCACTATCGGTTTTCTTTTTAGCCTCAATATCAGCTTTAGCTTTAGCTTCATCCTCAGCTTTCTTTTTCGCTTCAGCTTCAATTTTAGCTTTTTCAGCTTTTTCTTTAGCCTCTGCAGTAACTATTCCGTTCCAAAAGTCTTTCAAGTCTTTATTATTTGCCCCAAGAGCAAAATTATACGTAGCGCCTTTTGGAAGATATTGGCTATTAAATAATTCACTTACTGTTTCTCCAGAAACAATGATTTCCTTTTCAGCACCTAGTTTTACTTTTCCAGCTTTAGTCCCTGTTTTTTCATTTACAGTTGAAGAAACAATTCCTCCCGGCTGTTGGAAAGACTGACCAGATCCGATAATAGATGAGTTAGCATTATTGATAGCATTAGCAAGCTGAGCCCAATAAGCACGATTTCGCCTTCCAGAATTACCTGGACCAGAATACTCATCCAAATAGTTCTCTTCAACAAAATTATCGTAGCCAATCCAAGAACTTAAGGTAACTTTAGGTGTGCTAGCAATAAACCAAATATCTTTTTCATTTTCAGAAGTTCCGGTTTTACCAGCTAAATCAGTACTGAAATTTAACTGGCTTTTCACGTCAGTAGCAGTACCAGCATCTAAAACATCTCGTAACATATCAATAGTTAGATAGGCTGTTTGGGGAGTGAAAACAGGATTAGATTTTTTTTCATGCTCATAAAGCATTTCACCAGTTGAACTTTTAATGGATTCAATCATATAGTTTTCAGTATGTGTTCCACTATTAGCTAGGGTAGCGAATGCTGTAGTTTGCTCTAATACAGAGGCCCCACCTTTAGTACCACCTATAGCTAAAGAAATATTTTTATACTCTTCTTCTGCAATCGAGTCGGTCCCTATACCCATTTTTTGAAGGTAGTTTCCTGGAACAAATGATTTTTGCATTTCCATGTAGATTCTTGACATAACGATATTACTAGATACAGCTAGCCCTTTTCGAGCACTAATCCATGTACCAGGTACTCTGCCCCCATCGTTCGTAACTTCATGTGTACCTGTAATACCATCTGGAACGATTAATTCTGTTTCTGGAACAATCGTTGCTGGAGTAATCGTACCATTTTCAAGAGCAGGTGCAATGACTAGAATAGGTTTGATAGTAGAACCAGGCGATCGATTCGTATCAAATGCATGATTTACTTGGGAAATATTAAAATCAACACCACCAACAAACGAAAGAATAGCGCCTGTGGCATTATCTAATAACACACTACCATTTTGAACGGGTTCAACAATTGTCGTTACCTCATTGGTATCAGGATTGGTCCAGTTTATTTCTTTCTTATAACCAAGATTATCAGCATTGCTAACTACAACATTCTGCATAGCATCATAGACAGTCTTATCAATAGTCGTATGAATTTGATAGCCATTCATACGCATTTTTTCATCTGCTTTTTCATAATATTCATCGTACAAGCTTTTATCAGCTGCTAAATCAGCAGCGGTCCATTTGTCTTTTGTATAGAGTTGTTCAATTAGGACCTTGCGTGCTTCTTTCTCAACAGCATTATAGATATAAGAATTATTTTGCTTAGTCGTTGAGTCTTGTTGAATAAAGTCGGCAGCTAAATCATACCCTTTTGCTGCATCATACTCCTCTTTATTGATGTATCCTTCGCGATACATTCTGAATAAGACTTCATTTTTTCTAGCAAACCCTGTTGATAAGTCTTCTTTAATTTCTCCATTCTGAGCATATGGACTATAAACAATTGGATTTTGTGGTAATCCTGCAATAAAAGCAGCTTGTGGCAGTGTCAATTCTGTTGAGTCGATACCGAAAATACCATAAGAAGCTTCATAGAGTCCAGCTATATTTTCACCATGATTATTTCTTCCGAAAGGAGAAACATTTAAATAAGATTCTAGGATTTCATCTTTAGAAAAAAAGTTTTCAAGACGATAAGCAAGTAAAATTTCATTTGCTTTACGTTTAAATGAAACTTCGTTAGTCAGAATTTGTTGCTTAACTAATTGCTGAGTTAGTGTAGAACCACCAGAAACAGAACTTGATCCAGTAACTTCTTGAAATAAAGCACGGGCAACAGCTTTAGGGACAACACCATGATGCTCATAAAAATATTCATCCTCTGTAGCTATAATAGCCTTCTGAACTAAACCAGACATATCTTTCAAAGGTATAGTCGTTCTTTTCAAATCAGCCCTCAAATCACTAATCAATTCACCACCAGCATAAAAAATAGAGGAAGTTGTTTCTACATTTTTTAAATCAGCAGTCATTTCTTTGTAAGTAGGTGGTTTATCTTCAGAAACAAGATAAGCAAAGTAGCCTAATCCTGTTCCACCTGCAAAAGCAATGCCAACTAGAATGAAAATAACTAGTACAACAAAAAGGTTTTTGATAACGGTATACGTAACGTTAAAACCAAATAAGAAAGAGCGATAACGATCCAAAGAAGTCTTTTGTTCATCAGTTTGCTGATTAGCGTCGTCGCTATTTTTCTTAGTAAATAGATTTTTAATGATTTTACCTTGTACAACAAGCCATATTTTTATAGCCAATAAAATACCAATAAACTTATCCTCAATTGTTTTAGGATTAGTTGCTGATTTTTTTAAACTTACAGTACTATCTTTAGGCGAGCCAGAATCTGGCCTATCTGGTTTATTGTTTTGCTCTGGCCTATTCGCTTTATTTTTTCTAATTTCTTTAAAAGAAGACCATTTTTTATTCAGATCTTTTTTTAATTTCACAAAATAGTTTTTTATTTTTGTTAGAAAAAGTGGAATAGTATTTTTTTTTGGTTCTTTCAAATAATTTCACCTCAAATTCATAATGTTGTTCAAAGTTACTCCGTTGATTATATCAAAAAGTCGGAAAAAAACCTAACTTTTGACTAAAAACATCTTTAAAATAAGCTAAATTGTTTCAAAAAATCTTTTAAAATGAGTTTAAGATGATAAGTTTATTAAATAAATCTAATAAAAGGATTGACAATCTTTTATATTTTTTCTATACTAAAGTTATCAAAAAATAGATTGTGAGGGAATCGATATGAACTGTCTGCCAAAAAATATAACACAACTGAATAATTATTTCTTTAGCTATTTTAGAAGTTGTTTGTAGACAGGTCTTACTTGGATGCAAACAGGAAACAGTGATGTTTGTATCTATGATGGCTAAGGCATTTTGTATTGAGCTGAATGCGTCACATAGATGAAAGTTAAATCTAAGTGGTGCAAGAATCCTATTTTATCTTTTTTAAAATAACAAGTAACACCCACTTAGATTGTACGTTTATCTAAGTGGGTGTTTTTAGTTTCTAAACGAATAATTTGATAAAAAAAACTAGGAGGAAAAGATAATGAAAAAAAACAAACACGTATGGAAAACGGGACTAGGATTACTGCTGGCAGGAATAGTATTAGCAGGTTGTGGTACGAGCAACGAAGCAGATAATGGAAAAGATGAAGGTATAAATGTTGGAATCTTACAATATATGGAACATGAATCATTGTCACTAGCACGTGAAGGTTTCTTAAGTGAGTTTGAAGAAGCTGGCTACATCGAAGATGAAAACTTAACAGTCGATTACCAAAACGCTCAAGGAGATCAAGCGAACTTACAGAGTATGAGCGAGCGTTTAGCGGGCAAAAATGATGTTGTCCTAGCAATTGCAACACCCGCAGCACAAGCCTTAGCAAATGTAACAGAAGAAGACCCCATTTTATTCACAGCAGTAACTGACCCAGTTGATGCGGGACTTGCTGAAACTATGGAAAAACCAAATAAAAATCTAACAGGAACAAGCGATATCGTTCCGATTGAAGAACAGATTGCTTTATTATTATCAGTAGCTCCTGAAGCTAAAACAGTAGGAATTATTTACAATTCGAGTGAGCCTAATTCAAAAATCCAAGCAGATTTAGCTGAGAAAGCAATTAAAGATAAAGGTGTAGCGGTAAAAATCTTAACGGTAACGTCAACAAATGATGTTCAACAAGTAATGACAACATTGGCTCAAGAGGTCGACGCTGTTTACATCCCAACGGATAATACGTTAGCTAGTACAATGCCTACTGTTGGAGAAATTGCCATGGAGTACAAGCTACCTGTTATCCCTGGTTCAGCAGAAATGGTGCAAGCCGGCGCTTTAGCAACTTACGGAATAAACTACTCAGATCTAGGCCGCCAAACAGCAAAAATGGCATTAGAAATTATCAAAGATGGTAAAAAACCTGCTAATATGAAAGTTGAAACATCAAATAATTTAGAATTAGTTATTAATGAAGACATGGCTAAAGCGTTAGGAATTGATCCTGCAAGTATTGTCGTACCAGAATAAAAAGTAAAAAAGAGGAGTTATCTACACTATGAGTATTATCTTATCAAGTATCTCACAAGGACTATTGTGGTCTATCATGGCCATAGGTGTCTATTTGACTTTTCGTATATTGGATATTGCTGATTTAACAGCGGAAGGAAGTTTTCCACTAGGAGCAGCGGTGTGTGCAAGCCTAATTGTTGCAGGGCTTTCACCACTGTTAGCTACTTTTATTGCACTGTTTTGTGGTATGTTAGCTGGCGTTGTTTCTGGCTTGTTGCATACAAAACTTAAAATACCGGCATTATTAACAGGGATTTTGACAATGACAGGACTCTATTCAATTAATCTAAGAATTATGGGAAAAGCAAATGTTACTTTATTAGGCAAAGAAACACTCATGCGGACAGTTCAATCATACGGCTTAACTAGTCGTATGTCTGTCTTGATTGTTGGTTTATTTGCAAGTTTATTGGTTATTTTTCTTTTGTATTTATTTTTCAATACAGAAACAGGTTTAGCTATTCGTTCAACTGGGGATAATGAAGCCATGAGTGAAGCAAATGGAATTCATACTAATGCAATGAAGATTATTGGCTATATGCTGAGCAATGGTTTAATTGCTCTGTCTGGGGCACTAATTGCTCAAAATAATAGTTATGCTGATATTGGAATGGGGATTGGTACAATTGTTATTGGTCTAGCATCTGTTATTATTGGAGAAGTTCTTTTTCATCAATTATCTTTTGCTAAACGGTTATTAACCATCGTTATTGGTTCAATTGTTTACCGTTTAATTATCGACTTAGTCTTACAACTAGGTATTGATCCACAAGATATTAAGTTATTTTCTGCACTTATCTTAGCTATTGCTCTTTCTACTCCACTAATAAAAAAGAAATCTAAAGTTAAACTGAAACAAGCTATAAAGTGAAGGAGAGATCAACAATATGACAGCTATTTTACAAGTAAAAAATATCCATAAGAGTTTCGAAATTGGAACAGTTAACGAAAATCATGTTCTTAAGGGCCTAACTTTGACTATTGAAAAAGGAGAATTTGTTACGATTATTGGTGGCAATGGTGCTGGGAAGTCGACTTTATTAAACAGTATTGCAGGTAGTTTTCTCGTAGATTCAGGAAGTATTCATCTAGCAGGAGAAGACGTAACGCGTCAAAAGACAGCTGAGAGAGCAAAACATATCGGACGTGTTTTTCAAGATCCTAAAATGGGTACAGCTACTCGTTTGAGTATAGAAGAAAACTTAGCAGTTGCTTATAAACGCGGCAAAAAAAGGGGATTATCCCTCGGTGTAAAAGAGAAACAGCGCGTAGAATTTCGTGAAAGACTCAAACAATTAGATTTAAATTTAGAAAGTCGCCTAAAGATGGAAGTTGGCTTATTATCAGGTGGACAACGTCAAGCACTGACGTTACTAATGGCTGCTTTGCAGTCTCCAAAATTACTTTTACTTGATGAACATACAGCTGCGCTAGATCCAAAAACAAGTAAAATGGTATTAGAATTAACAGATAAAATAGTCAAAGAAGAGCAATTAACAGCAATGATGATTACGCATAACATGGAAAATGCAATCGAATACGGCAATCGCTTGATTATGCTTCATAACGGGCAAATAGCTGTCGATGTGAAAGGCAAAGAAAAACAACAGATGACTGTTCCAGATTTGCTAGAGTTGTTTCATAAAAATAGTGGCAATCGCGTTAGTGATGACGCATTAATTTTAGGATAAAAAAAGATTAGGACACTAACTTGTCCTAACCTTTTTTTGTATTCAATTCTTTATAAAGCTAATGTTGGTAATTTCTCGCCAATTTTAGCTAAACGTTCTATAACGTCTTCTTGGCTTAGTTGGTTGTTTTTAACGTAGATATTCTCTGGAGCAATACGGCACTCATAAGAACAGCCTTTTAGGTATTTATGCTCGTTTTCTTCAGAAACGAGTATTTTACGATTACACTTAGGGTTTGCACAGTTAACATAGCGCTCACAAGGTGAATCATCAAACCAATCACGTCCTACGATAACATGTTCTTTTTGATTTATAGGAACACTGATACGAGTATCAAATACATACATTTGTCCGTCCCATAATTCACCTTGAACCTCTGGATCTTTGCCGTAAGTAGCAATTCCACCATGTAATTGGCCAACATTTTCATAGCCTTCTTTAAGAAGCCAACCAGAAAATTTTTCACAACGAATCCCACCGGTACAATATGTAACGATACGTTTATCCATAAATTTTTCTTTGTTTTCACGAATCCACTGAGGAAGCTCACGAAAAGTTCGGATTTCTGGGCGAACTGCCCCTCTAAAATGACCTAAATCATATTCATAATCATTTCTAGCATCAATAACAATAGTATTTTCATCTAAAATAGCTTTATGAAATTCTTCAGGTTCTAAGTAAGTACCTGTGAGTTCGTTTGGGTCGATATCGTCTTCAAGATTTAGAGTAACTAATTCTTGACGGTGGCGAACATGCATTTTTTCGAAAGCAGATGTATTCTCCTCATCGATTTTAAAGACTGTATCAGCAAAACGCATATCAGCATGCATGGTGTCCATGTAAAGTTGAGTTTGTTCATATGTTCCAGAAATCGTACCATTTATGCCTTCTGTAGCAACTAAAATTCTACCTTTTAAACCAATATTTTTACAAAAAGCTAAATGTTCAGCTGTAAACAGTTCAGGTTTTTCAATGGTAACGTATTGATAGTAGAGTAATACGCGGTAATTTTTAGACATTATAAACCCTCCTAAAATATGTAAAAATGATGTACTCTAGATAAATAAACTATCTAGCATACAATTATACACTAACTCATTTTAAAAAAGCAAGAAATAAAAAAATAACGATATTTATTTTTAATACTATCGATTCTAATTTATTAGTTATTGAAAAATGTAAAAGAATAAGTTATTTTCTAATAGTATTCTCTCTCATTCGTTATTATTTGATAGGCAACTGTAACCTAAAGGTAATCTTTGGATAGTATCTACATGTTATACTGTTTCGTATGAACTGGTAAGAACAAATTATATGAAGACAAAAAATAAGAATGGAAAATAGAAATGAATTTTGGAGGAGAAAAATTAGTGAATAAAAAATTACTTTCAATCGCAATTCTAGGAACAATAACGTTTAGTTCTCTTATTCTACCCATAGCAGCTGAAGCAGAAACTTATACTGTCAAAATAGAAGAAGCTAAGGAAACAGTCAATTCAAATCAAAATAAAATAGATGCAGCTGATCAAAAAATAAACGGTTTATCAGCAGAAAAAAATAAGACACAAATACAACTAGAAATGATAAATAATACAATCAGCACGAATAAGGAAAAATCCCAAAAATTAGTTGGAGAAATTAAGCTATCTCAAGATGAGATGGGAATCTTAAAAACTGAAATTGAGTCATTGGAGAAAAAAATAGAAAAACGCAACGAACAATTGAATAAACAAGCACGAACTGTTCAAACAAATGGGGATACACAAAACTACATAGAATTCATTATTGAAGCTGAATCTTTAGTAGATGTTATCGGTCGTGTAGATGTTATCAGTCAGATGGTAACGGCAAACAAGACTCTTGTAGAAGAACAAGTACAAGATCAAGAAATGGTTGTTAAAAAGAAAATAGAAACAGAGCAAACAATTCTACAATTAAACGCTTTAGCAGCTCAATTAGAAAAAACACAGAGTTTACTTGAAAAACAATTATTAGAAAAAGAGGTAGTTGTATCGCAACTCGCTTCAGAAATGTCATTAGCCCAAGAAGATAAAGATGCTTTTTTAGTACAAAAAGTAGCTGCAGAGCAAGCTGTATCAGAGTATACGCTAGCTCAAGCTGATGTAGAAAAAGCTGTTCAAGTTGCTTTTGAACAACAAAAACAAGAGGAAGCTAAAGTAGTAGTCGAAGCATCTACAAATAAAGCAAACGAAACTACTGAACGTGCTACTGTTGAGACAGTGAAAGTACCTACTCAATCAAATTCTGATGGTTCTTCAAATCAAGAATCGGATACGTCAGTTTCTGTAACGTATCCAACTGTAAATACACCAGCACCAACCAAGAAACCAACACCAGTTATAAAACCAGCACCAATACCAACACCTTCAATTGGTGGGGGTGCATCATTAGGTTCAATGCAACCGGCAATTAGTAAAGCTTTAGCAACAGGCAATCCATACGTATGGGGTGGAACATCCCTTTCAAGTGGTTTTGATTGTTCAGGATTTACACAATATGTTTTAGGATCAGTAGGAATTTCAATTCCACGTGTTGCATCCGCACAATATAGCTCTTCAGCGAAAGTTTCTAATCCAAAAGCAGGAGATTTAGTATTCTTTTCAATTAACGGAGGAATTGTAGATCATGTTGGAATTGTAACAGGTGGCGGCGGTTTCGTCGGTTCACAAAGTAGCACTGGAGTAGCCAATACTTCTTATAGTTCTGGATGGTGGTCTGACAAAGTTGTTGGATTTGGACGTTATTAATAAATAACAATTTAATAAAGACAAAAGAGAAGCCGTTAGATTAAGTTTAAATTAATCTAACGGCTTTTTTTTATAAATTAATTTAGATAGTCTTCTGTAAGCTCTAAGAAAGAGTGAATGTCTTTCTCCATTACTTCAATACCAGCTACCCAAAAGTCTTGTTTAGCTAGATTAACATGCATATGTTTGTTCGCTAGATCTTCTGTAGACATCGAAGCCGTATCTTTTAGTAAAGCAATATAGCGATCTTCAAAGCCATCACTATTTTCTAGGTATTGTGCATAGATACCTAAACTGAAAAGATAGCCAAAAGTATACGGGAAATTATAGAAAGGTACATCAGCGATAAAGAAATGCAGTTTACTAGCCCAGAAATGAGGGTGATATGAATTTAATGAATTTTGGTAAGCTTCTTTTTGAGCTGCCTCCATTAATTCAGATAAGCGCTCATCTGTTACAATACCGTCTTGTCTTTCTGCATAGAAAGTAGTCTCAAAAATAAAACGAGCGTGTATATTTAAGAACATAGCTAAGGAATTTTGAATTTTGGTATCTAGTAAGTTTATTTTTTCTTCTTTAGTTTTAGCATCTTTTACAGTTGCATCAGCCACCACCATTTCGGCAAACGTACTAGCTGTTTCCGCTACATTCATAGCGTACTGCTGATTTAAAACGGGTAAATCTTTCATGACATCACTATGAAAAGCATGACCTAACTCATGAGCTAACGTGGATACTTCACCTGGAGAATCAGCATAAGTCATAAAAATTCGTGACTCTTTACTTTCTGGTAACTCAGCACAATAACCTCCCGGACGCTTACCACCACGATTTTCTGCTTCAATCCAGTTTTTTTCGAAAGCGTGTTGAGCAAATTTTGCCATCTTTGGACTGACTTTTTCAAAGTTAGTTAGAATAAAATTTGCTCCCTTATTGTAAGGGTAAGTCTGTGGTTTTGTATTGCCAACTAAAACGGGTGACTCAATATCTTGCCAATCTAGCTTTTCTTTGCCCATTAATTGTGCTTTACGATTCAAAAACTCAATGAAAACTTGTTTATGTTCGCTAACTGCTTGCCACATAGCATCGAGTGTTTCTTTTTCCATCCGGTTGTATTCTAAAGGACGTTTTATAAAATCTGAAACCCCATGCGCTTTGTAATCAGCTAGTCTGAAACCCGCTAGATGATTTAATGTATCAGCAAATAGTGGTGCTTTCTCAGCCCAAGCAGCTTCCCATTTATCAAACAGTTGCTTTCTAACCTTTTTATCAGGATCAGCATTCATTTTATTGTAGGCTTGCCCAGCTGAGAGAGTAGAAATTGTCCCGTCTTTTTCTTCAAAAGGAATAGCAATTGTTGCAACCAATGTATCATAATGGTCACTCCAAGCTTGGAAACCGTCTATTGATAAAGCATTAATTAACGTTTCTTCAGATTCACTTAAGAGTTCTTTGCCTTGAATTCTAGTCTCTTGTAAAACAAATTCAATGGGGCGAAATTCACTCAATAAAAGTAAGTCAGCCCAGTCTTCATCAGATATAGCGACAATTTTTTTTGTGAGAATGGTTTTAATTGTCTCAAATGAGCTGCTTAAGGTAAAAATTTTTCCGAATAGAGTATTGGCTTTCTTATCCTGACTATCTGCTGATTGAACAGCTTCAACAAACGTATGGACTTGTGTTAAACCTAAGGAAATGGTTTCTTGGCTAGTTAACAGAGCTGAAAACTCCTTGAAGTATGGTTTATCCTGTTCGCTACTCCATTTAGTTACTTGATTAGCTAAAGCAACTAACTGTTTTTCGATTAAATGTAACTTGTTTTGTAGGTCAATAGATTCGCTACCACCCGGGAAAATAGACTCTAAATCCCAATTCATTTTATATGTCATTCAAAAACTTCCTTTCTAGAGTAACAATCAAAGTAATTCTATTATAGTCTAGTTCTTTAAAATATGAAAACTCTTAAGAATTTTTTGTTTCTTATTAAATTGCTTCAAATTGCTAGAGGTTGACAGTTAGAGCTATTCCAGTTAGATTAGACGTGAGGTTAATGATTAACCATGCTTCTGTTAGGTGAGGCTCCTATATGGATATATGCTGCTGCCCAAAAACGTCGAGAGACACCAATGGGTCAACAGAGATGGTCGGATTAAGGCCATATTTAATGTAGCTGATGAATAATCTATGCCATATAGTGCTAAAACTCGACGATGGAGAAAAACGGTTCATCTTATTTAGTTTTATGCTAAATAAAATGGTCTTTATTATGTGTATCGCTTATTTAGCATAGAGAATACGCGCACATACTCTGTCTTCATGAGAGTATGTGCTTTTTTGTGTCTTATCATAAAACCCATCAGGAAAGTGAGCGGTTTATAAAATAGAAATAAGCTGAAAATAAGTAGCCAGTGGGTATCCTAAATAAAACTTCTTTATGTTAGTGTAACCATTATAAAATATGATTTTCTGGGAGGAATAATTCAGTGAAGAGAATGGATGAACAAAAAAATAACTATTATGAAGAAATATTTAAAGCTACAGAGGAAAACAATCGCAAAAAGTTTAGAGAATTATTCTTAAAGCTTCACATAAACGATCAAGTAGAACTTTTTCATTTACTTTATCCTGAAAATAGAAAAAAAGTAGAGAGTTTTTTGGAACCAGAAGAATTTGCAGAGCTATTTGAATGGATGGATTCTGCTGATCAAACAGAAGCTTATGAAGCTTTTTCAGTAGAATATGTTGCAAACTTATTTTATTACATGAAAATAGATAATGTAGTAAGTTTTTTGTCTTACCGAGATGAAAAAGAAAGACAAGCTCTTTTAAGTGAGTTAAATCCAGTAGAGAGAACGAAAGTAGAAGAAATGTTAGCCTACGAGCCAGAGACGGCTGGCTCTATCATGACTAAAGGATTTATTAGTGTGTATGTTGAGAACACAGTACAACAGACCGTAACTATGGTTCGCACCTTCGCTAAAGAAACAGAAATGGTCTATTACATTTACGTTCTAGATAAAGAAGGTAGATTGACAGGGATTTTATCTTTACGTGATATTATTATTCATCAAGAAGACACAAAAGTTGAGGATGTTATGCTCACTCAATTAGCTTTTGTAAGAGCAAATGATGATCAAGAAGCGGTAGCGCGTATGATTCAAGATTATGATTTATTAGCGTTACCGGTTTTAAATGATGAAGACGTGATGTTAGGAATTGTAACCGTTGATGATGTAATGGATATTTTAGTTGAAGAAACGACAGAAGATTTTAATGAATTTTCTGCGATTCGAAAGACTAAAACTAAAATGGAAAGAGGAGAAGAAAGTGCTTGGCAAATGGCTCGAGTGAGAATGCCTTGGATTATCATTCTCGTTTTCTTAGGTATGATTAGTGCTTCTCTAATCAATTCTTTTGAGGAAACACTAAGTCAAGTTGTTGTACTTGCCGCTTTTATTCCTGTCATTATGGACTCAGCTGGGAATGTAGGGACACAATCCTTAGCAGTAGCAGTCCGAAATATTTCTATGGGAGAAAAAAGAACGAAAAAAGAATTCTGGGAAAATATACTAAAAGAATTATTAGCTGGTATGATGATTGGCCTGACAGCAGGAATTGTTCTGGCATTCGTTGCAGGGATTTTTTATCAAAATTTAATTTTAGCGTTTATTATTGCCTTTTCTTTGTTTATAACCTTGAGCTTATCTACTGTGGTAGGTGCTGTCATTCCTTTTCTGATTAATAAACTAGCTATTGATCCTGCTATTGCTTCGGGTCCGTTTATTACAACCATTAATGATGCAATGGGTTTGATGATTTATTTCAGCATAGCAACAAAATTGATCCATATTCTTTAATAGATAAATAAACATCCTACTCATAGGGTAACTATTACGTGCATCTAATTTCTCCAATAGAAATAATGGTGTTTGCTAGACTAAATAAAAGGCAACTTAAACACATTACGAAGTCAAAACGATTTAAGAAAAGGAGTGTGAATATGCGTTCAACAACAAGAGACAATGGCTATATTTTATTAGCATTAATCATTATGGGTATTCTTTTTTATAGCTCATCTCAACCTTATGAGGAGCAATCGATTACATCTACACTAGATCAGTTATTGGCTAAAGAACCTATGAAAAACGTACTAAGCACCATTCAACTAAGCTATGCAGATAGTGAGATAAGTATCTCTGCGTTAGGCTATAGCAAATTTGTTGAATTTTTTATTCGTAAAGCTGCTCATTTTGGAATTTATTTTCTTTTAGGACTATTTTGGTTTCTAGGATTAAAAAACAAGATAATGAGTGTTTATCTAACTGTTTTTATCTCTTGGTTATTAGCGACAGGGTACGCCGCTATAGACGAGTTTCACCAAGGTATTACCCCAAATAGAACGCCTTTATTGCAAGATATTCAATTAGATAGTATTGGTGCAGCAACAGGAATTATTTTAGCGTTTCTCTTTCTTACCTTCTATAAAAAAAATAACAAAAAAAGATACTATAACAGGAAAAAAAGATAGTGATAATAGAATGAATATTTACTACGAATAAACATATGCTAGAAAAGATTGCCCAAACAGTCGTTTTTTGGTAGAATAGATAAGGCTTAGTCGCCTAAATAAACAATGAAATGAGGGAGTTGGATGTCAGGACATTCAAAATGGAGTAATATCCAAGGACGAAAAAATGCACAAGATTCAAAGCGCGGCAAAATTTTCCAAAAGATATCTAGAGAAATTTATATGGCTGTTAAAAAAGGTGGACCTGACCCGAATATGAACCCTTCATTGCGTATGGTAATGGATAAAGCCAAGTCTAGTAACATGCCAAACGATAATATTGATCGTGCGATTAAAAAAGGTAGCAGTACTGCTGAAAGTGAAAATTATGATGAAGTAACTTATGAGGGTTATGGTCCTAATGGAGTAGCTGTCTTAGTCCATTCCTTAACAGATAATTTAAACCGCACAGGAACAAACGTCCGTGTTGCTTTCAATAAAAACGGTGGAGCAATTGGTGAAAAAGGTTCTGTTAGTTATATGTTTGAACGCAAAGGCTATATAGCTATCGAACGAGAAGGTTTAGATGTTGATGAAGACACAATGCTTATGAGTGTATTAGAAGCTGGTGGTGAGGAACTAGAAGCCTCAGAGGAAGTTTTTGAAATTTATACTGATCCTTCAGATTTTCCAGAAGTTCGTGATTTCCTAGAAAGTGAAGGATACAGTTTAGCAAAAGCAGAGGTAACAATGATCCCACAAACAATGGTTGAATTACCTGAAGACAAACAAGAAATTTTTGAGCAAATGTTGGATAAGCTCGAGGATGATGATGATGTTTCAGAAGTTTTCCATAATGCTGAATAAGAACAAAATTAACTAATTTATAGTGAGAAGTCATCGCTTATTTTATCCATTTGGATAAAATAAGCGATGACTTTTTTTATAAAAAATGGAAATCGAAAATAATGCAGATATTTAAAATAGGGGACTTAAAAAAGTCGCAAGCTAGATAGAAATAAAATTAAGTTGAGGAGGGAAGCCTAAAACTTAGGTTCAACGCTAATGATTGAACAAAGTTTCTATAATGGGGCGATTGGAATGGAAATAGAAAAATTTGCTGAAGACTTAATTTTAGAAGCACAAAATAAAGGTGCTAGTGATATTCATTTATTGCCAGAATTAACTCATTATTTTCTCTTTTTTAGAATTAGTGGGGAAATGCAGAAACATTCTTTAATGGAATCAAAAGAGGCTAATCGATTAATCTCTTATTTCAAGTATCTTTCAGGAATGGATGTAGGAGAACGTAGGAAACCTCAAAGTGGTTCTGTGCAACTGGTATTGAAAGAAAGTAAGCAAGCTTTAAGATTTTCTACTATCTCTAATTTTAGAAGCCAAGAATCATTAGTTATTCGACTATTAAATAAAATGCACACAGGCTCTCTAGAGTGTACAACTTTTTTTCAAAGTGAAGTGATTAAAATGACTGAATTAGTTCGATTTAAAAGTGGACTCATCCTTTTTTCTGGTCCAGTTGGATCGGGTAAAACAACAACAATGTATCAATTAATTAAAGATTATCATTCAGAATGTAGTCAACAAGTTATCACGGTTGAAGATCCTGTTGAAATAGAAGAAACATCTTTTCTACAAACAGAAGTAAATGAAAAAGCAGGAATATATTATGAGACGTTATTAAAATCTAGTTTAAGACACCACCCAGATACAATGATTATTGGCGAGATAAGAGACGAAGAGACTGCTAAAATGGTGATACGAGGAGCGTTAACTGGGCACTTAATGATTGCAACCATTCATGCCAAGAATGCAGTAGGAGTGCTTTCGCGCCTATTAGAATTAGGTGTAACAATAGATCAATTAAGGCAAACCCTTTTAGGAATAATATTCCAAAAACTGGTTCCAAGGCGATGTCCCTTTTGTGAAGAAAACTCGTTGATCATATGCACACACTTCAAAGGGTATCAAAAAAGAGCAGTTATCTATGAGGTTATGACAAAAAATGAGTTACAGGGTTGCTTATCTACTGAATCTATTCTGACTAATCAACAAAAAGAGGTTCCTCGTTCCTTTAATCGTCTACTCAGAAAGGCATATGCATATGGCTATATCACTACAACAACATTTAAAAAGTATCAAATACCTTAAGAAAACAACCTATTCTACTCAAGCGTCATTTTTAATAAAATTATCTTCTTTAGTAGGAGAAGGATTTACTTTGGGAGAAGCATTGACGTTCTTAGCTAGAATAATGCCAAAAGAAGCCATGTGGATTCAAATGATTATTCAGCAATTAGAAAATGGAGAAAGGTTTGATGAAGCGATTAGAAATCATGGATTTCCGGAGCGAGTCTGCTCACAGATATACTTATCTTTGATACATGGCCGTTTTGCATTTGCTTTGAATTCAAGTGGACTATATTTATCTGATAGAGAAAAACAAAAAAAAGATTTAATGAAATTATTGCAATATCCCTTTATATTATTGATGTTCATGTTGGGTATTTTAATCGCTATGCGAATTGTTTTATTGCCTAGTTTTGAAGAACTTTATGACACAACAAATCAAAACTTATCATGGATAAATCGATTTCCCATTCTTCTTATTCAACACTTTCCTATTATAATAGGAATGAACTTGCTTCTTTTTTTAATTTTATTTATTAGTTTCCGACAACAATTTAAAAAATGGACGGAAATACAAAAAGCTACCTTTCTCATGAAAATTCCGTTTTTAAATACCCTCTTAAAACGTTATTATACTCATTTCTTTAGTTATGAATGGAGTCAACTTTTAAGAAGCGGGTATCAAATGAATGCAATTATTGAATTAATGCAATCGAAAGAAGCTACAAAATTAATGAGAGAAGTTGCTATTTATATGGAAACAAACTTAATAGCTGGGAAAAACTTTCAAGAATCGATGGAGTTATTGCCTTTTTTTAATCCAGAACTAGGACTAATTATTCTACATGGAGAAGCAACAAGCCAGCTAGCAAGTGAGTTAGCTCTCTATGCGCAAGATTGTCAAAATCAATTGCTTTTTCAAATTCAGCGAGTGTTTAGTTGGATTCAACCAGTTATTTTTTTAATAGTCGCTTTTTTAATCCTCTGTATTTATCTAGCTTTACTTTTGCCGACTTTTTCAATGATGGAGGAGATTATGTAATGAAAAAACTAAAAAAAATGAATGCAAATGGTTTCACATTAATTGAAATGGTTCTAGTACTTTTTGTTATTTCTATTTTAATGTTATTGATTATTCCAAATATAGTCACCCAAAAACAGAGAGTAGACACTAAAGGAACAGAAGCGCTAGTAACCGTTGTGCAAACTCAAGTTGAATTATATGAGATGGAATTTGGCACGAAAGCTACTTCTTTTGAATTATTAAAAGCTAAAGAGTATCTAAATGAAACACAAGTAGAACAAGCCAAGACTAAACTACAGATTATTGATGGGGTAGTCTCTGTAAAAAAAGTTACTCCATGAAAAAGATAGACTCAAGTGGAGTACTGTTATTTGAAATGTTGGTTGTTTTATTTATTGTAGCAACACTGCTCATTATTCCAACAGTATTTTCAAAAAGAATGATAAAAGATGCAACGACTCAATTATTTATCGAAGAATTACAAAGCGGTATAACCGCTAGTCAAAATTACGCTGTACTATCTGGTAAATGGACTTCAATAGAAGTTTCAGCTCGAACGAACATGATTACGTTTAAAACTATGTCAAAAGAAAATAGTTATTCAGAGTATGATTTAGAATTACCAGAAAATATTACTACACCATCGAATAAGCAATTTATGTTTAATGGTGAAAGTGGAAACCTACAGAGTTTTTCTACATTGTATTTTGATATAGATGGAACACGATATGGATTAATTTTTCAACTAGGAAGTGGCCGATATCGATGGGAATAAAGCGTTAAATCAAAAAGGATATATCTTGCTTGAAAGTTTACTTGCTTTTTTAATTCTGACACTCTGTATTAGTTTTTATTTGCCACTAACAACTACCTTACTTGTTGCGATAAAAAAAGAAAAGATAGAAGTTGATTTAGCTCGAATTGCTTATGAGCAATCACAAAAGATAGTGCTTAATCAAGATGTAGACAGTACTTGGCAAACTGGAAAAGTCCATTATACTATTGCTCTTTCAGAGATAAATCAAAGAAAAGGGATTCATATATATTATGAAGGTAAAACTAAGGAAATCGATATTCTCTCAAACCAAATTATTACCCCTTAAAGAAGAAGGGTTTACACTACTAGAATCAATTGTCTCTTTATATGTTTTAGTGATTTGCGTTTCGTTGATAAGTTATGCAGCCAGTCAATATCAAACAATAAGAAAACAGACCTTTTTAGATCGTCAATTAGAATGGCATCTATTTTTAAACCAATTAGAATACGATAGTAGACAGTTAGTATTTAAAGATAGTACAACGAGTAGGGTTAGATTTGAAGAATTTGATCACATTGGTAAAGTGCAGCGCATAATTGTCTATCAAAAAGATTTAAAGAAAACAACTCTGATTAAAACGACTGAGCTAGGAGGATATCAACCCTTACTAATGAAAGTAAGCAAAGTGACATTTTCAAAAAAGGGTGATTTTTTAATCATAGAAGTTTTGTTTTCGAATAAAGAAACTTATAAAGCGCAATTAAAAATAACTCAAGTGGTTGAGGAGTTAGAAAAATGAATCAAAGAGGAGCCATCTTACCTTCAGTAGTTATCTTTGTATTTTTGCTGGCTACAGTTATGATTGGAACATCCCGTATTTACAAAAATCAAATGCAGCAAATGATGCTAACCGAAAACTACTATTTAATTCATACGATGATAGCATTATCAAAAGTCGACTTCCAAAGGCAGTTAGTAAAATCACCAACTCTCGAAAAAGCTGTTTTTAATTTTGAAGATGGAAAAGTAGAAGTGGATAGAGAAAAAGAAAATGTGTATGTTTTTATTGGGAAAACTAAAAATAATCTATCTAATCCAATAAAAGTCAGCGTATCTTTTCCTAATAAAGAAAAAACTAATACAAAAAGTGACCCTGCAAAAAGTGATGAAACTACTGAGGTAAATAGCGAGTAACTTATCTATTAGTAGAAGACTATAAGCTAGATAAAAGTTAAGTCCAATAAGAAAGTCCAGTCATCATTATTTTTATTTAATGATGACTATTTTTTTGCATATAGACTGACTATTAGCTAGTAGTCAGTCTTATAAATTCTAAGACTAGAGTTGGATAAGGGAGAAATAATTCAAATAACAAATACGAAGTGAATGGAGATAAATTTATTCTTGCCTCTACTAGCACTATTTTGGGCTAATTTTATTTCTGATACCATCTACAAGGTTCTTGGTCTGGTTATTCTAGTTATTTTTTTAGTAAAGTAGATTAAACGAGCTGTTTTATGTAAAAATATGAAGGCATCCAGTTGGCTAAATAAATAAATTTTTTCGCTCAACTATTGACAAAATAAAGGGTTATTTCTTTTTAGCTTGAAATTTGATATAATAGAGTGAATTATGTTCAGCAATTGAAACTAGTTGAGACAGTGTGGAACTAAAAGACAAGGAGTGGGATAAATGTCACGTTTGAATAAGATAAGAGAAAGTATGAAAAAAAGAAATATTGAAGCGTTATTAATAACCAGTCCTTATAATTTACGCTATGTATCTAACTTCACTGGAACAACAGGATTAAGTTTAATTACATCAGAAAAAGCTTATTTTGTGACAGATTTCAGGTATACCGAACAAGCTGCGTCTCAAGCAGTTGGCTTTGAAATTGTAAAAAATAGCGGACCTATTTATGATGAAGTTGCTCGCTTGTTAGAAAAAGATGAAATTAGTAAGATGGGATTTGAACAAGATCATGTCAGCTTTAGTACATTTGAACTTTTAGAACAAATTAGTCCAAGTGAACTAGTTCCTATTTCACATTTAATTGAAGAATTGAGAGAAGTCAAGGATTCTTCAGAGATTGAAATCATTAAAAAAGCGTGTTCAATTTCAGATGCAGCTTTCAGCTATATTTTAGGGGTCATTAAGCCAGGAATGTCAGAAATTGAAGTAGCAAACTTATTAGATTTTCATATGCGCAGTTTAGGTGCAACAGGCGTTTCGTTTGAAACCATTGTAGCTAGTGGAATTCGTTCAGCAATGCCTCACGGAGTGGCAAGTCAAAAACGAATCGAAACGGGTGATTTTGTGACAATCGATTTTGGGTGCTACTATGAAGGATACGTTTCAGATATGACTCGAACCATTGCGATGGGAGAGCCTAATGCAAAGCTAAAAGAAATTTATGCGATAACATTAGAAGCACAGTTAAAAGTCATTGATGCGGCTAAACCAGGACTAACAGGTATCGAACTAGATGCGATTGCACGTGACCATATTGCTAGTTATGGTTATGGAGAGGCGTTTGGTCATTCAACAGGACACGGTATCGGTCTAGAAATACACGAGGGGCCAAATGTTTCTAAATTAGCAACGAAAAAGTTTGTTGAAGGAAATGTTATTACGAATGAACCAGGAATTTATTTACCTGGTATTGGCGGAGTTCGTATTGAAGATGATCTAGTTATTACCAGTTCTGGGAATGAAGTTATTGTTCATTCACCAAAAGAACTTATTATTTTATAAAACTAGAAAAAGACTACAATTGATTAGGCAGATGGTTCTAAAAATGATACACTAAAACGGAAAATAGGAACGATTCTAGGAGGAAAAAATAATGATTTCTGTAAATGATTTTAAAACAGGTTTAACAATTGAATTTGATGGTGGACTTTGGAGAGTAATCGATTTTCAACACGTAAAACCAGGTAAAGGTGCAGCCTTCGTTCGCTCAAAGTTAAGAAATTTGAGAAATGGAAATGTTCAAGAAAAAACATTCCGTGCTGGAGAAAAAGTTGGAAGAGCCCAAATCGACAACCGTAAAATGCAATTTTTATATGAGAGTGGCGATGCGTATGTATTCATGGATTCTGAAAACTACGAACAAATTGAGTTACCTGAAGAAGCTATAAAAGAAGAGTTGAAATATTTAAAAGAAAATATGGAAGTTCATATTATGATGTTCAATGCTGAGATATTGGGCGTAGAGTTGCCAAATACGGTTACACTAAGAATTGCTGAAACAGAACCAGGAATCCGTGGAGATACATCTTCAGGTGGGACTAAAACAGCGAAGTTAGAAACAGGGACAAATGTTAACGTTCCTTTCTTTGTTAACGTTGACGATATGGTTATTGTTAATACACAAGATGGATCATACGTTTCTCGTGCATAAAATTCTAAATAAATACAATAGGAGGTCTCGAAAATGGCTGAAGAATCTAGTTTTGTAGTAAATAAAACAAAGGCAGCTTTAGGTGAAATCGAAGTAGCACCAGAAGTAATTGAAATTATTTCAGGTATTGCTGCAAGTAAAGTATCAGGTGTCCATGCTATGCGTGGGAAATTAAGTTCAGGTGTCTCTGAGTTATTTGGACGAGTAGACCATAAAAAAGGTGTTCATTTAACTTCCGATGAAGAAGGCCTAAAAGTAGATGTGTATTGTTACTTGGATTATGGTGTCTCTGTACCGAAAGTAGCTTTAGAGTTACAAAAAAAAGTTCGCGAACAGTTAATCCAAATGACTGATATTGAGTTAAAAGAAGTAAATGTTCATGTAGTAGGGATTGTACCAGAAAAAGCTGAATTAAAAGATTTGTTTAGTTTTGATAATGAAGATGGTGAAGCAGAGTGAGTTTAACCAGACGTGAAATTAGAGAGAAAGCTTTACAATCTCTATTTCAATTATCCGCTAACGAAGATCTAACGCCAGAGGTGGCTATGCAACAAGCCTTGATAAGCTCAAATGAGTTAGCAGATGAAGTTGAAACAGTCTTGGTACCTGAGTATTTAGACTTACTTGTTAAAGGTGTTAGTGAAAATCAGCTAACTATTGATGAAGAGGTTCAAAAATATCTTGAAAACTGGTCAATGGAAAGACTAGCAAAAACAGATGTCGTTATTATGAGAATTGCTATTTTTGAAATGCTTTATGTTCCTGATGTTCCAGCTAAAGTTGCTTTGAATGAAGCCCTTGAAATAACAAAGCTTTATAGTGATGAAAAATCAAGGAAATTCGTCAATGGTGTATTGGCAAATATTGTGAATAACTTAGAAAAAAAAGAGGCTGAATAAGCTTCTTTTTTCTTTTCTTATAAATAGACTTGAAGGGATATTACATTATTGATTGATATGGTAAAATAGACACATACAACTAACGGACTATTTAAAGTTAAAAAGGGTGGGAATGACGATTAGCGCAATAATAATGAGTAGTAAAAATTTAGTGGATAAAATGAATGAAGAGATGCAAGCAATGGTCAAAGAGCTAAAAATAAAAGGAGTCATTCCGGGTTTAGCAGTCTTACTGGTCGGTGAACATCCCGCTAGTCAAACCTATGTACGAAATAAACAAAAGAGAGCAGAATTATTAGGATTTAATTCGAAAGTAATGAGATACCCTCAAGAAGTTAGTGAACAAGAAATCCTAAGAGAGATTGAACAATTTAATCAAGATGATACGATTCATGGCATTTTAGTTCAATTGCCATTGCCAAAACAAATAGATCCCGAAAAAGTCTTAAATGCAGTTAATCCGGAAAAAGATGTGGATGGTTTTCATCCAGTTAATATGGGGAAATTGTTAATAGGACAACCAGATAAACTTGCTTGTACACCTTATGGCATAATGAAGCTATTAGACTATTACCAGATTGATATCATAGGAAAAACAGCTGTAGTTATTGGTCGTAGCAATATAGTAGGTAAGCCAATGGCTCAATTATTATTAATGAATGATGCAACAGTAACGATAGCTCATTCAAAAACTAGCCATTTAGCGGAAATAGCAAAAACTGCGGATATTTTAGTCGTGGCAATTGGAAGAGGTCATTTTGTTACAAAAGAATTCATTAAACCAGGTGCGGTTGTTATAGACGTAGGAATGAATCGTGATGCAAAAGGTAAGTTGATCGGTGACGTAAAAGCAGATGAAGTAGCAGAGATAGCCAGTTATCTTACGCCAGTTCCTGGTGGAGTTGGCCCAATGACCATTACGATGTTGTTGTATCAAACAATTATTAGTGCGCAAAGAACAATTTAAACGGATGATAAGTCAGGAGGTTTTTTTTTGACAGAAAAGTATTTAACTGTCACGGCTTTAACGAAATACATTAAACGAAAATTCGAACAAGATCCTTATCTAGAGAGGGTTTATTTAACAGGTGAAATATCTAACTTCAGAAATCGGCCTAATGCACATCAATACTTTAGTTTAAAAGATGATCGGGCTAAAATTTCAGCAATGATGTTTAAGGGAGCTTTTCAAAGTTTAAAATTTACACCTGAAGAAGGAATGAAAGTCTTAATTATTGGTCGTATCTCTTTATACGAAGCGAGCGGTAGCTATCAGATCTATGTAGAACACATGGAACCAGATGGTGTAGGAGCTTTGTATCAGGCGTTAGAAGAAATGAAAGTTAAATTGAAAAAAGAAGGATTATTTGATGCACCCAAGCAATTAATTTCAACCTTTCCTAAAAAAATAGCGATTGTTACTAGTCCATCAGGTGCAGTAGTTAGAGACATCATGACAACAATTAAAAGACGTTATCCAATTGTGCAATTAGTTGTTTTTCCGACACTAGTCCAAGGAGTAAAAGCCGCTGACGATATTGTTAATAGTATTAGAATGGTTGAAGCCAAAGGTGATTTTGATACAATGATTTTGGCACGTGGTGGAGGTTCAATAGAAGATTTATGGCCATTTAACGAAGAAAAAGTAGCTCGAGCTATTTTTGAAGCTAAGACACCCATTATTTCTTCTGTCGGACATGAGACAGATACGACTATTGCTGATTTAGTTGCAGATATGAGAGCTGCAACACCAACAGCTGCTGCAGAACTTTCAGTTCCTTTGTTATCTGATGAGTTAATCAAAATAGAGCAAATGCGTTTGCGTTTGATTCAAAGCTATATGAGAAAAATAGATGTATTAAGTCAACGGTTAAACCGTAGTTTAGAATCGTATATTTTTAAACAGCCTCAAAGATTATATGAAGGCTATGCTCAAAATTTAGATATGCTAACAGATAGACTTCAAAGATCGCTAGTGGAAAAAGTCCAGATAGGCCAACAAGATTTTAGACTAATGCAGTATAAATTAATGGGCGTAAACCCTATTCAATTAATAGAAGAGAAACAACGAGACTTAGCATTGAGTAACCAACAACTGGTCAATGAAATAGAACGATACATGGAAAAGACAACTAAGCGAGTGGATTATGCAATGCAATCATTAGATTATTTAAGCCCTTTAAAAATTATGAATCGCGGTTATAGCTATGTAACAAAAGAAGATAAAGTGATAAAAGCAGTAGATCAAATTCAACTAAATGATCAAATTCATATTCACTTGCATGATGGTGAGTTTGAAGCTACGGTAATAAAGAAAATGGGGGAAACGAAATGAGTGCGAAAGAAAAAATAAAATTCGAAGAAGCTATGCAACAATTAGAAGAAATCGTAACAAATCTTGAAAGAGGAGATGTTCCTTTAGAAGAAGCATTAGACCAATTTCAAAGAGGGGTTGGACTAAGCAAAATCTGCAAGGAAACCTTACAAAACGCAGAAAAAACATTAACAAAAATTGTAGAAGAAAATGGCGAAGAAACATTGTTTGAAAATGAATCTGATTCAAACGAATAGGGGCTGAATAATAGATGGAATTCAGTTTATTCGAAAAAAGGGAAAAACCTCTAATTGAAGCAGCCTTGATTGAGTTTTTAGATAAGGGTACTTATTCAAAAGGGACGCTTGGCCAAGCGATGAGGTACTCTCTAACCGCAGGCGGGAAACGTATTAGACCGTTGCTGCTACTAGCAACAGTTCACTCGCTAGGTGGAGATACAACTAAAAGTTATGAAATAGCAACTGCTTTAGAATACATTCACACATACTCTCTGGTTCATGATGATCTTCCTGCGATGGATAACGACGCAATGCGTAGAGGAAAACCAACTAATCACAAAGTTTATGGCGAAGATATAGCGATTTTAGCTGGAGATGGTCTATTAACTCAAGCATTTGAAATTGCCTCATTAGGCTCCCTACCTGATGCAAAAAAACTAGCTTTAATTTTAGCTCTAGCAAAAGCAGCTGGTCCAATGGGGATGGTTGCTGGTCAAACAGAAGATATAGAAGGCGAAAACCAACAAGTATCATTGGAAGTTTTAAAAGCGATACACGAAAAGAAAACGGGAGAATTATTAAGATTTTCTGTTTACGCAGGTGGGGTAATCGCAGATGCTCCCTCTAGGGTAGCTATGCTATTAAACGCATTCGCTGCACACTTTGGCTTAGCTTTTCAAATTTTAGATGACATTCTAGATGTGGTTGGTGATTCAAAAGAATTAGGCAAAAAAACGGGAATGGATGCTACTTTAAATAAAAGTACCTATCCTGCCTTATTGAGTTTAGAAGGTGCTAAAGCAGCTTTAGAAAATGAAGTAGTAGGTGCAAGAAAAACCTTAGTGCAAATTAGCGAGTATTATCAAACTAAAGGTGGTCAGTTTGATATTCAGCTATTATCTGACATGCTAGATTTGTTGCGACTTCAGCAAAGGAGAGAGTAAAATGAAGAAAGAACGAGTGGATATTCTCCTTGTAGAACAGGGCTTGTATGATTCTGTTGAAAAAGCTAAACGTGCGGTTATGGCAGGAATAATTCTAACTGATAAAAACGAGCGAATAGATACAGCTGGTGAAAAGATACCTGTTACGACACAATTAAAACGCAAAGGTGAAAAATTGCGTTATGTCAGCAGAGGTGGATTAAAATTAGAAAAGGCAATGTCTATTTTTGACGTATCTATAAAAGATAAGATTATGCTAGATATTGGTTCTTCAACGGGTGGTTTTACAGATGCAGCATTGCAGCATGGTGCAAAGTTAAGCTATGCACTAGATGTTGGTACAAATCAACTCTCATGGAAATTGAGACAAGATCCGCGTGTTGTAGTAATGGAACAAACAAATTTTAGAAATAGTCGATTAGAAGATTTCAAAAAAGGACAGCCTAATTTAGTTTCAATTGATGTCTCCTTTATTTCGTTACGGATTATTTTACCTGTGTTAAAAGACATTGTTTCCGTTGGAGGAGACGTTTTAGCCTTAATTAAGCCTCAGTTTGAAGCAAATCGTAAGGATGTTGGTGAAAAAGGCATTATACATGATCCTATTATTCACCAAGAAGTTCTAAACAGAATGATTCAGTTCTCTCTTGAACAAGGATATGACGTAGAGGCTTTGAATTTTTCTCCAATAACTGGAGGACAAGGAAATATTGAATTTTTAGCTCATCTAAAATGGAACAATAAGCCAAAAGGCTCGCTAAATAAAACCGTTAACATTGATGAGATAGTAATAGCAGCGCACGAAAGTTTTTAGTTTAAGTAAAATCAACAAGTGTATATTTATCTGTATTTTCTTAGTGTAATGTCCAAATAATTTGAGTAACCTTCGTTAAATTACTGTTATAAGTATAAAATATACGGTATGATGAGTAAAATACTGTATATTTTATACTCACACTAAAATGAGGTGGAATTATGAAGAAGAAAGAACGGCATCAATTGCTAAAAGTTCTTATTCAAGAACACGTAATTGAAAAACAAGAGGATTTTGTATCTATTTTAAGAGAAAGAGGTACGGAAGTTACTCAAGCTACTATTTCGCGCGACATTAAAGAATTACAGTTAATAAAAGTACCTTCTTTATCTGGAGGCTACCGTTATAGCCTCCCTCCGGATGTACACTATGATACTTCAAAAAAATTAGAGCGCTTACTAAAAACATGTTTTGTTTCTGTTGATGTACAAGATTACTTGCTTTTAGTTCGAACGATTCCAGGTAATGCTTTTGCATTAGGTTCTTTGATAGATCTATCAGAATTCCAAGAAATATTTGGAACGATTTCTGGAGACGACAGTGTCTTAATCATTTGTCGCTCTAATGAATTAGCTAAGAAGATAAAAAATCATTTTATTCGTATGTTGTAAATGTTTAAGTAGGCAAGTTAATGGAGGTGGATAGAGTGTTACAAGAATTAACCATTAAAAACTTTGCTATTATTCATGATTTGAGTTTAACTTTTGAAACAGGAATGACCGTTTTAACAGGTGAAACAGGTGCAGGAAAATCGATTATCATTGATGCTGTAGGATTATTAGCTGGAGGGCGTGGATCGAATGAATTTATTCGACACGGTGAAAGTAAATGCGTTTTAGAGGGGCTTTTTTCAATGGAAGGCAACTCGCTGACGTATAACTTATTGGAGCAATACGATATCGCAAGTGAGAATGATGATGTCATCATCCAACGAGATATTCATCGTAATGGTAAGAATGTTTGTCGGATTAATGGAAGGTTAGTTAATATTTCGACATTAAGATTAATTGGTGAAACACTCATTGATATTCATGGACAAAATGAACACCAAGAATTGATGAATCCAGAAAAACATCTAGCAATGTTGGATCAATTTGGTGATGAATCGCTACAGAAAATGAAAAAAAATTATTGTGTAACGTTTTCTAAGTATACGCAAACTAAAAAGGCTTATCGCAAATGGCAAAACACAGAGCAGGAGTTTGCCCAAAGGCTTGATATGCTGCAATTTCAAGCAAATGATATTGAAATGGCTGAATTAATAGATAAAGAAGAAGATGACTTATTGGAAGAAAAAAACCTATTAATGAATTATCAAAAAATTATAAATGCTCTATCAGAAAGTTACGATGCCTTGCAAGGTGAAGAAAATAACGGAATTGATTTAGTGGGGCAGGCAATGACAGGAATAAGTGGTATTGAAGATATTGATCATAAATATAAACAATTCTCAGAGGTTATCGCAAGTAGTTATTTCCAACTGCAAGAAGTTGCGAGTGATATCTTACGTGAGATGGACCAGATGGCTTATGACGAAGATAGGTTAAATGAAATTGAAAAAAGATTAGAATTTATTTATCAGATGAAAAGAAAATATGGAGTATCTATTGAAGCCATTAAAAATCATTATGAAAAAATTATGTTAGAGATTGATCAACTTCAAAATCGCGAAGATCATGTCAATAATCTAAAAATAGAAATGGATCTGTTCTCAAAAGAATTAATTGATAAAGGTGAAGGTTTGTCTCAAATGAGACAAGTAGCAGCTTTAAAGTTAGAAGAGGCTATTCATGAACAGTTTAAAGAATTATTTATGGATAAAGTGGTATTAAAGGTACAGTTTTTTGAAAAAAATCAAGAAGATAGTTTAAGTAGAGCTCATGAAACGGGACTTGATCGGATTGAATTTTATATCGCAACGAATCCTGGTGAGCCACTCAAACCCTTGGTTAAAGTAGCTTCTGGTGGGGAACTATCCAGAATAATGTTAGCGATGAAAACTATTTTTTCAAAAACTCAAGGATTAACAAGTATTATTTTTGACGAAGTAGATACTGGTGTCAGCGGGAGAGTTGCCCAAGCGATTGCGAATAAAATATACTTGGTTGCGATACATTCACAGGTTTTGTGTATTACGCATTTGCCTCAAGTAGCAGCTATGGCTAATCATCATTTATTTATTTCTAAAACAATTATCGATGAGCGGACAGAAACACACGTCACGGCTTTAGTTGAAAATGAAAAAGTCGATGAAGTTGCTCGTATGCTCGCAGGGACAGAAATAACGAAGCTAACGATTGAGCATGCTAAAGAATTAATAAATTTAGCGGAAATCCAGAAAGATAAAAGTATAAATAAATAGAAAATTCCGTTACTCGTGAGAGTAACGGAATATAGTTTTTTTAAAAGATGAGTAAGTTTAAGATAGCGGTGATGAATACAATACCGACCATAGAAAACAACATGACCCAAACAAAAATTTTGGTCAGTTTTTTATTCACGTTAACTTGTTTATCTTTATTTTTCTTCGCCATGACATTATTCGCCTACCTTCATTTGGCATATTTAAATCATTATACACTAAATAAAGATTTAAAATCAAGTTTTTTTATAAATAATGTTTCTTTTTTAATAGCCAAGTTGTTAAAAAGCTAATAAAAAGAACTAAAAACATAATAAGCCAAAAAGCACTTGGTCCTTGATCGATGGGTAAATTAACATTCATGCCCCAGATTCCACCGATAATTGTCGGTATAGTTAGAACGATTGTAATAGAAGTTAAAAATTTCATGATATTATTTAAATTATTTGAAATAACAGAAGAAAAAACAGCACTAATTTGTTCCAAAAGTCTTGAAGTTTCTTCAATCATGACTTCAGCTTGTCTATTTTCAACAATAACATCATGTAATAAATTACGATTTTCAAAACTTTCGGTGAAAGCTTCAATTTTTTTTAATTCATTGAAAATAGGGTGGCTAGCGTGGATGGAAGAATTAAAATAAATAAGGCTTTTTTGGAGAGACATTAAAGCAAATAATTGTTCATTTTCAGTAGATTTTGTTAATTGTTGCTCCATAGATTCTGTTTTTTTAATAATTTCTTTTAAATAAAAAACATAGTGAGAAGAAATCTGCCAAGCAACTTCTAAAATAAATAATTCTTTTTTCTTTGTGTTTACGGGATAGTCTATTTGATTATCAATAATTTTTTTCAAAAATGATGGCACATCTTCGGCAGCAGTAATGAGGGTATGTTCAGTTAAGATCATAGCAAAAGGAATAGTGATATACTCATCGTAGCCTAATTTATTTATTACTTTAGATGGATAGTTAAAAACAATCAAATTTGGCTCTTTTATAGGGTTTATCCCTAATTTTTCTTGTCGTGCAATTTCGTCAGGATCGTTAACACAGGATAAGTAGTCTTTTGGGAAATTAAATTTTTTTGATAAGTGTTCAATTTCATCGCTAGTAGGTTTTGAAACGTGAATCCAGTCATTTATCTGATTATTGATTCCTCTCGTCATGAGTCCAGCGGAATTGGTATAGTAAGATTGAAACATTGTAGACCTCCTCATTCACTAACTAATTTATTTATATGGTTGATCCAATCATACACTATTTTAAATCGCTAGAGAAATTAAACTATAAAATAAAAAAAGCTACCACAAATAGTGAAATAGCCTGTTTAAGACGACTAGCTTGTCTAGATGATTATCTTAACAAAGAGTTTGATATGGCAAAAATTAATCGTTCTCTAGTATTCCTTTCTTTTAATTTCAGCTTATTTTTGGTAGGATAGTAAGGTCTAGAGAAACTTTACTATTAAACAGTCATTAAGTATTTAAAGGGGGAAATGAACAAGTGAGTAAACAACAAATTGGTGTAGTAGGAATGGCAGTAATGGGTAAAAACTTAGCTTTAAATATCGAAAGTAGAGGATATTCTGTTTCAATCTTTAATCGAACGGGGGAAAAAACAGAAGCTGTTAGTGCGGAAAACCCAGATAAGAACTTATTTCCAACCTATACGATGGAAGAATTTGTCCAATCGTTAGAAAAGCCGCGCCGTATTTTATTGATGGTACAAGCTGGTAAAGGAACAGATGCAACTATTCAAGGGCTTTTGCCACATCTTGATGCAGGAGATGTTTTGATTGATGGAGGAAATACATTCTTCAAAGATACGATTAGACGAAGTGAAGCGTTAGCTGAATCAGGTATTAATTTTATTGGTACAGGTGTTTCAGGTGGCGAAGAAGGAGCTTTATTAGGACCAGCAATCATGCCAGGTGGACAAAAGGAAGCTTATGATTTAGTAGCACCAATTTTAGAGCAAATTGCAGCAATAGCTGAAGATGGCGAACCTTGTGTTGCCTATATTGGACCAAATGGAGCAGGTCATTATGTCAAGATGGTGCACAATGGTATTGAATACGGTGATATGCAACTAATCGCTGAATCTTATGATTTACTGCGTAAAGTAGCTGGTTTATCTGTTGATGAAGTAGCAGAAGTTTTTGCCGAATGGAATAAAGGCGAATTAGATAGTTTCTTAATTGAACTTACAGCAGATGCCTTAACTAAAAAAGATCCAGAAACTGGTAAACCAATGGTAGATATTATTCTAGATAGAGCGGGGAATAAAGGGACAGGTAAATGGACATCACAAAGTGCGTTAGATTTAGGTGTGCCTTTGCCTTTAATCACGGAGTCTGTTTTTGCTAGATACATCTCAGCTTTAAAAGATGAGCGTGTAGCAGCAAGTGAAATATTACCTAAACCAACACCTTATTCATTTGATGGAGACAAAGCTTTATTAGTTGAAAACATACGTAAAGCTTTATATTTCAGTAAAATTATGAGCTATGCTCAAGGATTTGCTCAAATGCGTACAGCAAGTGAGGAGTATGATTGGAACCTACAATATGGAGAGATTGCTAAAATTTTCCGTGCAGGTTGCATTATTCGTGCTCGCTTCTTACAAAAAATTACAGATGCTTACGATGAAAATCCAGAATTAAAAAATCTAATGCTAGATGATTATTTCTTAGATATTACAAAAAACTATCAAGATGCTGTAAGAGATGTAATTGGAATTGCAGTAAAATCAGGTGTGCCAATACCGACATTCTCTTCTGCTATCGCTTATTATGATTCTTATCGTTCGGCTAGACTTCCAGCAAACATTATACAAGCACAAAGAGATTATTTTGGTGCTCATACGTATGAAAGAACGGATAGACCTGGCACATTCCATTTTGATTGGTATGGCGAAGATGGTCAAGAAGAACTGTAAACAATCTTAACTTATTAAAAAAATAACCACAGAGTCGCATTCTTTCTGCGATTCGTGGTTATTTTTCTCATTTTATTTTAATTTATGGTAAAATCATATTAAGTAAGCAAACAAGTAAATAAGGAATCAAAATGGTTATTGAGAATATTAGGCTAGCATGGTATTGTAACAAAGGCAAAGTCTAGTGAAAATAAAGAGAATGGCGGGAATTAGATGAATAAAATATTAATTATTGAAGATGAGAAGAACTTAGCACGTTTTGTCGAATTAGAATTAAAGCATGAAGGATATGAAACAGAAGTCCGTTATGATGGTCGAGCAGGCTTGGAAGCGGCGTTAAATAAAAAGAAAAAATGGGACGTTATTCTGCTAGATTTAATGCTACCTGAGCTAAATGGTATAGATGTTTGCCGTCGTATTCGTCAAGTTAGTACAGTACCCATTATTATGATGACTGCAAGAGATTCTGTTATCGATCGTGTTAGCGGGTTGGATCACGGTGCAGATGACTACATTGTAAAGCCTTTTGCTATTGAGGAGTTACTAGCTAGAATGCGTGCTTTATTTCGTCGAATTGAAATTGAAAATGAGCAAAATATCACTAAGCAAACAACCGTAACTTATCGTGATTTAACGATTGAAAAGGAAAATCATGTTGTTCATCGTGGAGAAAAAATTATTGAATTAACAAAAAGAGAATATGAGTTATTATTAGAATTAATGGAGAATGTCAACGTAGTATTAGCTCGAGACATTTTATTAAATAAGGTTTGGGGATATGAATCTGAAGTAGAAACAAATGTAGTGGATGTGTATATTCGTTACTTGAGAAATAAAATTGATGTTCCTGGTGTTGATAGTTATATTCAAACCGTACGTGGAACGGGCTATGTGATGCGTACGTGACGTATTCTTTTTTGAACAAAAAAAATAAAAAACGTATTTCTTTAAAATGGAAATGGACAATTGGTGCTACTTTAGCTATCTTTTTAACCTACACAATTTTTACTGTAGCTATCTTTATTGGATTTAGACAAATTATGTTAACTGAAGAAACACAAGATGTTAAAGAAATTTTAGTCGGTGTGACCAATAGACTTAATGGTGGTTCAAGTGCGTTATCAAAAGAAACAGTTTACCTTAATCTAAGTGGGAACTATACGTTAACAACTCTTGAATTAGGCGAAGAATTTGACCAGCGCAACCTGGTTTATGGTCAGTCAAGTAATTATCAAGATACCATCTTTGCTAAAATGAATGAAGAAGGTGTATTTGTTCGTGTCTATAGCCCAACTTCAAGATTATTATTTGAGACTGAACCAAAAGATATTCCCTTTAAGAAGTCTGCTCAACTTTTGATTGAGCCAATTAAAATGGATAATAAAGAAGGTATAAGAGGTATTTCTCCGATTTATTCTAGAGTGACTCAAAAATTAATTGGATATGTCCAAGTTAATAATCAGATGGTTAATTATCACTACATGAGTGAGAAGATTTTATGGGCAATTTTAGGTATTGGAATTTTAGCTTTAATATTTAGTGCGGTTCTTGGTTACTTATTGGCGGTTAACTTCTTAAAACCAATTAAAAAAATTACGAATACAATGAATGATATTCGTGAGGATACACAATCTACTTCTCGAATTGAATTGGATGAAGGAAACGATGAATTGACTCATCTTTCAACTGTTTTCAACGATATGTTGGATAGAATGCAAAAGTACATTGAACAACAAAAAGATTTTGTAGAAGATGTCTCTCATGAACTAAGAACTCCTGTGGCTATTATGGAAGGTCATTTAAAGTTATTGAACCGTTGGGGTAAAAATGATCCTGAAGTTTTAGATGAATCGTTACAAGCTTCTTTGCAGGAAATTGAAAGAATGAAAAGTCTAGTTCAAGAAATGCTTGATTTATCAAGAGCTGAACAGGTTGAAATTCATTATAAGAATGAAAGGACAACGATTAAGCCTTTGATTTTACAAACAATAAATAACTTTAAACTGATTTATCCTGATTTCGTATTCAATTTAGATGACGATATAAGAGATGAAATGTATGTTTCAATCTATCGCAACCATTTAGAACAAATCTTAGTTATTATTTTAGATAATGCTGTGAAATATTCATCTAAGAGAAAAGAGATACACGTGTCAATTGCTGCGGATAACCAAAATGTTGATATTGCTATTCAAGATTTTGGAGAAGGTATGACACAAGAAGACACAGAAAAAATATTTAATCGTTTTTATCGTGTTGATAAAGCGAGAAGCCGTTATAAAGGTGGGAACGGCTTAGGTTTAGCTATTGCAAGAGAACTCTTAACAGGTTATAAAGGAACAGTTTATGTTGAGAGTGTCCTTGATCATGGTTCTATATTTAGGATAAAATTACCAATCCATCGAAATGAAGTAAAAAATTCATAAAGATAAAAAAAGATTTCTGCCTTTTTTAAGGACAGAAATCTTTTTTTATTTTCGCTGTTGTTTGCCGGCATTGCGCCCTGAAGAATAATCAGTACGAACTTTTCCGCTCGTCAATTCTTTTGGCTGTTCTTGAATCGGCTCAGCTTGTTTGATAATTCGTTCTTTTTTAGGTCTATTTTTCATTTCTTCAGCAATCTCAGCTTGTATTCTAGGTTTATAGTAAAAGTTCGTAAGAATTGTTTGGAATACTCCAAAGAATCCACCAACTAACCAGTACAAACCTAATCCAGCAGGCGAAGAAATGGTGAACATTAAAATCATAATTGGATTCATATACATCATTGTTTTCATTTGTTTCTTTTGTTCAGGGGAGATACCAATCATTGAAACGTAGGCTTGAACAAGATAAATTAAGCCAGCACCAATAGCCAACGGTATATTTCTTGTACCTAAGTTGATACCTAAGAATGTGCTAGCAGCAATTGGTCCAGATAAGCGGATAGCCTGAAACATAGCCGTAAAGATAGGCATCTGAATAAGTAAAGGTAGACAACCAATGCCGCCTAACATGCTCATATTGTTGTCTTTATAGAGACTCATTAGTTCTTGTTGAGCAATAGCTTTTTCTTCACTTGTTGTTGCAGCTTTTTGTTTAGCTTGGATAACATCTAGTTCTGGCTTGATCACAGCAGTTCTTTCTTGTTGAGCTAAAGACTTTCTTGATTGGCTCAAGTTTAAAGGCAAAATTACGACTCGAACAATTAAGGTGATGATGATGATTGCAAAACCGTAACTGCCATTGAACGTGTCAGCTAACCAAAGAATAAGATTTTGTGTAGGAACCACTAAAAATTCGTAGATGAAGCCTTCAGGGTTACCTTGTTTGTCTGTACTCATACAACCAGAAAGAAAAAGCATCACACTTAAAAGCGATCCGGTCAAGAGGTAGTTATTTAATTTTTTCATTGCTCACTATCCTTCATTTTAAATGTTTTTATCGATAACAAATCCAACTATACAGGATATATGAATCGATTTCAATTAGTTATAGAAAATTTAATTCTTTCGGGTAAGGAAGAATCTTCTGTTATTTCTAGATGATCTACTTTTCCGCTTGGAGAAGGAGATTTTTTTATTTTTTCTATGAATTTATCTATTTTAACAGGGTCACCATTTGCTTCTATATAGACACTTCCATCTGCTTGATTTTTTACGGAACCAAAAACTCTAATTTGATCAGCAACCATCTTTGTCATAAAACGAAATCCTACTCCTTGTACACGTCCTACTGCAGTCATTCTTACTTTTTTCATGACTAAACCTCCTATACTTTTCACTTTTTTTGTATGAGGAATGGGTGAGCTCTTTCCTTTTAACTTTTGAAAAAGGTTTATCATTTTAATTCCCTCCTTTAAAACACTACCTACCTTTATCATTTTATAAGTCAAAAGGTAATCCGTCAACTATTCAAAGAGACATATGATATAATTAACTCGAGTATAAAATAATACAATTGAGGTGAGAAAAATGTTTCAAGTAATAGAATTACAAGGAGAATATGAGCCTTGGTGGTTTTTTGATGATTGGAAAGAACAAATAAGCCAAATCAAAACCTTCGAAACATTTGATGAGGCTTTGATTGATTATCAGAAAAAATATGATTTGCTCTATAATAACTATCCTAGTTGCAAGACTAAAAAAAATTATCTAACAGCTTTTTGGGATGATGACCAAAATAGGTATTGTCCTGAATGTGAAGACGATATACAGTTATTTCATAGTATCATGCTGTTAAAAGAACACAAAGTGATGGAGTAAGAAACGAACCTAACTAAGACTAAAAAAACAGAAAAAAGAAAGGGTTGGATATGAAGACCTTAATTATTGCTGAAAAACCAAGTGTAGGAAAAGAAATCGCTCGAGTTTTGGGAGCTACTAATAAAAATAAAAGTTATATGGAAGGTCAAGACGTTATCGTTACATGGGCATTAGGGCATTTGTTGGGACTTAAGATGCCTGAAGACTATAAAACAGAATGGGCAACGTGGAATATGGAGAGTCTTCCATTGATTCCAGAAGAGATGCAAATCAAACCACTAAAGAATACAGCGGCTCAATTAAAAATGATTAAACAACTTTCTCAAAGAAAAGATGTCAATCAGGCTGTTATTGCAACGGATGCTGGACGGGAAGGCGAATTGGTAGCTAGATGGATTTTAGAATACGTTAAATTCAAAAAACCGGTACAGCGGTTATGGATTTCATCGCAAACAGATCAAGCTATTAAAAATGGCTTTAAACAGCTGCAGCCTAGTAAGAAGTATGATGATTTATATGATGCAGCAGTTGCCCGTTCTGAAGCAGATTGGCTCGTGGGTTTAAATGTGACGAGAGCACTAACTGTTAAATATGAAGATAGCTTGTCAGCAGGAAGGGTCCAAACTCCTACTTTAGCAATGGTTAGAAAACAAGAAGCTAAAATAGAAGATTTTGTAGCAGAAACATTTTATACGATTCAATTGGTGATGGATGGCCAAACTGCAACACTAACTAGTGGTGCTCCAGAAAGAATAAAAAATGTAAATGAAGCTGAAAAAATAGTCAAACACTTAACGAAAAAATCTGTTTTAGTAAAAGAAGTAAAAGAAAAAATACAAGTTCATCTTCCTCCTTTGCCTTACGATTTAACTGAGTTACAGAGGGAAGCTAATCAACGTTACCAATTTTCTGCTAAAAAAACGTTAAGTGTTATGCAAACGTTATATGAACGACATAAAGTTGTTTCATACCCAAGAACAGATTCTAAGTACCTAACTATAGATATGAAGGAAACACTAAAGGACCGGTTACAAGCTGTTCATGGATTTGCTAATGAAGAAGTGAAAAATATAATAAAAAAAGGTTCGAAAGTCACTCAAACAGCCATTTTTGATGACAATAAAGTTACGGATCATCACGGAATTATTCCAACAGAAGAAAGAGTCCGTATTGAAAAAATGGACCAAGATGAAATACGTGTTTTCCGGATGATTGTAGAGCGATTCATTGGATTATTTTTACCTGCTTATAAAGTAGCTCAAACAACTTATTTGTTTACTACAGCAGATACTACTTTTAAATTAAAACAAGAAGTTGTTTTAGAAAATGGGTGGCGTAAATCAGAACCAATAAAAGAAAAAAGACAGTTTAAACAAGGGGAGCAAATAGAAAATCCAATCTTCAAGGTGAAAAAAGAACAAACTAAAGCGCCAATTCGATTGACGGAGTCTTCGCTGCTCCAAGCAATGGAAAAGCACAGCTTAGGAACACCAGCAACAAGAGCTGAGATTATTGAGAAATTGATAAGTAGTGAATTGATGGAACGTAAAGCCACAAAGCTATCTGTCTCACCCAAAGGACAGCAATTGCTAACGTTAGTGAATCCAGCGCTAGTTACACCTGAATTAACGAGCGAATGGGAAAAGTCGTTAGAGCAAATAGCTACTGGAAAATTAAAAAAAGATGTTTTTTTGAAACAAATAAAAATAGAAACAAAAAAATTGATTAAAGAAATAAAAATGAGTGAGCAGTCTTATAAAGACTATTCTTTGACAACTAAAACTTGCCCAGAGTGTGGCGAATTGTTGAAAGAAAGAAGTGGTCGAGAGGGCAAAATGCTGGTTTGTAGTAAAACAAGTTGTTCATATAGACGTTTTAAAGAACCAAAAATTTCTAATAAAAGATGTGCACAATGTCATCGTAAAATGGAAATTCATGAAGGTAAGTCCGGAAAATTCTTTAAATGTAAATACTGCAATGTTTCTGAAAAAATGGATCATACAAAAAATAAAAAAATAACCAAACATGAAACAAAACGGTTAATGCAAAAAGTAAATAAAGAAGCCGAAGAAGTAGAAAGTCCTTTGGCATTAGCACTGAAAGCTGCAATGGAGAAACAAGTAAAATAAAGCATTATGTTGCGGGTCATAAAAATTTTTCTGTTTGTATTAGAAAGATTTTAAGCCTTTGCAACATAAGCTTTTTTTGTTAAAGTACGTGTAAAATAGTTCTCGAGAGGATATTATCTTTTTACTAGCAAAAATAAAGAAGGCGTTCTATCATAAATGTATGCTTACGCGGCAAATACATAAATGGAAGAGGCCTTCTTATGGATAACATTATATCAAAATTATACAAAATAATAAAGGAATCAAGTGATTTAATTGCTACAGAAGAATCTATTCAGCTTTATATGTATGAAGTATTTACGGAATTATTAGGAGATATATTTATACACATAAACCAAACGATTAAGGAACAAAAGCAACAAGAAGGATGGAAAGTAAAGCGAGAAGATTGGAAAACAGTCCAATTTATTTTTGGATTTGTCCGTTACCGTCGTACTTTAATGGCAGATCAAGAGAATCAAAATCATTATCCATTAGATGAGTGGTTGGGGATTCGAAAATACCAACGTCACAGTCCACTCGTAGAAGTCAAAGTAGCAGAGTTAGCCAGTAAGTGTACCTATCGGGACACCGCTGAAACACTGAAAGAGTGGACAGCAGTAACGATGAGCCATCAAACAGTAGGCAGCCTCCTTAAACGAGTGGGAGAAGCACAAGCGCATGAAGACGAAGAAATGGTGATCGAGCTAGAAGAGTCAGCAGCGTTACCAGAAGGAAAAAAAGTCGATTATTTCTATGCCGAAGCAGATGGTGTATTTGTCCGTGGGACAACAAAGAAAAAAAGTTTAGAGGTTCATCATGCAATTGTTTATGAAGGCTGGCAGAAAAATGGAAAGAGAGTCTCCTTGAAGGAGCCTAAAGCCATTATGACGACTAAAAAGACGGCTGGTTTTTGGGCAGAAGTACAGGCTTTTACAGCGACTCATTACGCGTTACAACACGCTCAAATCATTACCAATAGCGATGGTGGACTAGGCTATACCGCAGATAAATTCCAAGAAACTTTTTCGCAGTCGAATTATCCCGTGTTGAATCAATTAGACGCTTATCACATCTTTCAAGGCCTGAACCGTGCTTTTGGTGTACAAAGTAATCTCTTTAAACAGAACATTCATCAAGCGCTTAAAAAACATGATTTAGAGGCCCTAACGATCTGGTTGGACACTTATGAAAGTACCTTAGAAGAAACACAGGCAGTAGAAAAACTGACTAGTTTTCGAACTTATCTTTTAAGAAATTGGGATCGGATTTTTGATTGGCGAGAAAAAGTAGAACAAGTACCGAAGGATGCCAGAGGTTTAGGCGCAATGGAATCGAATCAACGCCATATTTCTTATCGGATGAAAAAACGTGGAATGCATTGGAGCGAAGTCGGTTGTGAAGCCATGGTAAAAGTGAAACAAGGGATCTTAAATCAAACGTTACGTGAAGCTTATCTTCACCAGCAAACTAGAAGTACAAGACAACAACGTAAGGTGAAACAAACCGTTCGTGTATCGTCTTTAATGCATCAAAAGACGCGTCAGTCAGTTGGGGCAAAGAAAGGGACGATTCCGTTTTATGCCCCTCATTCTTCAGCAATGGGGCAGTTAATTAAAAGTTTTCGATAATTCCTGTCTGTTTGGGGAAGGTTCCATTTTTTTGGAACGTTCTCCAAACAGATGGGCCAGCAAACGGCAAAGCCGTGCGGTAGCAGATAGGTGTACAAAAATAGAACGCCAAACTAGCCTAGTAATAGGACGACCGAGAAAAACTTGACACAAACTTTGTTAAAAGGCAGATTCCACTTTTTATTTATTTTGTGTATAATGAAAAAGAAGTGTCAAAGGAGGTTTATTTACTGTGGCAACGAAGAAGAAAAAAAATAAAAATACGTTCTCCATTGAAATTATAGGCATTATATTTATTTTACTGAGTTTACTTGCCGCTTCGCAATTAGGCTTCATTGGCGTACTGAGTGCGAATTTATTTCGATTTTTTGTAGGCAATACTTTTACATTTGCAGCTTTATTGGTAGGGGTATATGGCGGTTATTTAGTGTTAAAAGGGGTAGAGCCTCCATTTAAAAATAAAAGAATAATTGGAATGACAATAGCATATGCAAGTCTATTGCTATTGCTGCATGCTCAATTATTTGCTCCAATTATGGATACGAGTGTCAATGTTATTTCTGCTTCTTTACGCTTTTTTATAACAGATATGGCTAAAAATGAAATTTCTCAATCTTTGGGCGGTGGAATATTTGGTGGGATACTCTACACTAGTAGTTATTTTTTGTTTTCACAAGTAGGAACCTATTTGCTTATTGCTTTATTGTGGTTTGTTAGTGTTTTCTTAATTTTTGATTTATCCTTTAAACAATTCATGAAAAGTGTACGAACATATGTACAAAAAGGAATTGGTTACTTACAGACAGGGTTTAAAAAAATTAGACTATTTGTTACTGATTGGTGGCAGAATCTGAGGAAAAAGAAGAAGCATCTTAACGAAAAAGATCAAAATGATTCAATAGATAAAAAAGTGAATGATTCTGATAAAAAACAAAAGTACGATAAAAAAAATAAGACGGCTTTATCGAATCAAGCCGATTCTTTAAAGATTAACAATTATCAAAATCAAGAAGAGAAAGTACAAACACAAAATAAGGTTAATTTGAAAGAGCAAGCTGATAATGATCAAGCTTTAAAATTTGAAATAAAACCAGAATCTGAGAATGTTGATTATCAGTTGCCGCCAACTAGCTTATTAGATGAAGTGAAAAAAAAGGATCAGACCAATGAATATGCTTTGATTCAAAAAAATGTAAAAAAACTTGAAGAAACATTTAAAAGTTTTGGAGTAGAGGCTAAAGTCACAAAAGCAAATCTTGGACCAGCTGTGACAAAATACGAAATTCAACCTGCAGTAGGAGTCAAGGTAAGTAGAATCGTGAGTCTTAGTGATGATATTGCGTTAGCGCTAGCTGCTAAGGATATAAGAATGGAAGCTCCTATTCCAGGGAAACCATTTATTGGAATTGAAGTTCCAAATAGTGAAGTAAGTCTTGTGGCTTTTAGAAATGTTATTGAAGGACAAGTAAAAAATAGTGACAAATTACTAGAAGTTCCTTTAGGCAGAGATATATCTGGTAACGTTACAATGGCTGATTTAACTAAAATGCCTCATCTATTAGTAGCGGGATCAACCGGTAGTGGAAAATCAGTTTGTATTAATGGCATCATAACTAGCTTGTTAATGAGAGCTAAGCCAAATGAAGTGAAATTAATGATGATTGATCCTAAAATGGTCGAATTAAATGTATACAATGGTATTCCGCATTTATTAACACCAGTTGTTACGAATCCTAAAAAAGCTGCACAAGCGCTACAAAAAGTTGTTTCTGAGATGGAACAACGCTACGAATTATTTGCTGCTAGTGCTCAGCGAAATATTACAGGCTACAATCATTTTATTCTAGAAAAGAATTTAGAAAACGGAGAAGGTCATCCTACTTTACCCTTTATTGTAGTTGTAGTAGACGAGTTAGCTGATTTGATGATGGTTGCTAGTAATGAAGTAGAAGATGCTATTATTAGACTTGCTCAAATGGCTAGAGCTGCTGGAATTCATATGATTTTAGCAACACAAAGACCAAGTGTTGATGTTATTACAGGAATTATAAAAGCAAACGTTCCTTCAAGAATTGCTTTTGCTGTATCTAGTGGAACGGATTCACGAACGATTATTGATAGCAGTGGGGCAGAAAAACTACTTGGAAGAGGAGATATGCTGTATTTACCTATGGGGGAAAACAAGCCAGTTCGTGTTCAAGGAGCATACATATCCGATGAAGAAGTAGAACGAGTTGTTAGCTATGTCACCAAACAACAGGGAGCAAATTATATAGAAGAAATGATGCCTGTTGATGAACCTGAAACAAGTACTGGAGAAGCCCAAGACGAGTATTATACCGACGCTGTTCAGATGATAATAGATATGCAAACGGCTAGTATCTCGTTATTACAGAGACGTTTTAGAATTGGGTATAATCGTGCTGCACGATTAATTGATGAAATGGAAATGCGTGGTATCGTTGGACCATCTGAAGGAAGTAAGCCAAGAAAAGTTAATGTTACAGAAGTTCCGGGAGAACCCACTGAAGAAAAATCTAACAATAGATAAATGATTTTTTAATAAAGAAAAGTGTGTTTAAAACTCTTTCTAAAAGGCTAAGATTAGAATAGCATTAAAATGTGAACGTTTTTTGTGCAAAACGGTTACATTCATCGTTTAATTGTTTATTTTATTATTTAAAGGTGGTATCATAACTAATAAGGGCAAGTGAATGTAGTTCATTTGTGCTAAAAAAATGTTGGGGGTTTTTTTAATGAAAAAACGCAATCTTATGAGTCTTTTAGCTTTAGGATTAATTTCAGGAGCGACATTAGCAGCATGTGGATCAAGTGATTCAGATACATCTTCTGATTCTGCAACAAAGTCATCTACAAGTGATGATAAGTTCTCAGTAGTGATGGTAACAGATGTTGGTGGAGTAGACGATAAGTCATTCAACCAATCTGCATGGGAAGGTATGCAAGAGTGGGGCGAAGAAAACAATAAAGAAGAAGGAACTGAAGGTTTTAAATACTTACAATCAAACGAAGATTCAGAATTCGTGACGAATTTAAATAGTGCAGTACAAGCCAAATTTGATTTAGTATTTGGAATCGGGTACAAATTAAAAGAAGCAATGACTGACGTTTCAGGACAAAATGAAGACCAACACTTTGTTATTATTGATGATATGATTGAATCACCAAACGTTGCGTCTGTATTATTTAAAGATCACGAAGCAGCATTTTTAGCAGGAGTAGCAGCAGCTGAATCAACTGAATCAGGACAAATTGGTTTTATTGGTGGACAAGAAAGTGATGTTATTTCACGCTTTGAAGCAGGTTTTGTTGCTGGAGTTAAAGAAATTAAGCCAGAAATAGATGTAAAAGTTGAATACGTAGGTTCTTTCGGTGATGCAGCTCGTGGAAAACAACTAGCAGCAGCTATGTATAGCAGCGGCATTGACATTATTTATCAAGCAGCAGGAGATTCAGGTAACGGTGTATTCTCAGAAGCAAAAGATTTAATGAATGCTGATGATTCTAAAAAATTATGGGTAATCGGTGTTGACCGTGATCAAAATGATGAAGGTAAATTTGATACAGGTAACTTGACATTAGCTTCTACACTTAAAGGCGTAGGCGCTGCAGTTAAAGATATTTCAAACGAAGCATTAGCTGGTAACTTTGCTGGTGGTGAAGTTGTAAACTATGGTTTAGCAGAAGGTGGCGTTGATTTAACAGACGGCAACCTAACAGATGAAGTAAAAGAAAAAGTAGCCGAATACAAGCAAAAAGTTATTGACGGCGAAATTGAAGTTCCTCAAAAACCATAAAAATGACTACTGTATAAGTTAAATTAATTCATGCAAGAGAAAGGCCGGATGTTTATTCCGGCCTTTTCATCTCTTATCCATTATGAAGTAAAGATGACTTTTAGGGTTTAAACTAGTTAATAGTGTTACAATTGAAAAAATCAATGTAGCTCATGAATAAGAAATAACGTATAATGGATTATGAATTTAAGTAGTTTAAAAGGAGTGAGTCCATCGTGTCAGAAACGAATTTCGTTATCGAAATGAAAGGTATAACAAAAGAATTTGGTACCTTTAAAGCCAATGATAATATTAATTTACAACTTAAAAAAGGAGAAATCCATGCTTTATTAGGTGAAAATGGAGCTGGAAAATCTACTCTGATGAATATTTTATCAGGATTATTAGAGCCAACTTCAGGAAAGATTTTGATTGATGGAAAAGAAGTAACCATCAATTCTCCTGGAATGGCTAACAAGTTAGGGATTGGTATGGTTCATCAGCATTTTATGTTAGTCAAAAAGTTCACGGTTACTGAGAATATTATTTTAGGTAGTGAACCGAATAAAGCTGGTATACTAGATCAAAAGACAGCTCAACAATCCATTAAAGAATTATCAGAAAAGTATGGTTTGCTAGTAAATCCAGCATCAAAAATAGAGAGTATCTCAGTTGGAATGGAACAACGTGTGGAAATATTAAAAACGCTCTATCGTGGTGCAGAAATTCTAATATTTGACGAGCCTACAGCCGTATTAACACCTCAAGAAATTAATGAATTGATGCAAATTATGAAAGCACTAACTAACGAAGGTAAGTCAATTATTTTGATTACGCATAAATTAGATGAAATAAAAGAAGTTGCAGATCGGTGTACGGTTATTCGTCGTGGTAAAAGTATTGATACTGTTAATGTATCGACGACTTCACAACAAGAATTAGCAGATATGATGGTTGGCCGTTCAGTTTCATTCAAAACTGAAAAGAAGGAAGCGTATCCTAAAGAAGTTGTACTTTCAGTCGAAAATATTGTCGTTAAAGAAGGCCGAGGTTTAGAAGCTGTAAAATCGCTAAGTCTTGAAGTAAGAGCTGGAGAAATATTGGGCATTGCTGGAATCGATGGGAATGGTCAAAGTGAGTTAATCCAAGCGATTACCGGACTAACTAAAACAGAAAGTGGAAAAATTAAGTTGAATGGAAAAGAAATTCAAAATAATACACCACGTAATATTACTGAGAATGGTTTGGGACATATCCCTGAAGATCGCCATAAATATGGTTTGATTTTACCAATGAGTCTAGAAGAAAATATTGCTATCCAAACCTATTATAAAAAACCGCTAAGCAATAAAGGTTTTTTAAATCCTAAAGAAATTAAAGAGTATGCTAAGAAATTAATTGAAGAGTTTGACGTTCGTACTCAAAGTGAAACGGTTCCAGCAAGTGCTCTATCTGGTGGAAATCAGCAAAAAGCTATTATTGCTAGAGAGATTGACCGTAATCCATCATTGTTAATTGCGGCTCAACCTACGCGAGGACTAGATGTTGGAGCGATAGAATATATTCATAAACGCTTGATTGAACAACGAGACAATGGAAAAGCCGTTTTGTTAATGAGTTTTGAGTTAGATGAAATATTAAATGTTTCAGATCGTATTGCTGTAATGTACGAAGGGAATATCGTTGCTATTGTTGAGCCAAAAGAAACAACTCAACAAGAATTAGGTTTATTAATGGCAGGTTCATCTCTTGAAAAAGCCAGAGCTGCCGTCGAAAAAGAACTGGGAAAGGAGCCGACTCACGTTGAATAATAAAAGTAAATTGGATAATATATTAGTTCCAGTATTCTCAGTTATTTTGGGATTACTACTAGGAGCATTAATTATGTTGGTTTTTGGTTATAATCCAGTTGCTGGCTATAAAGCCATGGTACAAGGTGCATTTGGCAGTTCATTTTATATTGGAGAAACATTAAGACAAGCAACACCTTTAATTTTTACGGCACTTGGATTTTCAGTAGCTTATACCGCTGGTTTCTTTAATATCGGTGTTGCTGGACAGGCTTTACTTGGGTGGTTGTTTTCAGTCTGGTTTGCATTATCATTCCCTGAAATACCAGGTATTATTTTATTATTTATAAGTTTAATTGTTGGTGCTTTAGCTGGTGCTTTATGGGCAGGTATTGCAGGTTTCTTAAGAGCCTACTTTAATACAAGTGAAGTTATTGTAACGATTATGCTGAATTATACAGCCTTGTATACAGCAAATTATTTAATTAGAAATGTTTTATCTGAATCATCTGATACAACAGCTCGCATCCCTGAAGGAGCAAGTCTCCGTTGGGCATGGTTATCTGATTTAACAAGTAATTCTACGTTACATGGAGGAATCTTTTTAGCGTTAATTATGGCTGTCGTTGTTTGGGTATTTATGAAAAAGACAACAGCAGGTTTCGAGATACGAGCAGTTGGTTTAAATCCATTTGCATCTAAATATGCAGGAATGAGTACAAAACGAAATATTATTATTTCTATGCTAATTAGTGGTTCACTAGCAGGTTTAGGTGGGGCTATGGAAGGTATGGGAACTTTTCAAAATATCTTCGTTCAAGGAGGAATACCATCAATTGGATTTGACGGTATTGCTGTTGCGTTACTAGGACTAGGTAATCCAGTAGGTATCTTATTCTCAGCTTTATTATTTGGTGCTTTGAAAATTGGTGGAAACAGCATGCCTTTAGTAGCAGACGTACCCACAGAAGTTGTTGATATTGTTATTGCTTCTATTATCTTCTTCGTCGGTGCTAACTATTTAATCCGTATGGTTGTCGATAAGCGTGCTAAATTAAATAAAGGAGGAGTAAAATAAGATGGATATTATTAATGTGTTGCAACTTGTTTTTTCTTCAGCATTAGTTTACTCAGCTCCTCTAATTTTGACAGCATTAGGTGGTACGTTTTCAGAACGAAGCGGGATAGTTAACGTTGGGCTTGAAGGAATTATGGTAATGGGTGCTTTTGGTTCAGTAGTTTTTAACTTAACATTCGCATCACAATTAGGTAACTGGACACCTTGGGTTGGTGTAATTGTTGGTGGATTAATTGGTATTTTATTTTCACTTATCCACGCGGTTGCTACAATAAACTTAAGAGCTGATCATATTATTTCTGGAACAGTTATTAACTTAATGGCTCCAGCTTTGGCCGTATTTTTAACACGTGTTTTGTATGATGGACGTGGACAAACAGATATCATTTCAGAAAATTTTGGTAAAGCAAATATACCTTTATTAGAAAAAATACCTGTCTTAGGGCCTATTTTCTTTAGAGGCACGTCGGCTCCTGCATTCGTAGGAATAGCTATTGCTGTTCTTTGTTGGTTTGTTCTTTTCAAAACTCGTTTCGGATTGAGATTAAGAGCTGTTGGAGAACATCCTCAAGCAGCCGATACATTAGGAATTAATGTTTATATGACAAAATATGCTGGTGTTCTTTTATCTGGTTTATTAGGTGGTATGGGTGGAGCAATTCAAGCTCAAGCTATCTCTTTGAATTTCTCAGCTTCAACTATTGCTGGACAAGGGTTTATTGCTATGGCAGCAATGATTTTTGGTAAATGGAATCCACTAGGTGCTATGGGTGCTGCAATATTCTTTGGATTTGCTCAAAGTCTAAGTGTAATTGGAAATTATATTCCAATTATTCAAGATGTACCAAGTGTTTGGCTACAAGTTGCCCCTTACCTAATAACAATTATTGTATTAGTAGGCGTTATTGGGAAGTCTGAAGGACCTGCAGCAAACGGTAAAACGTATATCAAATCAAAATAAGATTAAAAAAACAATTAGAAGAGTATCTTCTAATTGTTTTTTTGTTAGTTAAGAGTACTTCACTTTTTACTTATTTTAAACTATGATAAAGAAAAGAGTCTATATATGCATAAGGGGGAAAATAATGTCAATCCAATTAACTGAAGGAGTTAACCTTCACATCATACCAACTGAAAAATATAAAACAGTCAGAATAGTAATAAAGTTTCGTGCTCCTTTGGATAAAAAAACAATAACAAAAAGAGCATTATTATCTAGTCTACTTGAAACAAACAGTGAAAAATATCCAACGCAAACAGCCTTAAGAAGTGAATTATCTAATTTATTTGGTGCAAGTTTTGGGAGTTCTGTAACTAAAAAAGGAGCTTTTCACGTCTTGACGTTGTCGTTAAATGTTGTGAATGAAAACTATTTAACAATGAGCGATTCAATAGTAGCAAAATCAATTGATTTTTTGAAAGAAATTATTTTTAGACCAAACGTTACTGATGAGCGTTTTAACCAAGCCACTTTTATTCGTGAAAAAGAAAATTTAGTGGATTATTACGATTCAATTGCAGATGATAAACAAACATATGCCAATTTAGAATTGCAAAAACTATTTTTTGAAGAAGATGATCAAAAAATTCCTAGCATTGGGACTAAAGAAGACTTAGAGGAAATCACTGAAGAAACAATGTACCATTATTATAAAAAAATGATTCAAGAAGATCAAGTTGATATCTATGTGTTAGGTGATGTCGATGAAGTCCAACTAATAAAGCAATTTAGAGAATTTTCTTTTGAACCAAGAAAATTAAAAAAAGAAGAGCTTTTTTACACACCATCAAGTGTTAAAAAAGTAAAAATAAAAACAGAACAACAAGAAATTAAACAAGCAAAGTTTAATTTAGGATACACCACTCCTATCGGTTATCTTCAAGATAATTATTATGCTGGTCAACTATTTAATGGATTATTTGGTGGATTCCCACACTCAAAATTATTTGTAAATGTTAGAGAAAAAGAAAGTCTTGCTTATTATGCCTCTAGTTCATTAGATAATTTTAGAGGAATGATGATTGTCCAAACGGGAATTGATAGTAAAAAAATGGGACAAGTAAAGGACATCGTGACACTTCAATTAAAAGAAATGCAGAATGGTAATTTTACTGAGGAAGATATTCACCAAACAAAACAGATGCTAAAAAATCAATTGCTTCAATCTGAAGATAATTCAAGTGCAGTAATTGAACGCACTTATTCAAATCAATTAGCTAAAAATTCCATTATGAGTATAGAAGAATGGATGGAGAATATTGAAAAAGTAACAAAAGAAGAAATTGTAGAGATAGCTAATTCAGTTCATTTAAAGGCGACATTTTTTCTATCTGAGGAGGTTAAGTAATGGATGAAAAACACTATGAACAATTAAATGAAACAATTTATACGGAAACATTATCAAATGGCTTATCTGTTACTTTATTACCTAAAAATGAGTTTCATAAAACATACGGATTGTTTACCACTAAATATGGTTCAATAGATAACCAATTTGTGCCTCGTGAGGGCGATGAATTGGTTCGCGTTCCAGATGGTATTGCGCATTTTTTAGAGCACAAGATGTTTGAAAAAAAAGATGGAGATGTTTTTAATGTATTTGGAAAACAGGGTGCTTCTGCTAACGCCTTTACAAGTTTTACACAGACTAGTTACTTGTTTTCGAGTACAACTAACGTCAAAGAAAATATCGAAACATTATTAAATTTTGTACAAGAACCCTATTTTACAAAAGAAACAGTTGATAAAGAAAAAGGTATTATTGCTCAAGAAATCCAAATGTATGAAGATGAACCAGATTGGCGTTTATTTTTTGGACTATTGGGGAATCTTTATCCTAAACATCCTTTGCATATTGATATTGCAGGAACTGTTGATAGCATTATGGATATAACGGCTGAATCATTATATGAAAGTTATCACACCTTCTATCATCCAAGTAATATGAATCTGTTTGTTGTAGGTAAAATGAATCCAGAAGAAATGATGGCATTAATTAAATTGAATCAAGCTAAAAAAAGTTTTTCTGAAGTAACTGAAATTGAACGTTACTTCCCTGAGGAAAAAATAACCGATATTATCCCTTTTGATTCAATAAAAATGACTGTTAAAAGACCAAAAAGTATTATAGGTATCAAAGGTGTTGGCCAAGTTCCAGAAGGAGAAGAGGCCTTGGTTTATAAAACAACGATGGATCTACTGTTAGCTTTATTAATAGGACCAACCTCCGATAATTATTTGAGGCTGTATGATTCAGGTGTTATTGATGACAGTTTTTCGCATGGTTTTAGCCTAGAACGCACTTTTTATTTTGCTGATATTGCAGGAGATACTAAAGATCCAGAAACGTTTAGTACAGTTATAAAAGAAATCTTATTAACTGCAAAAATGAGTCCAGAATTAAATCGAGAACACTTAATCCTAGTTAAAAAAAGAATGATTGGTCAAGTTTTACAATCTCTTAATTCTTTAGAGTACATTGCCAATCAATATAGCCAACAACATTATGGAGAAACGACCTTATTTGACTTAGTTCCAATTATTGAATCCATCACATTAAATCAAATAAAACAACTAGCTGAAGAATTTATGCAAGAAAGCCACATGAGTGTCTTTTATATCTTGCCTAAAGGAGACGAAAAGGCATGAAATCAGCTCTAATTATGGGAGCCAGTGGTGATATTGGGGCGGGAATTGCACAAGAATTAGCTGAAAGTGGTTGGTCTTTATATTTGCATTACCACACAGATGATAAGAGTATTGAAAGACAGCTTGAAATATACCAATTGTCTTTTCCTAAACAAGATTTTTATGGAATTAAATTGGATATGACAGATGAATTAGGAATTGAGGCATTTGTTGGGAATATTTTCCAACTGGATGCAGTCATTTTTTCAAGTGGTTTTACAACTTTTCAGCTACTAACAGATGTGACGTCTAAAACAATGGATGATATGTGGGCAGTTCATGTCAAAACACCATTATTATTGTTGCAAAAACTCCAAACAAAATTAGCTTATTCTGGTTCAGGTAGAGTTATTTTTATCAGTTCTATTTATGGCGAATCAGGTAGTTCGATGGAAGTTATTTATAGTACAACAAAAGGGGCTCAACTGGCTTTTGTAAAAGCTTATAGCAAAGAAGTAGCTAGCCAAGGGATAACGGTTAATGCAATCTCTCCTGGTGCGATTGAAACAAAAATGAATGCAGATTTTAGTGTAACGGAACTAGCCGAACTTAGAGAAGACATTCCAGTTGGACGGATGGGTCGTATTTCAGAGATTAGTTTCTGGGTTCATCAGTTATTAAATCCTAGAAGTGCCTATCTAACAGGTCAATCTATTGTGGTTAGTGGTGGATGGCTGAGATAAAAAATGAGGTCATAGAAATAAAAAGGAATAAAAGTAAAATTATTCTTGACTATTACTAAAAAGAGATGTTTCTCAAACTTTTGTTGTGTTATAATGAAAAGTGTTATGAGCTTTTTATGCTCTCTAGACAAGAGAACTGGTAGGTGAAAATAGAATGAATGAAATCGGCGAAAAACTAAAAGAAGCCAGAAAATCTAAAGGCTATACGTTAGATGATTTACAACAAATGACGAAAATACAAAAACGTTACCTAATCGCAATTGAAGAAAATAACTACGATGTAATGCCAGGTAAATTTTATGCACGAGCTTTCATTAAGCAATATGCTGATATGGTTGGACTTGATGGAGATCAGTTGTTAGCTGATTATACGGATAGTGTTCCCCACACACATGACACTGAATATGTAGAACAAGCGTCTGCAAATCAGACACGATCGGGCAATAAATCAGGAAACAATCTATTTGAAAAAATAAGAGGCTATTTGCCTACTTTACTCATTTTAGTTGTTGTCGTGATAATAATAACGTCTATTTATCTTGCGTTTATTAAAACGAATCAAACCGCTAAAGAAGATATGATTACAAAAAGTTCAGAAACAGTAGTCATCTCAAGTTCAGAGTTAAGTTCAACGGAGAATGAAGAACCAGAAGAATTAGCATCTTCTATTGCTGAAAAAGAAAAAGTAAAACAAACAGTCGCTATTGTGTCATCTACTGGTTCTCAAACAGCCTATACGGTATCAGGAATACCTGAGAAAAGTGAAGTTAACTTACTTTCTGAAGGTGGAGATAGTTGGGTGAGTATAGAGATTGATGGTGTGATGATTGATCAAGCTCTATTAACTAGTGGGAATGCGCTGAAGGCTGTTATTCCAGAAAATGCTAAACAAATTAACTTAGTAATAGGAAATGTAGCTGTTACATCTGTTAAGTTAAATGACACAATCGTTGAATATGCTCCTGAAGCTGCTGGTTCAATTACACAGCGGATTGAATTTAAAATTAATAAATAAAAAGTACGTTAACAAGACAATAAGAAATCTTTTTTATAGGATTTTCTTGTTGTCTTAAATTTAATGATAAAGAAAGAAGGCGATAGTTTGAACTTACCAAATAAACTGACGGTTATCCGTATTTTTATGATCCCTATTTTTGTTGTCATTGCTTTAGCTCCTTTAAACTGGGGCGTTTTCCAATTGTGGGGATCAACGATTCAACTAACACAACTGGTAGCAGCGATTATCTTTGCAGTTGCTAGTATAACAGACTGGCTTGATGGTAAAATTGCTCGCTCAAGAGGTTTGGTGACTAATTTCGGTAAATTTGCTGACCCATTAGCTGATAAGATGTTGGTTATGACTGCTTTAATTATTTTAGTTGAGCAAGGCCTAGCAGCTTCATGGATTGTAGCGATTATTGTTTGTAGAGAACTAGCTGTAACGGGATTGCGCTTATTACTAGTTGAACAAGGTGGGACAGTTTTAGCTGCAGCATGGCCAGGTAAAATCAAGACGATGACTCAAATGATTGCTATCATACTATTGTTAGTAGATAACTTACCTTTTGAAGGGTTAGGGATTCCTATGGCTGATAGTATGTTATATATTTGTTTGTTCTTTACTATTTATTCAGGAATGGATTATTTTATAAAAAATAAGAGTGTTTTTAAAGGATCAATGTAACTTAGTTTACTTAAAAATAGTCTATAAATAAGGTAGGCTGGGACAATTTGTTCCAGTCTATTTTTAGGTACGATTGAACAACAACTAAATTAAATGATTGAATACTAGTTGATATAAAAAAAATACAAGTAAGAAGCGTATATTAACTAGGAGTGAGGAGAATTTAATGAATGCTGAAATAATTGCAGTTGGAACAGAATTATTATTAGGACAGGTAGTCAATACAAATGCAACTTTTTTGTCTAAAGAATTAGCGACACTAGGGATTGAAGTCTATCACCAGTCTGTTGTAGGAGATAATCCTAAAAGATTAAAAGAGGAAATAGAACGTGCTGAAAAAAGAAGTGATTTAGTTATTTTAACTGGTGGTTTAGGCCCAACTAAAGATGATTTAACCAAGCAGGTAATAGCAGATCATCTGGGTAAAAAATTAGTAATGGATAAAGCAGCATTAGAAAAAATACACTTATTTCATGAACAAAGAAAACACCCAATGTCAGAAAATAATCAGCTTCAAGCCTTAGTAATAGAAGAGTCCATTGTTTTAAAAAATAACAATGGGCTGGCAGTAGGAATGTTTTTAAACTTAGAAAATCAATTTTATCTACTACTACCAGGTCCTCCACATGAATTAGAAAAGATGTTTGAACAAGAAGCAAAACCGTTATTATTAAAACAACTATCAAAAGATACCGTTTTGATGTCAAGAGTTTTACGCTTTTACGGAATCGGTGAGTCGCGTCTGGTTACGTTGCTTGATGATTTAATTGAAAACCAAGTAAATCCAACACTTGCTTCTTATACTGGTAAATACGAAGTCAGCTTGCGTTTGACAGCAAATGGAAGCTCCGATACGGATTGTAAAGGGAAACTCGATAATCTAGAAGCGATGATAAGAGAACGTGTTGGGGACTATATATATGGCTATGGTGACGACACGAGTTTAGTCAAAGTCGTTAGTGAATTAATAAAAGAGAAAAAGTTAACACTGTCAGCAGCTGAAAGCCTAACAGGTGGGACTTTTCAAAGTATGCTAACAAGTATATCTGGCGCCTCTGAATTTTTTGAAGGTGGACTAGTTACTTATAGTAACCGGATAAAAAAAGAACAGCTTAGTATTGACTCTAAAACGATAGATCAATTTGGTGTTGTTAGTAGTCAGTGTGCGATTGAAATGGCTGAAAATACTAAAAAAATATTTCAATCGGATATAGGAATTTCATTTACAGGTGTAGCTGGTCCATTAGAACTAGAAAATAAAAAACCAGGTACAGTCTGGATAGGTATAGCAGTAAAAAATAAAGAAACGTATGCAAAATGTTTTCATTTTGAAGGCGATAGAAACAAAAATAGAGAACTTTCAGTTTTATCAGGATTGTATTTAATCTATAGAGATCTATTAAACAAGCAAATCAGCGAAAAAATTTATTAAATGTGTTTGAAAGAGAATAGTGAAAACATACCGAATGTTTGTTCGCTTTTTTCTTGCATTTTATGAAAAAAGAAAGTATGATAGATGGTGTGATACGGATAAAAATAAAAACTAATTAGATAAAAAAAAAGCATTAAGCAGATAGTCTAGGGGGATATAAAATGGCAGAAGATCGTAAGCAAGCGTTAGAATTAGCATTGAAAAAAATTGAGAAAAATTTTGGTAAAGGCTCAGTCATGAAGTTAGGAGAAAAAGTTGATACTCGTATTTCAACTATTCCAAGTGGTTCATTGGCACTAGATGTAGCACTTGGGGTAGGTGGCTTTCCAAGAGGAAGAATTATAGAAGTATATGGACCAGAAAGTTCAGGTAAAACAACCGTTGCATTGCATGCAGTGGCAGAAGTTCAAAAACAAGGCGGAATAGCTGCGTTTATCGATGCTGAAAATGCATTGGATCCTAAATATGCAGCAGCATTGGGAGTAGACATTGATGAGTTGCTTTTATCACAACCTGACACAGGCGAACAAGGCTTAGAAATCGCCGATGCATTAGTTTCGAGTGGAGCTGTAGATATTGTTGTTATTGATTCAGTAGCGGCATTAGTTCCTCGTGCAGAAATCGAAGGCGAAATGGGAGACAGCCATGTTGGTTTACAAGCTCGCTTGATGTCTCAAGCTCTTCGTAAATTATCCGGTTCAATTAATAAAACAAAAACAATCGCTTTGTTCATCAATCAGATTCGTGAAAAAGTAGGAGTTATGTTTGGTAATCCTGAAATAACACCGGGTGGTCGTGCTCTTAAATTTTATGCAACTATTCGTTTAGAAGTAAGACGTGCAGAACAAATTAAGCAAGGGACAGATATTGTGGGAAACCGTACGAAAATAAAAGTTGTAAAAAATAAAGTGGCTCCGCCGTTTAGAGTAGCAGAAGTTGATATTATGTATGGAGAAGGTATTTCTCAAGTTGGTGAACTCGTAGATATGGGGTCAGAAAAAGACATCATTGACAAAGCAGGAGCTTGGTATTCTTATGAAGGTGAAAGAATTGGGCAAGGACGTGAAAATGCAAAACGCTATTTCTTAGATCATCCTGAGTTAAGAGCCGAAATAGAGAAAAAAGTACGTGCAGCCTATGGTATAGGTGATGCGTTAGAAGAAACAGAAAAAACTGAAAAAAAGAAAACTGACGCAACTCCAGAAAAAAAAGATAAACCAACTTCAACAGAAGAAAAATAAATTTTTAATTATTTAAAAGCTAAAAGAATTTATCTTCTTTTAGCTTTTTTTTTGAGGAAAAAAGAGATAGAAATAGCGTATGAAAAAGATATTTGCCTTGTTTTATCGACAAAAACAGGGTAATCAGCCCTAAAAGTTATTATTCAGTTGACATGTCTAGTGTAGACAATTAAAATTAAGGTATCCTTTATTTTATCTTTAGATAATAGATAGGTTTTATTGGTGGAAAAGTACAGAGTACTACCAGATAATTAATAATTGATAGACAGGAAAAAAAAATTAAATAAGATACGGAGGTGGAAGAATGAATTTTAACAGTATAGCCTTCGCTATCGTTACTTTAATTGTTGGTATTTTTGTAGGATATGTCATCCGAAAATCGAAACATGAAAAAGAATTGGTTGGTGCTAGAAACACAGCAACTGGAATATTGGATGAAGCGCAAAGAGAAGCAGAAACCATGAAAAAGGAAGCGATGTTAGAAGCGAGGGACGAAAACTACAAATATAGAACTGAAATTGAAACTGAGCTGAAAGAAAGAAGAAATGAGATTCTAAGACAAGAAAATCGGTTAGTGCAGCGTGAAGATAATATTGACCGTAAAAACGATAGCTTAGAAAAACGTGAGCGGACACTTGAAGCAAAAGAAGAGAAATTAAGTTCAAAGCAACAATTACTAGACGATTTGGAGAACCAAGCAAGAAAATTAGTTGAACAACAAGAAATAGAGTTAGAAAACGTAGCCGCTCTTTCACGAGAAGATGCTAAACAGATTATTATAGAAGAAACAGAAGAACAATTGTCTCATGAACTTGCAGTTATGGTAAAACATTCTGAAGAGAAAGCAAAAGAAGAAGGCGATCGTCGTGCGCGTGATTTGATTGCTCTAGCGATTCAAAGAAGTGCCGCAGATCAGGTTTCTGAATCGACAGTTTCTGTCGTTTCCCTACCTAATGATGAGATGAAAGGCCGAATTATTGGACGTGAAGGCCGGAATATACGTGCCCTTGAAACATTGACTGGGATTGATTTAATTATTGATGATACACCAGAAGCAGTTATTTTAAGTGGATTTGATCCAATTCGTCGTGAAATTGCTCGTATGACGCTTGAAAAGCTTATTCAAGATGGCAGGATTCATCCTGCTCGTATTGAGGAAATGGTCGAGAAATCACGCAAAGAAATGGACGAACGAATCCGTGAAATTGGTGAACAAGCGACATTCGAAGTTGGAGTACATTCGATTCATCCTGATATCATAAAAATACTAGGACGTTTGCGTTTTAGAACGAGTTACGGACAAAATGTCTTGCAACATTCAATTGAAGTTGCTAAGTTGGCGGGAGTGCTTGCTGCTGAATTAGGAGAAGATGTAACGTTAGCTAAACGCGCAGGATTGCTTCATGATATTGGTAAGGCACTAGACCACGAAGTAGAAGGTTCACATGTAGAAATTGGTGCAGAAATTGCTATACGTTATAAAGAAAATGAAACAGTGATTAACGCAATTGCCTCTCATCACGGGGACGTAGAAGCTACTTCAGTTATTTCTGTCTTAGTTGCAGCTTCAGATGCTCTATCTGCTGCAAGACCAGGAGCTAGAAGTGAGTCACTTGAAAATTATATCCACCGTCTTGAAAAGTTAGCAAGTATTTCTAATAGCTTCGAAGGTGTAGAACAAAGCTATGCTATTCAAGCAGGACGTGAAATAAGAATTATGGTTAAACCGGATTCGGTTGATGATTTAGAAGCGATCAGCTTAGCCCGGGATGTTCGAAATATGATTGAGGATGAGTTAGATTATCCAGGACACATCAAAGTAACGGTTATTCGTGAAATACGAGCAGTCGAGTACGCAAAATAGTTAACTTCAAAAAATAAAATAAAAAGATACGTAACGAGTAATACACATTCGTTTCGTATCTTTTTTATCATTAAAGAATAAAGAAAGGGTCAATGAGAGTATTTCGTTGCTTTTCTTTACTACAAATTATTGTTAAAATAGGTTTAATGCAATTATCTAGAGAAGAGGCAATAGAATGAGACTATTATTTATTGGAGATGTTGTAGGATCAATGGGACGAGAAATGGTTCATGATCAACTACACAAATTAAAACAACAATACAAACCACAAGTCACTATTTTAAATGGCGAAAATGCAGCAGCGGGAAGAGGCATTACCGAAAAAATTTATAAAGGGTTTCTTCAAGATGGAGTAGATATCGTTACGATGGGAAATCATACATGGGATAACCGAGAAATTTTTGAATTTATTAATGAAGCTAAAAAAATGATTCGTCCAGCTAATTATCCTGAAGGAACACCAGGCAATGGCATTGCTTATATCAAAGTCAACCAATTAGAATTAGCTGTCATTAATTTAATTGGTCGAGTATTTATGTCTGACGTAGATGATCCTTTTAGAAAAGCAGATGAGTTAGTCGAAGAAGCAAGTCAAAGGACCCCTTTGATTTTTGTTGATTTTCATGCTGAAACGACTAGTGAAAAACAAGCAATGGGATGGTACTTAGATGGCAGAGTTTCTGCAGTGGTCGGTACGCATACTCATGTACAAACAAACGACGCTCGCATTTTACCAGCGGGTACAGCTTACTTGACCGATGTAGGAATGACTGGTCCATATGACGAGATATTAGGAATGCGACGTGAGGCAGTTATTAATCGCTTTTTAACTCAAATGCCAACACGATTTGAGGTACCTAAAGAAGGACGTAAATTATTATCCGGTTGCTTTATAGAGATTGATGATACAACTGGGGCAGCAAAGAAAATTGAAAATATCGTTATAAATGATGATCGTCCATTTGGCAATAATTTTAAGTAATAGGGCCTATTAAAAATAGAAAAGTAAGAAAGGAAATAAGCATGTCACAAAAAACAGAACATACACCTATGATGGTACAATATTTAGGAATTAAAAAACACTACCCAGATGCGTTTTTATTTTATCGCTTAGGTGATTTCTATGAGATGTTTAACGAAGATGCGATAAAAGCTTCTCAACTATTAGAAGTTACACTGACTAGTCGTAATCGCAATGCTGAGAACCCGATACCGATGTGCGGAGTACCTTATCATGCAGCCAGAGGATACATTGATGTGTTAATTGAAAAAGGATACAAGGTAGCCATCTGTGAGCAAGTAGAAGACCCTAAAACGGCTAAAGGGATGGTTAAACGCGAAGTTGTCCAATTGATTACACCTGGAACAGCTATAGAATCAAAAAATATGGATGCAAAATCCAACAATTATTTAGCTGCATTATCTGTGACAGATACAAATCAGTTCAACCTTGCCTATGCTGATCTAAGCACAGGAGAATTGAAGGCGACTCAATTAATTTCTGTAGAAGAAGTGATTAATGAATTAAGTGGATTAAAGACAAAAGAAGTGGTTTTTGAAGAAGCAAAACAGGTAGAGTTACAAATAGAGTTACAAACTAAATTAGGTGTAATGATTTCCACACAGCAAAGTAGTGGAGAAAATGCGTCTTTATCTTATTTAACGACTGAAGTAGAGAATAAAGAAATTCTTTCAGCCATAAAAATATTAGTATCTTATTTAACTATCACGCAAAAAAGAAGTTTATCTCATTTACAAAAAGCAGAGGTTTACATCCCGGAACATTTTTTGAAAATGGATCACTATTCAAAACATAATTTAGAATTGGCCTCTTCTATTAGAACAGGTCAAAAAAAAGGAACGTTACTATGGCTTTTAGATGAAACAAAAACAGCTATGGGCGGGCGGTTAATAAAGCAATGGATTGATCGTCCTCTAATACAAGAAAAACCTATAAAAGAACGTCAAGATGTGGTTGAAAGTTTAATCAATCATTTCTTTGAGCGGACTGATTTAAACGAGGCCCTAACAAGAGTATATGATTTGGAACGTCTAGCTGGCAGAGTAGCTTTTGGAAATGTTAATGGCCGAGATTTGCTTCAATTAAAAACCTCTTTGTCACAAATACCACTTTTGAAACAAATTATTGCCTTACTAAACAAAGGTGAATGGGATAACTTAGTCACTTATCTAGATGATGTACCTGAAGTTGTGGATTTAATAGAGCGAGCAGTTCATGTAGATGCACCACTTTCGCTAAAAGATGGAAATGTTATTAAAGACGGATACGATGAACAATTGGATCTTTACCGAGATGCTATGCGTAATGGTAAGCAATGGATTGCTCAACTAGAAGCGCAAGAGCGGCAAAAAACAGGAATAAGAACGTTAAAAATTGGATACAATCGTGTATTTGGTTATTACATTGAGATAACTAAATCTAATCTGGCTAACCTTCCTGAAGGACTCTATGAGCGCAAACAAACTCTGGCTAACGCAGAGCGATTCATTACTCCTGAATTAAAAGAAAAAGAGACATTGATTCTGGAAGCAGAAGAAAAGTCTTTAGCTTTAGAATATGAGTTATTTACCAAAGTAAGAGATGAAGTTAAACAATACATTGATAGACTTCAATTATTGGCTAAGACGGTAGCGACGATTGATGTCCTACAAAGCTTTGCTACAATCAGTGAGAAATACCATTATGTGAGACCACTATTAACTTATGATAGTAGAGAACTGATACTGAAAGATGGTAGACACCCTGTTGTAGAGAAGGTATTGGGTCAACAAACTTATGTACCCAATAGCGTTGAAATGGATGAGCAGACAGAGATCATGTTAATAACTGGACCAAACATGTCTGGCAAGAGCACCTACATGCGTCAGCTGGCCTTAACGGTCATTATGGCTCAAATGGGTTGCTTTGTTCCAGCACAATCAGCACAATTACCGATATTTGACCGGATTTTCACTCGGATTGGAGCAGCAGATGATTTAATCTCTGGCCAGAGTACATTTATGGTCGAAATGATAGAAGCCAATCAAGCGTTACGCCATGCGACTAAACACAGTTTAATTTTATTTGATGAAATCGGTAGAGGAACAGCAACATTCGACGGTATGGCTTTAGCGGAAGCGATTATCGAGTATATTCATAATCATGTACATGGAAAAACATTGTTCTCTACTCATTATCATGAGTTAACGGTCTTAGATCAAGAGTTAAAAGGCTTAGTCAATACACATGTAGGAGCAATAGAAGAAGATGGCGAATTAATCTTTTTACACAAGATGCTACCAGGAGCTGCTGATAAAAGTTATGGGATACATGTTGCTAAGTTAGCTGGGTTACCGACAGACTTATTAACCAGAGCAGCTACTATTTTAGAGCGGCTTGAAAAAAAAGAAGAATGGGTGTTAGAAGCAACCGTTCAAGAAACAAAAGAGACGAAAAACATCGTGTCTCAAAAAAATAAGACAGTAGAAAAAGACGAACAGCTTTCTTTATTTGGACTCGCAAACGAGAAAGAAGTTTCTATAGTAAAAGCGTTAGCTGAAATAAACGTATTAACGATCACTCCTTTAGAAGCTTTAACTATCTTAGATGAATTACAACGACAATTAAGCTAAAAGAGACAGAAAGGAACAGAAAAAATGGCAAAAATTCAAGAACTTTCTGAACTATTAACAAATCAAATAGCGGCTGGAGAAGTAATTGAGCGACCTGCTTCAGTTGTGAAAGAGCTAATTGAAAATGCAATTGATGCCGGAAGTACGCAAATAGATATTTTAATTGAAGAAGCTGGACTTAAAAAGATTAAACTTATCGATAACGGCGAAGGAATCCCTACACAAGAAGTAGTGAATGCTTTTAAACGACACGCGACAAGTAAAATTTATTCGCGAGATGATTTATTTAGAATTCGTACATTAGGATTTAGAGGAGAAGCTTTGCCAAGTATTGCTTCTATTTCTGAAGTCACACTAGAAACGTCAACTGGCGATCAAGAAGGAGTTTTTATTTATTTAAAAGGTGGTAGAGTAATAGAAAAACGTTCTGCTCAATCCAGGAAAGGAACGACCATAACAGTAGAGAATTTATTTTTTAATACACCGGCACGATTGAAATACGTAAAAACCATTCAAACGGAACTTGCCAATATCACAGACATCGTCAATAGACTGGCGATAAGCCATCCTGGGATTGCGTTTAGGTTGGTTCATGATGAAAATCAATTAATGAGAACTGCTGGCAATGGAGATTTAAAACAAACGTTAGCAGGAATCTATGGTGTTACTCTAGCTAAAAAAATGAGAAAGATAGAAGGCAAGGATTTAGATTTTCAGATCAGCGGGTATATCTCATTACCGGAAACGACGAGAGCAAGTCGGAACTATCTTTCTATCATAATAAATGGACGTTACATTAAAAACTATTTATTAAACAAAGCGATTATCGCTGGCTATCATTCAAAACTCATGGTTGGTCGATTTCCGATCGCTGTCATCGAGATTACAGCAGATCCATTATTAATGGATGTGAATGTCCATCCAACTAAACAAGAAATAAGAATTAGTAAAGAAAAAGAATTGATGGTATTAATCGAATCTGCTATTTACCACTGTTTAAGCAAAGAACAGCTCATTCCTGAAGCGCTAAGTAATCTGACATTTAAAAAGAAAAGAGATGTGATGGATCAGGCTACTGAACAAACAAAATTGGAATTTTCTAATCGTCCAGTAGAACAAGGGCAGTTAACTGAAAAAATAGTGTCCTACGATGACAGATGGAATACACCAAAAGTAGTAGATCATGATAGCCAGAAAGCGACTGAAGTAAGTAAGGTAGATGTTGAAACTAGGATAAAAGAAGAGGTATTTGTCTTAAATGAATCAGAAAATACACCTGTAAAAGATGAGAAAGCAAGGAATGTCTCATCGCCTGAACACCAGGTATCCTACTTTCGAACAGCTGAAAAATTAATGGAAGCCAATGAAAAATCTACTTCTCAAGACAGTCATTTGCCTACATTAGAATATATTGGTCAAATGCACGGGACCTATTTATTTGCTCAAAATGAGGAAGGGCTGTATATATTAGACCAACATGCAGCACAAGAAAGAATTAAATATGAATACTTTCGTGAAAAGATTGGTGAAGTAAGTACGGATTTACAAGAGCTTTTAGTTCCAATTATTTTAGATTATCCCAATAGTGATACCATCAAAATTAAAGAAAATCAGCAAGCTCTTGAAGATATTGGGGTTCATTTAGAACCATTCGGACAAAATAGTTTTTTATTAAGAAGCCATCCTATCTGGTTTGATAAAGGAGCAGAAGAACAAGTAGCTAAAGAGTTGGTTGATTTGTTGCTAGAAAAAGGGACAGTAAACGTAGCGAAGTTCCGCGAAGCTACAGCTATTATGATGAGTTGCAAAGGATCCATAAAGGCAAATCATCATTTAAATGACGCTGAAGCTCGTTCATTATTAACTGATTTAGCTAAGGCTAAAAATCCTTATAATTGTCCTCATGGTCGACCTGTATTGATTCGTTTTACGAATAAGGATATGGAAAAAATGTTTAAACGAATTCAAGATTCTCATTAAGATGACAGGAACTAAAAAATCGTTGGAAAATTAAAAACAACTCCTATTTTGTGTTTTATCTATCAAAACATAAAAATAGGAGTAGTTTCTTATTTAAATAAAAACCGTACTTTACTTCATAATGAATCGTTACTTTTTAATAATAAAATGAGTACTAGTCAGATAGTAAATAGATTAGATAAATTGGTCTTAAATTAAATCAAAATGAAGGAGTGACTTCGTATGGAAAATAAAGTAGTGATTGTAACAGGCGCTAATTCAGGTACTGGTAAGTGGACAGCTATAGAGTTAGCGAAAATGAACGCACAAGTAGTTATGGTATGTCGTGATCGTTCAAGAGGAGAAGAAGCTTTAAAAGAAATAAAAAAAATAAGTAAGAATCCTACGGTAAAACTAATGATTTGTGATCTCGCTAATTTAGACAGTGTGAGAGATTTCTGTGACTTATTTAAACGTAAATACGATAGATTAGACGTTTTAGTGAATAACGCTGGGGTATTATTACCTGGTAGACACGAAACAAAAAACGGTTACGAATTACAATTTGGAGTCAATCATTTAGGTCACTTCTTGCTCACAAATCTATTGTTAGATTTATTAATAAAAAGTACTCCAGCAAGAATTGTTGTTGTAGCTTCAGGAGCGCATAAGATTGGCAAGATACATTTTGAAGATATCAATTTAGAGCATGAATGGAATGTGGTAAAAGCGTACTCTCAATCTAAGTTAGCGAATATCCTATTTACATATGAATTAGCTCGTCGGTTAGAAGATACCGGAGTGACAGTAAATGCTTTGCATCCAGGTACAGTTAAAAGTAATTTTGCGGTAAATAGAGATACCGGATTTGGTAAAGTTATTATGCAAAGTTTACAACCGTTTTTTCAAACTGCTCAAAAAGCGGCTAGTACGTCTGTGTATTTATCTAGTTCAAAAGAAGTAGAAGGCTTAACTGGAAAGTATTATTATAAAAATAGTGCAATAGAATCATCAAAACGATCAAAGGATAAAGAAGTGGCTAGTAAACTTTGGGCTATTAGTGAAAGTATGGTCAACACCTATTAGTAGTAAAGATTCGCAAACTAACATTATTTTTCTAACAATAAATTGGACCATCCAGACAATCCAATAACTTGAAGCATTGCTGGATATAAGTTAAAATAAAGGAAGAAATAAATAGAAACTTCTGCCACTAAGTAAAGAGAAACTATTTTCAAAGATGAATTGATTGGCCACTTAGGAAATTTTCCAGCCTAGAATAGGAGGATAGTTATGAAAAATGATAAAAAAGAAGAATTAAAAAGAAAATTAACACCTATCCAATATGAAGTCACTCAAAATGAAGCAACCGAACGTCCATTTACTGGAGAATATGATGCCTTTTATGAGGATGGTATTTTTGTTGACGTAGTTAGCGGGAAACCTTTATTTTCTTCAACAGATAAATACGATGCTGGATGCGGATGGCCTTCCTTTACGAAACCGATTGATTCTAAAGAAATAATCGAAAAAACAGATCGCAGATTACTAGGTATGAAACGAACAGAAGTCCGCAGTCAAGAAGCAGATTCACATTTAGGTCATGTTTTTAATGATGGACCAACTGAAGCAGGTGGATTGCGTTATTGCATTAATTCTGCAGCCTTACGTTTTGTTCCAAAAGAACAATTAGAACAAGAAGGTTATGGTTTTTATTTGAGACTATTTGCTTGATATACTTGAATTTAAAAAATCTTTCACTATTTTTTAGTGGAGGATTTTTTGTTTGATTAGACTAGATAAAAAAAGATAAATGGTTTGTACGTGTAAAATAGTTCTCGAGAGGATATTATCTTTTTACTAGCAAAAATAAAGAAGGCGTTCTATCATAAATGTATGCTTACGCGGCAAATACATAAATGGAAGAGGCCTTCTTATGGATAACATTATATCAAAATTATACAAAATAATAAAGGAATCAAGTGATTTAATTGCTACAGAAGAATCTATTCAGCTTTATATGTATGAAGTATTTACGGAATTATTAGGAGATATATTTATACACATAAACCAAACGATTAAGGAACAAAAGCAACAAGAAGGATGGAAAGTAAAGCGAGAAGATTGGAAAACAGTCCAATTTATTTTTGGATTTGTCCGTTACCGTCGTACTTTAATGGCAGATCAAGAGAATCAAAATCATTATCCATTAGATGAGTGGTTGGGGATTCGAAAATACCAACGTCACAGTCCACTCGTAGAAGTCAAAGTAGCAGAGTTAGCCAGTAAGTGTACCTATCGGGACACCGCTGAAACACTGAAAGAGTGGACAGCAGTAACGATGAGCCATCAAACAGTAGGCAGCCTCCTTAAACGAGTGGGAGAAGCACAAGCGCATGAAGACGAAGAAATGGTGATCGAGCTAGAAGAGTCAGCAGCGTTACCAGAAGGAAAAAAAGTCGATTATTTCTATGCCGAAGCAGATGGTGTATTTGTCCGTGGGACAACAAAGAAAAAAAGTTTAGAGGTTCATCATGCAATTGTTTATGAAGGCTGGCAGAAAAATGGAAAGAGAGTCTCCTTGAAGGAGCCTAAAGCCATTATGACGACTAAAAAGACGGCTGGTTTTTGGGCAGAAGTACAGGCTTTTACAGCGACTCATTACGCGTTACAACACGCTCAAATCATTACCAATAGCGATGGTGGACTAGGCTATACCGCAGATAAATTCCAAGAAACTTTTTCGCAGTCGAATTATCCCGTGTTGAATCAATTAGACGCTTATCACATCTTTCAAGGCCTGAACCGTGCTTTTGGTGTACAAAGTAATCTCTTTAAACAGAACATTCATCAAGCGCTTAAAAAACATGATTTAGAGGCCCTAACGATCTGGTTGGACACTTATGAAAGTACCTTAGAAGAAACACAGGCAGTAGAAAAACTGACTAGTTTTCGAACTTATCTTTTAAGAAATTGGGATCGGATTTTTGATTGGCGAGAAAAAGTAGAACAAGTACCGAAGGATGCCAGAGGTTTAGGCGCAATGGAATCGAATCAACGCCATATTTCTTATCGGATGAAAAAACGTGGAATGCATTGGAGCGAAGTCGGTTGTGAAGCCATGGTAAAAGTGAAACAAGGGATCTTAAATCAAACGTTACGTGAAGCTTATCTTCACCAGCAAACTAGAAGTACAAGACAACAACGTAAGGTGAAACAAACCGTTCGTGTATCGTCTTTAATGCATCAAAAGACGCGTCAGTCAGTTGGGGCAAAGAAAGGGACGATTCCGTTTTATGCCCCTCATTCTTCAGCAATGGGGCAGTTAATTAAAAGTTTTCGATAATTCCTGTCTGTTTGGGGAAGGTTCCATTTTTTTGGAACGTTCTCCAAACAGATGGGCCAGCAAACGGCAAAGCCGTGCGGTAGCAGATAGGTGTACAAAAATAGAACGCCAAACTAGCCTAGTAATAGGACGACCGAGAAAAACTTGACACAAACAATGGTTTTAGAACGTTCTTTTAAATGGTTAAATATGTTAGAATGAAAAGGGAACAGGTGTGCTTATTAGGCTTCCTGGATATCTGAATGAATGGAGCTAAAAGAATGTATGAGTACCTTAAGGGCATAGTAACTTTTATTGGCCCTGCGTATATAGTAGTAGAATTAAATGGAATAGGCTATCTGCTTTATATAGCAAATCCTTTTCGATTTTCAAACCAATTAAACCAAGAAACAATCATCTATGTGCATCAAGCGGTTAGAGAAGATGCCATTACTTTGTATGGATTCAAAGACTACAATGAAAAGCAATTGTATTTAAAACTAATTAGCGTATCTGGTATTGGTCCTAAGAGTGGTTTAGCAATACTAGCAAATGATGACCATGCAGGTCTAGTTTATGCTATTGAAAATGAAGAGGTTTCTTATTTAATGAAATTTCCAGGAGTAGGTAAAAAGACTGCTGCTCAAATCATTTTAGATTTGAAAGGGAAATTAGATGATTTAGAAATCATTAGAGTACCGATTGATGGAGTTATGCAACAAGAATTAAGCTTATCACAGGACCAAAAACCAGTGAATGAAGCTATAGAAGCATTAACAGCTCTTGGATACAGTACGAAAGAGATAAAAAAAGTTGAACCAAAAATTCGTAAGATGAATAAAGAAACAACGGATGCTTACTTGAGAGAAGCTTTACGTTTATTAATGAAAAAATAAATGGGTTCATAAAAAGAGGTGAATGAAGGATGTCGGATCAAGAACGTATTATCTCGGGAGAAAGTGATAGTTCAGATGAGTTATCGATTGAGAAATCATTAAGACCTCAATATCTAAATCAATACATCGGTCAGTCAAAGTTAAAATTAGAATTGGGTATTTATATTTCAGCTGCTAAAAGTAGAGAAGAGGCATTAGATCATGTGCTCTTATATGGTCCACCTGGACTAGGTAAAACAACAATGGCAATGGTGATATCTAACGAAATGGCAGTCAATATTCGTACGACAAGTGGTCCGGCAATTGAAAAAGCCGGAGACCTCGTTGCGTTACTAAATGAATTAGAGCCAGGTGATGTTTTATTTATCGATGAAATTCACAGAATGCCACGAATGGTAGAAGAAATGCTTTATTCGGCAATGGAAGATTACTTTGTTGATATCATTGTTGGGCAAGGCCCAACAGCTCATCCTGTTCATTTTCCTTTACCACCTTTTACACTAATAGGTGCAACAACTAGAGCAGGGATGTTATCTGCCCCTTTACGAGATCGTTTTGGGATTGTGTCCCATATGGAATATTATACAGTTGAAGATTTAAGCGATATTGTCATTCGTTCTGCTGATATTTTTCAGACCGAAATTCATTCTGAAGGTGCATTAGAAATTGCTAGAAGATCTAGAGGAACACCACGTGTAGCAAATCGTTTATTAAAAAGAGTGAGAGACTATGCACAGGTACAATCAAATGGTGTAGTAGATAAAAATGTAGCAGACGAAGCTTTAACAATGTTAAGAGTCGATCAAAAGGGATTAGATTTCGTCGATCAAAAAATGGTCCGAACAATGATTGAAATTTATCAAGGTGGGCCAGTAGGGCTTTCAACAATTGCAGCTAATATTGGAGAAGAAATGGAAACAATTGAAGACATGGTGGAACCTTATTTATTGCAAATGGGCTTTATTCAACGGACGCCACGTGGTAGAATTGTTACACAATTAGGGTTTGATCATTTAGGTTATCCTAAAAACAATTAAGAACAGGGGCGCTAAGTTATGTTATCAACAAATGATTTTGATTTTGAATTACCAGAGGAGTTAATTGCACAAACTCCATTAGAAGATCGCTCTGGCTCAAAGCTATTGCTATTGAACAAACAAAGTGGTGAAATAAGAGACGAATACTTTCCAGCTATTTTAAATGAACTAGAGTCTGGTGATGCGTTAGTTATGAATGATACACGTGTATTGCCAGCCAGACTTCATGGAGTCAAACCTGAAACAGGTGGACACTTAGAAGTTTTGTTGTTAAAAAATACTGCTGATGATCAATGGGAAACATTGGTCAAACCTGCAAAAAGAGCAAAGATTGGAACGAAAATTTCATTTGGTGATGGCCGTTTAAAAGCTGTTGTAAAAGAAGAGTTAGACCATGGTGGTCGAATAATCGAATTTTATTATGAAGGGATTTTTCTAGAAGTATTAGAATCGCTTGGCGAAATGCCACTGCCTCCTTATATAAAAGAACGCTTAGAAGACAATGAACGTTATCAGACAGTTTATGCTAAAGAAAACGGATCTGCTGCAGCTCCCACTGCAGGACTACATTTTACACAAGAATTGCTAGAGGACATTAAAGCAAAAGGAGTTAAACTTGTATTCTTAACGCTTCATGTTGGTTTAGGGACATTTAGGCCAGTAAGCGTTGATTCAATTGAAGACCATGAGATGCATTCTGAATTCTATCGATTATCCGATGAGGCAGCTAGCCAATTGAATGAAGTGAAAGCTGCTGGAGGAAAAATTATAGCAGTTGGTACAACGTCTATTCGAACACTTGAAACAATTGGAACTAAGTTTGATGGTGAAATTAAAGCAGACAGTGGTTGGACAAGCATTTTTATTTCTCCAGGTTATAAATTCAAACTGATTGATGCTTTCCTAACAAACTTTCATTTACCAAAATCTACTCTTGTTATGTTAGTCAGTGCTTTCGCCGGTAGAGAGAAAGTATTGGAAGCGTATGAGCATGCGGTAAAAGAAAAATACCGCTTTTTTAGTTTTGGAGATGCCATGTTTGTAAAGTAATGAATGAGTTTAGTCATTAGAGAGAATTAAAAAATAAAAAAGAGAAGCCGGCTAAAAACGCCAACTTCTCTTTTTTTAAGAGAGGTATGAGTGAACTATTTTTATTCTTTAAACACTTGATACTTAACTACTGAATCTCTTTTCATAAACGACATACATCTTACTTTACTTCATTCGTAACACTAAACTAAGCTAATTCTTCTAACGTGTAAAAAAGGGTTCTTAAATTTACTACTAACACTCTTACTAATCGTTTACAAACGTTGCTTAATAAAAATGTGAATCTGGTAAACTAAAACAAATATTGAATTAATTGTTTCTGTGAAACTAAACAACTTAGAAATTCTTTCATTCACTCATACTTGCATCTCTCTTTACACTCATAATATACCATAAAAAGATACCGCTTACAAATGATATGTACTTTATTTGTAAAATGAATTTGCAAATCGATAAAAACATTAGTATAGTTAGTAAGTTACAATTAGATAAGCACTAAATACACTTTTTTAAAGTATAACGAAAGTAGGAAAAAATATGTCAGAACCAGCAATTAAATACCGTTTAATAAAAAAAGAAAAGCATACAGGTGCCCGTTTAGGAGAAATCATCACTCCACACGGAACTTTTGAAACACCGATGTTTATGCCAGTAGGGACATTAGCAACCGTTAAGAGTATTGCTCCAGAGGAATTAGAATCGATGGGTGCAAATATTATTTTAAGCAATACGTATCATTTATGGCTTAGACCTGGTGAAGATATCGTTGAGGAAGCAGGTGGACTACACAAATTTATGAATTGGGATAAAGGAATTTTAACCGATTCAGGTGGTTTTCAAGTTTTTTCTTTAAGCGATTTACGACAAATTGAAGAAAAAGGTGTACATTTTAGAAATCATCTAAATGGATCCAAAATGTTTCTTTCACCTGAAAAAGCGATTCAAATTCAAAATAAATTAGGTCCAGATATTATGATGAGTTTTGATGAGTGCCCACCTTTTGATGAAAGTTTCGACTACGTAAAGAAATCTGTAGAACGGACAACACGTTGGGCAGAGCGCGGTTTAAAGGCTCATGCTAAACCTAACAGTCAAGGTCTATTTGGTATTATTCAAGGAGCAGGATACAAAGAATTGCGTGAGCAAAGCGCCAAAGAACTTGTTGCAATGGACTTTCCTGGCTATTCAATCGGAGGATTATCAGTAGGAGAGCCCAAGCATTCAATGAATGAAGTACTTGAATACACTACGCCTTTGATACCAGAAAATAAGCCACGCTACTTGATGGGTGTTGGAACAGCTGATTCACTGATTGATGGAGTAATAAGAGGAGTAGACATGTTTGATTGTGTCTTACCAACTAGAATAGCAAGAAATGGTACAGTGATGACAAGTCAAGGACGAGTAGTTATCAAAAATGCTAAGTACGAGCGTGACTTTGGCCCATTAGATCCAAAATGTGATTGTTATACATGTAAAAATTATAGTCGTGCCTATATTCGTCATTTAATCAAAGCAGATGAAACATTTGGCTTACGTTTAACAAGTTACCACAACCTTTATTTTCTCTTGAATGTGATGAAAGAGGTTAGACAAGCTATTAGAGAAGACAATCTATTAGAATATAGAGAAAGCTTTTTTGAAGAATACGGCTACAATAAGCCAAATGCAAAAAATTTCTAAAACTTAATAAAAAAATAAGTGGTACTAACGAGTAAGTTTTGGTACAGTTAGTGTTGAGATTAATTTTTAAAATATAGAATGGAGTGAAGTAATGGAATTTCTTATTAGTATTTTACCTTTTGCTGCAATTATGGGCTTAATGTATTTCATGATGATCAGACCTCAAAAAAAGGCTGCAGACAAAACTAAAAATATGTTGTCTTCAATGAAAAAAGGCGATGGTGTTGTTACAATCGGTGGTTTACATGGAGTAATTGATGAAATCAATGAAACGGATAAAACTGTAGTTCTAAATTGCGAAGGTATCTTTTTAACTTTTGAAAGACGTGCAATTGCCCGCATCAAAGATTTAGCAGTAGCTTCTACAATTGAAACATTTGAGGCAGAACCAGAAGATAGCGATTTAACTAGATAACAATGTACGACTAAATAAGCAAAAGAAAAGAGAGGAATCTTTTCTTTTGCTTATTTTGATTTAAAAATAAGATACTTTCATTTAGTAGTGTGTAGGCGACTACCTCAACAAAATTTGTAGCAATCAATTAATCTAGTATAAGAGTAGTTACAATGAAGATAGCTATTTTTGAATAATAATTTGGAGATACCTTAAATTAGATTTATTCTAATTTTTAAGGTATCTTTTTTGATATAAAGTTGATTAAATGGAGCATAAAAGATAAAAAAACATTTTAAAGGTACTTTCTATCTAGTAATCATCAAAAATACATGAATAGAATAGTCTTCTTTTTGCATTCATTGTGAAATGAATATCATTTGATGAATTTAATTAGAATTTTATTTTTTGCTCTTTAAGAAGATGAAAGAAAGAAAGAAAGCGCTTTAATACGACGTTTTATTAACGAATAATCTTTTTTTTATAAAATGATGAAAAAAGCTTTACATTTTAATATGAATGAATTATGATTAGGTTGTGAATAAGTTAACAATAAAAAAACGGAGGAATATAAAATGACTTCTACAAAATTAGATAATAAAGTTAAAAAAGACACAATCGAGGTTGCAGACAAAAAATCACCTATCGAAGTGGCTATTAATGAAATGACAACTAAAGGTAAAAAAGCATTAGCAACATTAGAAACGATGAATCAAGAACAAATCGATCATATTTGTCATCAGATGGCAATAGCAGGATTAAATGAACACATGCTTTTAGCTAAAATGGCAGTTGAAGAAACAGGCAGAGGAATTTATGAAGATAAATGTATAAAAAATATGTTTGCTACAGAGTCTATCTGGAATACAATCAAACATGATAAAACTGCTGGAATCATAAGTGACGATGAGCAAAGCCAACTAATCGAAGTGGCTACTCCTGTTGGAATCGTTTGTGGAGTAACACCGGTAACAAACCCTACTTCAACAACATTATTTAAAGCATTAATTTCAATCAAAACACGTAACCCAATTATTTTTGCTTTCCATCCAAGTGCTCAAAAATGTTCAGAAGCATCCGCACAAATTATGCTGAATGCTGCTATTAAAGCAGGAGCTCCAGAAGATTGTATTCAATGGATTAAACAACCATCATTAGAAGGTACAAACTTATTGATGAATCATTCAGATATCGCTATCGTTTTAGCAACTGGTGGATCAGCAATGGTAAAAGCTGCTTATTCAACAGGAAAACCAGCTTTAGGAGTGGGACCAGGAAATGTTCCAAGTTATATTGAAAAATCTGCTAAAATCAAACGTGCTGTTAATGACGTTATTGCTTCAAAATCATTTGATAACGGTATGATTTGTGCTTCAGAACAAGCTGTTATTGTTGATCAAGAAATTTATGAAGAAGTAAAAGCAGAATTTATAAAACATCAAGTATATGTTGTTAAACCTAGTGAACTAAAAAGACTTGAAGATGCAGTAATGAATCCAACAAAAACAGCCGTTAATGCAGCAATCGTAGGGAAATCAGCAGAGGAAATCGCTGGCCTTGCAGGAATCAAAGTTCCAAAAGGTACAAAAATTATTATCGCTGAACTAGATGGAGTTGGAGAAAACTACCCATTGTCACGTGAAAAATTATCGCCAGTATTGGCTATGCTTAAATCAACTTCAACTGAAGACGGGTTTTCATTAGCTCAACAAATGCTAGAATTAGGTGGTCTAGGTCACTCTGCAGCTATTCATACATTAGATGATGAGTTAGCTAAAAAATATGGAGAGCAAATGAAAGCTTGTCGTATCTTAGTCAACTCTCCTACAGCACAAGGTGGTATTGGTGATTTGTATAATAACATGATTCCTTCATTAACTCTTGGATGTGGTTCATATGGGAAGAACTCAGTATCTAAGAACGTATCTACTATTAACTTAATGAATATCAAGACAATTGCAAAACGTAGAAATCATATGCAATGGTTTAAATTACCATCAAAAATTTATTTCGAAAAATATTCTATTCAATATTTACAAAAAATGGAAAACATCAAAAAAGTATTCTTAGTTTGTGATCCAGGTATGATTGAATTTGGCTACGCAGATAAAGTTCTTGCTGAATTAAACAAAAGAAAAGAAAGTGTACAAGTAGAAATATTCTCAGCAGTAGAGCCTAATCCATCAACAAATACTGTAATGGCCGGAGCAGAAGCTATGCTTCAATTCCAACCTGATACCATTATCGCTATTGGTGGAGGTTCAGCAATGGATGCAGCTAAAGGCATGTGGTTGTTCTATGAAAAACCAGAAACAGAATTCTTTGGAGCAAAACAAAAATTCCTAGATATCCGTAAAAGAACATATAAAATTCCTACATTAAACAAAACTCAATTTGTTTGTATCCCTACTACATCAGGAACGGGTGCAGAAGTAACACCATTTGCAGTTATTACAGATAGTGAAACACACGTAAAATATCCTTTAGCTGATTATGCTTTGACACCCGATGTTGCTATCATCGACTCACAATTTGTTATGAGTGTTCCTAAATCTGTTACAGCTGATACAGGAATGGACGTCCTAACACATGCGATCGAATCTTATGTATCTGTTATGGCAAGTGATTTTACAAAAGGCTTAAGTTTACAATCTATTAAAATAGTATTCCAAAATTTGCGCGATTCTTACGCATATGCAAATGAAGATGCAAGAGAAAAAATGCATAACGCTTCTACAATGGCTGGTATGGCATTTGCCAATGCATTCTTAGGAATTAACCACTCTATCGCTCATAAGATAGGTGGAGAGTATAACATTGCTCACGGACGTACAAACGCAATCCTATTGCCTCATGTTATCCGTTACAATGCAAAAGATCCTTCAAAACACGCATTATTTCCTAAATACGAATTCTTTAAAGCTGATGAAGATTACGCTGAAATCGCTCGCTTCATGGGATTCAAAGGAAATACAACAGAAGAATTAGTAGAATCACTAATCTTTGAAATCAATAAATTAGGTAAAGATGTTGGGATTGAGATGAACTTAAAAGCTCAAGGAGTGACACAAGAAGTCTTGGATAATACGGTTGATCACATGGCTGAATTAGCATTCTTGGATCAATGTACAACTGCAAATCCAAAACAACCTTTAATCAGTGAATTGCGTCAAATTATTATCGATGCTTTTGACGGTGAAAAATAAAAATACCTGTAGAATACAATTTTTGAATATCAATTTATTGTAGAAATTTTAATAAAAAATGGTGCTACTTTCCTTATCAAAAAAGGGAGGCAGTGCTATTTTTTTTCAGAAAAAAATGAATTTACTTATCATGAATGAGAGAAGAAGCCATTCATTCATGATAAGTTAGCATAAATGATACTATTTTTTTGAGAAACGAAATTTTAGGCTTGCTTAAACGTTGTAGATAGAAAGATTGCTTTTTAAATTAAAACTAGTTATAATTAAAATAATAAGTTAGGGATGCCTAAATATAAAGAAGTTGGTGATACGATTGACGCCTAATAAAGAAGATTACTTGAAAATTATTTATGAACTTGGTGGAACAGAAAAAAAAATAAATAATAAAGAAATTGTAAAAAGATTAGGAGTTTCGGCAGCATCTGTTAGTGAAATGATGTCTAAGCTTTTAAAAGAAGGTTATATAGAAAGATTACCTTATCAGGGAGTAGAGCTTAATGATAAGGGCCTGCGTAAAGCGAGCACATTAATAAGAAAACACCGAATATGGGAAGTTTTTTTAGTTGAACATCTAGGGTATTCATGGAATGAAGTACATGCAGAAGCAGAAGTCTTAGAGCATGTTTCATCTATTGAACTAACTAATCGATTAGAAAAATATTTAGACTTTCCTAAAATATGCCCTCATGGCGGTATGATACCGGAAAAAAATGGTATTTTAAAAGAACCTCTATTAGAGAAACTAACGGAACAAAAAGAAAAGCAAAGAGTTTTAATAAAGCGTGTTGCTGATGAGAAAGATTTATTGGACTATCTTGTTTCGATAGATATCGGAATAAATGATAGGTGTACAATTGATTCTATTGGTGCCTATGAAGGCTCTGTCGTAGTAGAAAAAGAACAAAAAAAAATTCAAATAAGTTTTAAGGCTGCATCAGATATATTTGTTCAAGTTATCTAAAAAAAGGAATTCGACTGTCTAAAGCCGAATTCCTTTTTTTATGGTTGGTGAGTCTTGAATAAGAATGTGTGTTCCCGTATAATTGTAAGCATAGAAGGAGGCGAAGAAAGTGGGAATTGGAGTCATTCATTTTGATGAGCCGGTTAAAGATAGTTCTAGAAAAATTATCCACATTGATATGGATGCTTTCTTCGCTTCCGTTGAAGAAAGGGACCATCCAGAATTAAAAGGTCAACCCATTATTATTGCCAAACACCCTAATTTAACAAAGGGAAAAGGAGTTGTTGCAACGGCGAATTATGTTGCGAGAACATATGGAATCCATTCCGCAATGAGTGCTCAAAGAGCCTATGAACTTTGTCCTAAAGGTGTATTTATTCCTGGGGATCATGATAAATATCGAGAAGTTTCAGGTGAAATCCGAAAAGTATTTTTAAATTACACTGATATTATAGAACCTTTATCTCTAGATGAAGCTTATCTTGATGTAACAGAAAATAAAAAAGGAATGAAAAGTGCAACTTTCATAGCACATTCTATCCAAAAAGAAGTCTGGAATAAGGTACATTTAACTTGTTCAGCAGGTGTTTCTTATAATAAATTTATAGCGAAATTAGCTTCAGACTATAAAAAACCAGCGGGTATTACTGTTATCACACCCGATGAATCTCTTGCTTTCTTAAAGGCTCTTCCTATTGAAAAGTTTATGGGAGTTGGGAAAAAAACAGTCGAACTAATGCATGAGGCTAATATTTTTACCGGAGAAGACTTATATCAAAAAGATGAGATGGACTTGATTCGCTCTTTTGGAAAGAGGGGTTATTCTCTTTACCGAAAAGTTAGAGGAATTGATGACTCACCTGTTAGAATAAGTAGAGAAAGAAAATCAGTAGGAAAAGAAAATACGTATAATCAAAATTTAATAACAGAAAATGAAATTATAGCAGAATTACGTTTTCTATCGAATGAAGTCTACCGCTCACTAAGTAAAGAACAAAAACACGGTAAAACGATTGTATTAAAAATTCGCTATTCTGATTTTGAAACAGTGACCAAACGCCAGACACTGCCTCATTATATTAAAGATGCTGAAGAAATGTTTTTTCATGCGCAAAATATTTGGGATGAAGTTGGACGATTGCAAAATGGTATAAGATTATTGGGAATTACAATTACAACGCTTGATCCATTGACGTTTGAAAATATTGTCCTGCCTCTTTGGGATAAACAGGAACAATAAATAAGATAATAGAAAAATAACAAATCCAAATTGATTTCTTTTTTTTCTAAAGGTATACTGTACATACTAGTACAGTTTTTTTCTTGTGTTATAATGAAAGAGGACTTTAATAGTAAAGATATCATGGTATGGTCATTCTTTTTTACAAGTTATTGCCAACATAGGGTGTGTCATTCTGTTCGATTCGTTTATTACAGGAAACCCGACAACGACTATTTGATTCTACTACAATTACAACAGATGTCGTTATCGTTACACATGCACATCATATTAGAGATACACAACAGATTGCTAAAAGAACACATGCTTTAATTGTCACAACTGTTGAAATAGCAGAATTTTTTGAAACAAAACAGTTAAGAACCCATGGTATGCAAATGGGCGGGAAGCACGTATTCGATTTTGGAGAAATTAAAATGACTCAAGCTATTCACGGTTCATCTTATGAAATAGAGGGGAAACTTACTACGCTTGGATTAGCTGCTGGAATTATTTTTCATTCAGAAGGTAAAACCATTTATCATAATGGGGACACGGCTCTTTTTTCCGATATACAGCTGATTGGTCAATACCGTCCCTTAGATGTAGCACTTTTACCAATTGGTGATAATTTCACTATGGTTCCTGAAGATGCTGCTCTTGCTGATGACTAGTTGAAAGCTAAAAAAGTTTTTCCTATCCATTACAATACGTTTCCTTTAATTGAACAAAATCCTATCGCTTTTTGTGCTAGTTTGCCTGAAAAAAAAGGTAAATAGTTGAAAGTAGGAAAATGGTTAGAAATTTAATAAGCAACTATTTTGGAGGGTAATGTATGACGACTAAACATGAACGAATATTAGCTTATATAGAAACGTTGCCTGTTGGAGAAAAAATATCTGTGCGATTAATTGCCAAATATTTGAAAGTTAGTGAAGGAACAGCCTATAGAGCTATTAAAGAAGCAGAAAATAGTGGTTTGGTCTCGACAATACAACGCGTTGGAACGATTCGTATTGAGCGAAAAATGAAAGAAAGCATTGAGACACTGTGTTATGGAGAAATTATTAAGATAATTGAAGGCGATATTTTTGGCGGAGAAAAAGGACTTAATAATGTTTTAACTAAATTTATTATTGGTGCGATGAAAGAAGATGCCATTGTACGCTATATTACACCAGGTTCTTTAATGATTGTTGGAAATCGAGAAAGTGTTCAAAAACTAGCTTTAGAAAGTGGAGCAGCTGTTTTAGTTACTGGAGGTTTTGAAACGAGCGATGAAATTATTGAACTAGCTAATGAATTGGCCCTACCTTTGATGGGAACAAGTTACGATTCGTTTACGGTCGCGACGATGATTAACCGAGCGATGACAGACCAACTAATAAAAAAAGAAATTATTTTAGTAGAAGATATCTATACAAAAATTGAGCAAACAATGTACTTAAATGTAGAAGATACAGTACTAGATTATCGTCGACTAAATGAGGAAAGTGGTCATACTAGATTTCCTGTAGTGGGAAAGAACATGCGACTAGTTGGTATTGTTGCCGCAAAAGATATGATTGGAAAAGGGGATCAACAGAGCATCGAGCGAGTAATGACTAAAGATCCTACGGTAGTAAAAACACATGTGAGTGTAGCCAGTGTCGGACATCTAATGATTTGGGATGAGCTAGAAGTTATGCCTGTTGTTGAAGATAATTTAACGTTAATGGGAATTGTCTCAAGACAAGATGTTATGAAAGCCATGCAGTCAGCACAAAGACAACCACAAGTTGGCGATACTATTTCTGATCAGATTCAAGAACAAATAGAATTAAACAGTGAAAACTATGCGAGTGCTGAACAGTCAATTCCTTCATATAAATTTAATGTGACACCACAGATGACAGATTCTGTTGGAACAATTTCCTTTGGAGTGCTCAGCGAAATTATTACTAGCTGTGCAAAACGATCTCTCTTGCTCTATCAAAAGAGAGATGCTTTGATTGAACAAATGGATTTGCACTATTTTAAAATGATACAATTAGAGAGTACATTAGAAATTAGGCCTAAGGTTTTTGAAATTGGAAGACGCTCGTCAAAATTTGATATTGAAGTGTATGTTGAGAATGTACTGGTTGCTAAAGCGATAGTTATTTGTCAGATGATGCAAAGAAATTAGAAAGGAGTTTTTTTTATGACAGTATTTCCATATAAAGAAATAATAGAAACAATAAAAAAATACGATACGATTATTGTTCATCGACACATGAATCCAGACCCTGATGCTCTAGGTTCGCAAGGTGGTCTTGTTGAACTATTAAAAAGTAGTTTTCCAGAAAAGAAAATTAGTAAAGCTGGAGGACCTGTCGGAGATTTGGACTTTTTAACAACGATGGATGAAGTCAAAGATGAAGACTACAAACAAGCATTGGTTATTGTAACAGATACTGCTAACACACCAAGAATTAGCGATGAGAGGTACCAACTAGGTTCAAAGCTGATTAAAATAGATCATCATCCTAACGATGACAAATATGGCGATATACAACTAGTTAATATACATGCTAGCAGCTGTAGCGAAATAATAGCTGATTTTTATTTAGAAAATCAAGAAGACTTAATCTTATCTAAAGAGGCAGCACGATTATTGTATGCAGGTATTGTTGGAGATACAGGGCGTTTTTTATACCCTTCAACAACGTCTCATACAATGAATATAGTAGCTAAACTTATGGAATACGGATTTGTTCCTAGTGAAATTAACAATCAGATGAACAGTATTTCGCCTAAAGTTGCTAAACTAACGGGTTATATTCTTCAAAATCTAACAATTTCTAAAGTTGGTGTGGCAAAAGTAATATTAACTCAAGATATCTTAAAGCAATTTGAATTAACAGACACAGAAACAGCTTCAATTGTATCTATTCCTGGAACAATTGAGGGTGTTCTAACCTGGGGTATTTTTGTTGAACAACCAGAAGGACATTATAGGTGTCGTTTGAGATCAAAAGGGCCAATCATCAACGAAGTTGCAAAGCGACATTATGGTGGAGGTCATCCTTTAGCAAGTGGGGCGAATGCAAAGGATACAAAAGATATTGATCAAATTGTAAAGGAACTAACAGAACTCGCTGAAGAATGGTTAAATAAATAAAAAAGTATCCATCTTTTGAGCTGTAAATCAAAGAAATCACACAAACTAATTTTTAAAAAAAATAAAAACCGTGGAACCCATAAAGAGGTTTCGCGGTTTTTAGCACTTGTAGAACTAAAAATAGGAATTGATTTACGTTAAGTACACAGTAGTTGATTAAGATTGTTTCATATTTGTATTCGTAGTATTAGTTGAATTTTTAACAATATCAATTGTTTCAATCGTACTATTGCCAGATTTAATGACAGTAAATGTATAACCACCTTCTACAAGAGATTCTCCCTCGTTAATGTCGTACTTTTGATTCAACATCCATCCACCTAATGTGTCGACGTTTTCTTCTTCAATAGACAAACCAAAAAGTTCATTGATTTCATCAACGAGCATTCTTGCGCTAACACGATAATGATTATCACCGACTTTTTTGATCTCAGGTTCTTCAACACTTTCGTAATCATCGCTGATGTCTCCTACTATTTCTTCTACGATATCTTCCATGGAAAGCATCCCACTTGTTCCACCGTATTCATCGACTAAAATAGCGATTTGATTGCGTTCTTTTTGCATCTTCACCAATAGTTCTTTAATAGGGACTGTTTCGATTACACGAATGATTGGTCGGATATAAAGAGAAAAATCAAAAGTATCAGGTGTATTGTCTTCAACAGCATTAACATAAGCAGCAAAGATTTCTTTTGTATTTAATATTCCGATAACGATATCTTTATCGCCATCTTGGATAACTGGGTAGCGGGTATATCGTTTCACACTAACCAATTTACCAATCTCTTTTAAAGACATCTCACTAGAGACAGTAATCATTTCGGTTCTAGGAACCATTATTTCACGACTCATGCGGTCATCAAAAGCAAAAACATTTTCAACAAATTGATATTCGTCTCTATTTATTTCGCCACTTTTTAGACTCTCACCCATAATAATTCGAAGTTCTTCTTCAGAAACCCCTTCACCAAATTCATTTTTGCTAGGGACTCCAATAGCTTGAGAAATTTTATTTGCTAATCTATTTAAAACAAAAACGATAGGATACATCAGTTTAAACCAAAATTGTAAAGGTCTAGCAATGATTAAACCAATTTTTTCAGTATTGTTTATGGCTATATTTTTTGGAACAAGTTCGCCAATAATGACTTGAAGAAAAGTCAAAACAGTAAAGGAAAGAACAATCGATGCTACTTTTGAAATAGAAGCTGGTAATTGGAAGTTTGAAAATAGACTATCAAACAAACGACCAAAAGTCGGGCTACCTAACCAACCAATAGCTAAAGAAGTTACGGTGACTCCTAACTGAGTAGCAGATAAGTAGGTATCTAGCTTTTGAGTCATATTTTTGAGTAGCTGAGCTTTCTGATTCCCGTCTTCAATAAGAAAATCTAATCTTGAAGGACGGATACGGACTAATATAAATTCTGACATTACGAATAAAGCGGCAATTAATAAAATAAGAAAGAATAAAATCATACCAGTAGTTGTTGACAAATGGATGCTTACGTTACACTAACGCAAGCTTCACCTCCTTGTTAAGTTGTCATTCATATTAAACCAAATTTATACAGTACAGGGTAAGGACTAGAGGAAGTCTCTTAGGATGAAAAAAGTATGAATTAAATAAGAATGATGAATAAGTTATAGTCTAAATGTGATTTTTTTAAATGGTTAACTATTTTTTTCTTCCAGATTTTTTCGCCTCACTTTAATTTAATAACTTCATCTAGATAAGTGGTTTTGATTGTTTATTAGATATAGGCTAATTGTCTAAAAAGTCTTACACGTTTACTTTACCTTAATATGGTAAAATGTTAAAGTAAAAAACATATTTATAGTCTGTTTAACATAAAAAAAGGTAAAAGTGAGTTAAAATGGGTTATCTCCTACTTAAGATGGATTTCAACTATGGTAATAATTGATATACTTTAAGCCTATAGAGCTTTTTTAAAATGGATGAGTAAAAATAATAAATAGTAAAATAAGGGATGTTTAAAAATGAATAGTAAAATTTTTTTCAAGAAAATAGTATTTTATTTAACAGTATTATGGCAAAAAGTAAAACCTTATTTAACTAGATTTAAAATAAGATTCAAACGAGTTTGGAAAAAAACTCATGCAACTAAAATGATGATTCTTGCTTTTTTATTAGTTTCTTTATTCAGTAGCGGGTATTTATTGTATTTAGCAAAAAACTCCAATGTTTCAAGGTTGAAAGCGGGTCTGGAGCAAACAACGACAGTCTATGATAGTGATGATGATGAAGCTGGAACACTTTATTCTCATAAAGGCTCTTTCATTGCTTTAGACACTATTTCACCTTCGATTCAAGCAACAGTGATTTCAACTGAAGACAAACGTTTTTATGATCACACTGGTTTCGATATTATTGGAATTGCTCGTTCAGCAGTAGGGTTTGTACTAAATGGTGGGAAAATAAGTGGAGGAGGAAGTACGATTAGCCAACAACTAGCTAAAAACGCTTATTTGACTTTAGATCAAACGTTGATAAGGAAATTAAAAGAACTATTTTTAGCGATTGAAATCGAAAAGTATTATACAAAAAGTGAAATATTAGAAATGTACTTAAACAATGCTTATTTTGGTAATGGTGTATGGGGGGTAGAAGACGCTTCACATAAATACTTTGGTAAAAATGCTAGTGATGTTTCTTTGACAGAAGCGGCAACAATAGCGGGAATGTTAAAGGCACCAACTACTTATAATCCACGAGATAATATAGAGAAATCTATCTCAAGACGCAATATTGTATTAGATTTATTAGTAAAAAATGAAGGTGTTTCAAAAGAAATAGGCGAAGCAGCCAAAAATGAATCGCTACAATTAATGGATGATTATCAACAAACCAGAGGTTACCAGTATCCTTATTATTTTGATGCTGTCATAGAAGAAGCGATTACTAAATATGGTCTAAAAGAAGAAGAATTATTAAATAAGGGGTATAAAATATATACCTCATTAGATCAAAATTACCAATCGAGAATGGATCAGACGTACGAAAATGATTGGCTGTTTTCAGACGCTTCAGATGGAACGTTAGTACAAAGTGGTTCCGTTGCGATGGATCCAAAAACAGGTGGTGTATATGCTATCGTAGGCGGAAGAGGCGAACATACTTTTAGGGGATTCAATCGAGCAACTCAAATTAAGCGTCAACCAGGATCGATTATGAAACCACTAGCTGTTTATACACCAGCTTTAGAATCAGGCTATGCTATTGATTCTATTTTAAAAGATGAAAAAATAGCTTACGGATCAGATAAGTATACACCAGAAAATTATGATTTTAATTATTCTGGGGAAGTACCTATGTACCAGGCTTTAGCTCAAAGTTTAAATGCCCCAGCAGTTTGGCTCTTAGACCAAATTGGATTGGAAAAAGGAATAAAGAAAGTTGAAAAATTTGGAATACCTGTTCAAGAAAAAGACAAGTATCTTGGTTTAGCACTTGGCGGTACAACAGGTGGCGTGTCACCATTTCAGATGGCTAGTGCTTATACTGCGTTTTCGAATGCAGGGTTGAGAAGTGAAGGGTTTTTTATCACTAAAATCGTAGATGCAACAGGAGCCATCATTATCGATAATACAGAACATAAAACTAAAAAAGTAACTTCACCAGAAATAGCAGAAAAAATGACTAGTATGCTTATGGGCGTGTTTACGAGTGGAACAGCCAGCAGTAATGCTCCCGAGGGCTATGAAATAGCAGGGAAAACAGGAAGTACAGAAGTATCATTTAATCATTCTGGTGGGACAACAGATCAGTGGACAGTAGGCTATACTCCAGATATAGTTGTAGCGACATGGATTGGGTTTGATCAGACGGATGAAAATCACTATATGGGGACTGGAAGTTCAACAGGAGTGGGCCCTTTATTTAAAGTACAAATGCAAAATATATTACCAAAAACACCTCAAACAGCTTTCGGTACAAAAAGTGCAGAAGTCATTATCGATCTACAAGAAGAAAATAGTACTGCCCAATGGGGAGAGGATTTTCAACAAAGTGTTACTCAATGGGGCGAACAATTTAAAGAAGGCTTAGACCAACTAAGAGATAAAACAAATTCTTTGATTGAACGCTTTAAAAACCGCTGATAAATTGTTAATAATAAAGGAGAATATTGGAAAAAGATACTGAGTAATGGTATAGTATAACGGTCAAGAAAAAAATACTGGGAGAGTGATTTAGATTATGAACAATATCTACGATACAGCTAACCAACTTGAGCAAGAATTAAGAGAAACAGAAGCTTATTCAGATTTGAAATCAGCGTTCTCAACTGTAAAAGAAAATCCTGAAGCAAATGAAGTATTTCAGCAGTTTCAAGAAATACAAATGAGACTTCAACAAAAACAAATGTCTGGTGAAGAAATTTCTGAAGAAGAAGTTCAAGAAGCACAAGAAATGGCATTAAAGTCAGGTGAAAATAATTTGATTAAAGAATTGATGGAAGCTGAACAAAAGTTGAGCACATTAATTGATGACTTAAATCGCATTATTATGAAACCAGTACAAGACATTTATCAAGGTTAATTTTAAAAAAGAGTTCACTAAGTCAGTTTAAGTAGTGAACTCTTTTTTTGTTCAACTATTGGAACGTATGTGCCCGTAAAAATAATTAGTAAGTGAGAAAGGAGAGATTAGAGTGGTTCAATTTATTCATGGTGCTGATTTGCACCTAGACAGTCCTTTTATAGGACTAAAATCAATGCCTGAATTTGTTTGGCAAGCTATTTATCGTTCGACATTTGAAGCGTTGTCACAATTAGTAGATATAGCTATCGAAAAAAAAGTTGATTTTGTCTGCCTTGTTGGTGATATTTATGACAGCGATGATCGCAGTGTCAAAGCGCAAGCTTTTTTCAGAAATGAAATGGAGCGATTAAATGAAAAAAAAATTACGGTTTATCTTTCACATGGTAACCACGATTACATAGGAAATCAGGGATTACACTTAGCGATGCCAGAAAATGTTATTATTTTTGGAGAAATCCCTGAAACACACTGGTTAACAACCAAACAAAATGAAAAAATTGCTGTAACAGGATTTAGTTACACGAAACGTTGGATAACAGAAAGAAAAATTGTAGATTACCCTAAAAAATACGGTGAAGCTGATTATCAAATTGGAATGCTTCATGGTTTTTCAGAGGGGTTAGAATCAGAACATGGTAAATATGCTCCTTTCACTCTGAGAGAGTTAAAGAACAAGCAATACGATTACTGGGCTTTAGGCCATATTCATAAACGACAACAGTTAGCTACTCATCCATTAATTATTTATCCAGGCAATACTCAAGGAAGAAATAGCAAAGAAACTGGACCGAAAGGGTGCGAGCTCGTTACGTTAACAGACACAAACGAGCAAAATGAGTTTTTCCCAACAGCAACCATTTATTGGGAGACAATAGAAATATCAATTAAGGGGTTAGTAAATTTAGAGGATGTGTATACCTCTATTCAACAAGCACTGTTAGATAAGCAAAATAGAGACTATAATTTATTCGTTTCAATTAATTTAAAAGATTCAGAAGCTTTGTTAGATGGTGTTAGAAAAAAAATTAGTCAAGGGGAGCTACTAGAAGCACTGCAACAGATTGATCAAGAAGATAATTTTATTTGGATTTATCGGATTGAATTAGTAGCTGAAAAAAGAGAAAACGAACAGTATAGTCAGTTATTTCCAGAAGAATGGCAAAAAGCACTAATAGAACTGGAAGAAGAAAGTTATTTTAATGAGGTAACCAACTCTTTTTTTGATTATACTGAGCTATCAGATTTACTTGATTCAAGAGATTCCTTGTATAGAAAGAATATTATTGAGCGTGCAAAAAATCAGGTTAAATCTTTGTTGACGGTTGAAGGAAGTGACGAAAGTGAAAATTAAATCAATAGAAATTTATGGATTTGGTAAATGGGTTGATAAAAAAATTGTGAATTTGGAACAAATCCAACTATTTTACGGAGAGAATGAAGCGGGTAAAACAACGTTGATGGCTTTTATTCATAGTATTCTTTTTGGTTTCCCAACAAAGCAAAGTTCAGATTTGCGTTATGAGCCTAAAATAAGCAGCAAATACGGTGGGAAATTAGTCATTGAAGACGATAGATATGGAGAAGTCAGTATCGAGCGAGTAAGAGGGAAGTCGAACGGGAAAGTGACAGTAGTACTGCCAAATGGACAAACAGGTTCAGATAATTTACTAGAAAAATTAGTCTATGGTATGGATAAAACCACTTACCAAGCTTTGTTTTCATTTGATCTTTTTGGACTACAAAAAATTCAACGAATGAATAAAGCTAAATTAAATCGTTATTTTTTAAGTGTGGGCAGCTTAGGTAACGAGCAACTTTTAAAATTAGCCGATAAATTTCAATTAGAAGCAGGAAAATTATATAAGCAAACTGGACGAGTTCCTGATATAAATAAAAAGATTAGCGAAGTACAAAATAAGAGACAACAACTTCGAATAGCTAAAGGTAAAAATGATCAATACACACAAATATATTTTGAAAAAGAAAATTACGAACGAGAAGCAAAAGAGATAAGAGAAACTCGAACTAAGAATGAAGCTCATTTAGAGCAATTAAGTCGTCTAGCTGCTAATTGGAGTTATTTTTCAGAAATTGTTGCTATCCAAGAGGATATCAGAAAGAGTCCCATCAAAAATATGCCACAAGATAGTTTATTTCAATTAAATCATTTAAATCAATCAATCGATCAGTATAAAACAAAAATAATGCAAGAAAAAGAGCGTTCTAAACAAGCGATGGAAAAAAGTCATTTAACAAAATCGCAGGCGTTATTCATTGAACAAAAAGAGGAGATTCAAAGAATCCTTTCAACAATTGATAGCATGAAAGCTATTTTACAAGAAAAGGATTTTCTTGAGCGAGAAGTGAAAAAAGAAATGGAACAAATTTTGCGCAATAAACTTCAATTGCATTTAACGATTGGGCAACAAATTCCTACAGCTCAAACAGCAGAACAAAAAAAGGATTATCAAAAACTTTATCAGTCTATTTTAGTTGTAGAACATGCATTACAAGAAGCAATTGAAAAAAAGACTTTTTTAGCTTACCAAGAGAACTCTTTATCAGCACAAATTGATAAGATAGAACCTGATATATGGACTAACCATTTATTTCAAGAAGTAAAAAGAAAATACGAGCAATCTGGGAACCCAAGACATGACTCAGATCAATCTCGATTGACTAAAGAAAAATCTTTTGACATAAAAGTGAATCAATCCAAAGCGAGTTTAATCGGCGTTTTAGGAGCTTCATTAACTATTTTCGGCTTTATAAGTACTAGCCAGTTTGGGTTCTTTCTAGTTTTATCCGGTATTATAACGATGGGATTAGCTGGTCTTTTTTACTTTAAAAAGAAACCTGTAAAAACCGCACATGAAGATAAAGCAACAGAAACTTATGCAGACTATATCAAGCAAATTGAGTTACGTAAGCAATGGAGAACTCAGTTAGCTGAAATTGATCAGGTAATTATAGAATCTAAAGAAAGTCTAGAAACGATAGAAAAAAATACAAACGAAAAAAAAGAGTTAATAAATGAGTTAAGCCATATTATAACAGAGAGTGGTTACCCAGAAAATACGACAATAGAAAGTCTCGTTCATAAAGAAGATCCTTTTGGCTCATTACGTGAAAGAGTCCGAGCTGTTGAAGAAAAAGAAGAACTATTAGATCAATTATCCAAACAATTACTGCAATGGAAAAAACAGACGCAATTTTTAGAACCAATTCTCACACTAGATTGGGAACATTATCCTTCGGTTATTGAAGGAATAACTAAATTTTATCAAGAGTCTTTATCTGATGAACAAAAGTTTCTGACCATACAAAAAGAAGAAGAATCAAGGCAAAAAGAAATGAAAAAAATAGTCTACGAGCAAAGAAATTTTGAGCAACAAAGAATGACACTTTTTCAATCTGTTGAAGTAAAAAATGAAGAAGATTTTCGTAAAAAGTTTATTTTATTTGATGAGTGGAAAAGAAAAAAAGCACGCCTAAAACTACTGGAACAACAAGTTTCAGAGGATATTAACTTGCTAGAACAATTCCGTGATAAAGAAGACTTGGTAGAGCAAATGTATAAAGTGAAAAAATCAATTGAATTGCATAAGGTTAGTGAAGAAACACTAATGAACAAAAGAATAAAAAATGAATTAGCTTTAAAAGAATTAGAAAAAGGTGGAGAGTATTCTGTCTTATTACAAGAATATGCTAACCTCAAAAGTGAGTTACAAGAACTAGTTGATATGTGGAGTACACATAAAGTTGCTGCTGAATTAATTGAGCGTGCAATGACTCATGCTCGTAAAAATCGTTTTCCTGAAACGCTTCAAGATACTACAAAATATTTTGAATTATTGACTAAAGGTCAGTACAAACAAGTTTTAATAAAAGAGGAAAAAATTGAAGTTCAAAGAAGAGATGGCTCTGTTTTTGATGTTTTAGAGCTTTCTCAATCTACAGCGGAACAATTATATGTAGCATTGAGATTTGCTTTTGTTAAAAATGCAACAGATAGTGTAAAGTTGCCTATAATGATTGATGATGGATTTGTAAATTTCGATCATTCGCGAAGAATGCAAATGATAGAGTTAATTAAACAAATTAGTGAAACGACTCAAATTTTTTATTTCACATTTGACCAACAATATTTGACAAAATTTAGAAAAGACCAGATAGAGATGTTATAATAAAACTAGTTACTATAGAGCGGGGGAGTATGATGGAGAAAAAATTATATGACTACAGTGTAGACGAAAGCTTTGAATTATACTTATTAATTAAATCTGCAGATATACGCGTAGCAAAAAATGGTAAGAAGTTTATTGCGTTCACGTTTCAAGATACAAGTGGGCAAATGGATGGGAAATTTTGGGATGCATCAGAAGATGAGATAGCTTCATTAATTCCAGGTAAAGTAGTAAATATTTCTGGGAAAAGGGAATTATATCAGGGCAATCCTCAAATAAAATTATTTAAAATAAGAACAGTAAAAACGGGAGAGCCAACGAGTCCAGAATTATTTATTGAGCGGGCACCTTTAAAAAAAGAAGATATGATGGAAGAGTTAAATGAAACTCTTTTTGAAATCACTAATGCAAACATGAATAGAATTGTTCGCTATTTACTAAATCATTACCAAAAAGATTTCTTCCAATATCCAGCAGCAAAAAGATTCCATCATGCTTTTGTTGGGGGCTTAGCCTTCCACACGATTTCAATGTTAAGGATAGGAAAGACAATCGCTAATCAATACGAGGAAATTAATAAGCCTTTGTTGTACTCAGGGATTATTTTACATGATCTTGGGAAAGTTATCGAACTTTCAGGACCTATTTCAACAGAATACACATTAGAAGGGAATTTATTAGGTCATATTGTCATTGTTGATGAGTTGATTACTAAAGCTTGTCTTTCTTTAAAAATAGATGATAAGAGTGAAGACGTCCTGTTGTTGAAACATATGGTTTTATCTCATCATGGTAAATTAGATTATGGATCGCCTGTAAGGCCTAAATTAAGAGAATCAGAAATTTTATTTATGATAGATAATTTAGATGCGACAGTGACGATGCTGAATAGTAGTCTAAATAGAACAGAACCAGGCGAATTCACTGAACGAATTTTCGGATTAGATAATCGTGTTTTTTATAAACCACTAAGTCAAGACAATGAGAAAAATATAGAAGATTAGGCCTTAATACTGTAGTTTATGTAGCTGTAGTTTATGTAAATGTACTTAATAAAAAAGACACTATTTTCTGATTGAAAAAGAAAATAGTGCCTTTTTTATTATTAACTCAGTTATTTTTGCTAATTGAGGGTTATTTAGCAGTTTCAGAATCAGTTGAAGACTCTACTTTTTCTGAACTTTTAGTAGACGTTTCAGGTTTCTTTAGGTAGGTATCCATTGCAGTAGAAAGGTCCTCATCGTTTATATTAATATTAGCGTCTTGTATAATTTTAGAAAGGATAGATTGAACAGTTGCACTGTCAGCTAATTTTTCTTGTAATAATTGTTTTTCGATAGTCTTACGTTCTTCTTTTAACGACCCTTTTTCTGATTTTTCAGTTAATTTAATAATGTGGTATCCAAATTCAGATTTTACAGGTGTAGGCGTAATTTTTCCTTCTTCCAATTTATTAGCTGCTTCTTCAAACTCTGGAGCTACTTCTCCTGTTGAGAAAGTTAACTCTCCACCTTTTTCAGCAGTATTTGTATCTGTAGAATTTTCTTTTGCGAGAGTAGCAAAATCAGCACCATCGTTTAATTCAGTAATTAATTCTTTTGCTTTTGCTTCATCGGCCACAAGAATGTGAGCAACGGTCACTGGAGGTGTATAAGCATCATAAGCAGCTGTTACTTCTTCATCAGTAAACTTAGAGTTTTTCTTTACAGCTTCTTCAATTAGTAAATTTAAACGAATCGTGTCTTTGTATGAAACATCTGTAAATCCTGAAGAAGCTAGAACATTTTTAAATACATCAGCTCCACCATAAGATTCTTCTTGTTTCTTATATTCGGCATTTACTTTCTTGTCCGTAATTGTTTCGCCATATTTTTCTGTTAAGACATCTTTAATCAATAATTGTTGTAGAGTAGTATCTCCAACAGTTGATTTCATTGCTTCATAAAGTTCATCTTGTGAAATTTTACCAGCAGTAGAAGAAGCTACGGTATTGTTTGTACAACCTGCAATAGTTAAACTAGCTAAAATAGTTGCAGTGGTTAAAATAATTTTATTCATTATAAATAGACACATCCATTTCTTTTAATTTACAAACTTAACATTTCCAGTCACAAGTAATAATATACCACATTCACTTAAATAAAAAAAACAAAATTAGATAAAGCGAAGTAAAGTCTAGTAAAAATCATAAAAAGAACACAACTTAAGAAGATAAAAACAAAAAAGCAGCTAAAAATAATCAGCACAATTTCCATTGTGTCTTATTTTCAACTACTTTTTGTATCGATTATTCTGTTGGAGAGATTTGTTTATCTAGTTCAGTTATATCTTTAGAAAGTTTTTCAGTTTGTTCTTGAATCCTTCTCATCCGTGGTTCAGTTTGGTTTGTAAACTCTTCAATCGATACTGTTACTTCTTGTGTAAATTCGTTTGTTAACGTTTTACCCTCATTTGAAAGTGTTGAAATAGCACCTTTTAAGTCGTTCAGACTTTTAGTTACATCATCTACTAAAAGAGTGGTATCATCTAGATAATCTAGTAAAAATTCGCGATTCTCTTCACCTGATCTTGGAGTCTTTAATAATGTGTAGATACCTCCAGCTAAAGAGCCAAAAATAAGACCTTTCAAAAAGTTGTTTGCCATGATTATACCTCCATTTTTTCTTTAATTAATGTGACAATATGATCTAGCTCTTTTGCGGTATGCTTGTTTGAATGATCACCAAATGTGATACTAAAGTCATCCTGTTTTGTGTAACGGGGGATTAGATGGATATGACTGTGGAAAACAGATTGATAAGCAATAGCACCGTTATTATTGACTATATTCATTCCTTCAATGGTTGAGTCAGCTTGTTTGATTGCACGCGCAATTTTTGGGATTCTTGAAAAAACAATGCTAGCTAATTCTTCATCGTATTCAAAAATATCCGCGACATGTTTTTTCGGAAGAACGAGTGTATGGCCCAGTGTAACTTGGGTTAAATCAAGGAACGCAACAATGTATTCATCTTCATAGATTTTTCTACTTGGAATTTCATTTTTGATAATCTTACAAAAAATACACTCCGACACGAGAGAACCTTCTTTCTCATAGTTTAATTTCAAGAGATAAAAACAGCGAAGAATAGTTATCTTTTGTTATTTATTTTTCACCTTAAATGTAGCACAAAATGGAACTAAAGTGAAACGCTAACTAAAATAAATAGAATAAAGCAACTATTGCCATCTTATGGTACAATTAAAAAAATTTCAAGAAAAGAGGGGAACAAAGAAAATGGGTTTAAAAGTATCAAATGTTACAGGCGGTTATACTCAAGTTCCTGTGTTAAAAGATATATCTTTTGAAGTGAACGATGGAGAATTAGTTGGATTAATTGGCTTAAATGGTGCTGGTAAAAGTACAATTATCAAACACATCATAGGGTTAATGGATCCAATGAAGGGTGAAATCATCCTAGATGGACAAACATTAAAACAAGAAATTACGGGCTACCGTAAAAAAATAGGATACGTTCCTGAGATGCCAGTTCTATATGAAGAGTTGACATTGCGTGAGCATATTGACATTACTGGGATGGCTTATGATTTACCTTCTGAAGTTGTTTTCAAAAGAGCGGAGAAATTACTTAAGACTTTTCGATTAGAAAATAAACTGGACTGGTTTCCAGCACATTTTTCTAAAGGAATGAAGCAAAAAGTTATGATTCTTTGTGCATTTCTCATTGAACCTAGTTTATACATTATTGATGAGCCTTTTGTTGGTTTAGATCCATTAGGAATCAGTGCGTTGTTAGATTTGATGAATGAAATGAAGCAGCAAGGTGCATCTATTTTGATGTCTACTCATATATTAGCAACAGCAGAAAGAGAATGCGATCGCTTTATTTTACTTCACGAAGGAGAGGTACGAGCGGATGGAACACTGGCAGACTTGAGAGAAACGTTCAGTATGCCTTCTGCAACATTGGATGAAATCTATCTACAGTTGACTAAAGAAGAGGATGAGCATAGATGATGGAAGATATTTGGAAAAAAAGATCTGCTCACTATCAAAAAAAAATGATACGCTATTCAAAATATATCTTAAATGATCATTTCGTGATTGTTTTTTTATTCCTTTTCGGAGCACTAGGATATGCTTATTCAGAACTTCTTAAAACTTTATCAGAGACAGTTGTATATGGGCGCATAATTGCCGTTTTTTATTTAACCTGTTTAACGTTAATCGGTAAACTAGCTACTTTTTTGAAAGAGGCAGATAGTGTCTTTCTACTGCCAAAAGAAAAAGAGTTGAAAGGTTATCTTCAACTCGCTAAAAGATACAGTATGATGTTGCCAGTTGTTGTGATCGTTTTTGGTACGAGTATCATCATGCCTTTATTAGTTGCAACTTCTTCGTTTAAATTTACAGACACCTTCTTTTTTGTTGTCTATTTAATTGTGATAAAAAATATTGAACTAGAAATACAACATTTGTGTATGAAAATATCTTTTAAACAAGTAAGAATAAAGATAAAAATAGTGTTTTTAATTGTTTCATTTATTGGAAGTTTTTTATTGATTTTTTTATCGCCATTAGTAGGAATTATCTATGCCTTGCTGTTAACTGTTCTATGGTTTAACTATGGTATAAAGTACCGTGATTATTTTCTTTATCAGTGGCAATCAATGGTTAAAGATGAAACGACTCGTGTTCAGCGTATTTATCAGTTTATTAATTTGTTTACAGACGTTCCCATCATGAAAAGTACTGTAAGGCGAAGACGTTATCTAGATTTCTTTTTAAATAAGAGTAAAAGACAACACGAAAAAACATATAATTATTTATACACACGAGCCTTTTTAAGAGGAACCGAATATAGCGGGCTGTTTATCCGTTTAATGCTGATTGCTATGGTACTGATATTATTTGCTGAACCCTTTGTACTTCAGTTGTTATTAGCTTTACTTTTTTTGTATTTAACTGGCTTCCAGTTAATTCCACTCTATTTTCATTTTGATAATATGGCAATGGCGGTTTTGTATCCAATTGATTCCTTACAGAAATTAAAAGTAATAAAACAACTTTTAGTTAACTTGCTGTTAACTGAGAGTTTAGGAATAATTGTGATTTCGTTCGTTCGTTTATCTTTATTAGAGGTAGCACTACTAGGGGCTGCGTTGATACTGTTTAGTTTTTTATTTAGTTATTTTTATCTGCCGTCTAGAATTAATAAAATGGTAAAAACACAACGACGGTAAGAGCTTATTGAAAAAGACTAAATAATCTAGCCACAGCTCCTAATAAAAAAATTGGAATCAACGTTTCTAAAACAATTAAACTAAAATGAGCTGAAAGAGGCGAAGATAATGAAAGTTATTTGGAATAATCAACTTGTAGAACGAGAAGATGTAAAGATTGATATGGAAGATAGAGGTTACCAGTTTGCTGACGGGCTTTATGAAGTTATACGTGCCTATAATGGCATACTCTTCACTGCAGAACAACATGTTGAGCGATTGTTTGCAGGAGCAAAAAAGATAGAGTTAATTTTACCTTTTACAAGAGAGGAATTAATTCGTTTACTAAATGAGTTAATCAAAGAAAATAGTATAGAAACAGGGAATATTTATTTGCAGATTACTAGAGGTATGTCGAGTCCAAGAAACCATACTTACCCTGAAATTGAATCCACTTCACCAGTCTTCACAGCATCGACAACAGTTGTGCTGCGTAATTTAGAAATGATGAAAGATGGAATAAAGGTTATTACTTTACCGGATATGAGATGGCTTCATTGTGATATTAAATCAATTAGTCTTTTAGGGAATATTATGGCTAAACATGAGGCGCATAAAAAAGGAAAAGACGAAGCTATTTTGTATCGTGATGAAGCTGTCACAGAGTGCTCTGCATCAAACGTTTCAATAATAAAAAATAAAATTCTTTATACTCATCCAGATGGGAACTTGATATTATCAGGGATAACAAAAATGGTTTTATTGAAAGTTGCTAGACAATCCGGACTAATGGTTAAAGAAGAAACGTTTACACTAAAAGACTTGAAAGAAGCAGATGAAGTATTTGTTTCAAGTACAACAATGGAGGCTATGCCTGTTGTAGAAATCGATGATAGGCTTGTTGGTGACGGCAAACGTGGGCCTGTAGTTAAGTTGTTACAAGAACTTTATGTTACCGAAATCGAATCAATGTGTGGCTCAATTAGCTAAATAAAAAAAGAACTAACTATAGGCATAACCTGTTATATTTTTGGGTTATGTCTTTTTGATTTTCTTCCAAAAATAGCTAAAATAAGTCTTCTTTTGTACCAGAAAAAAGTTAAAAGAAAAGTGAGGTCGTTTAACGCATACTTTTATTTGAACGTAAAAATGTATTTTTTAAAGGAAAACAGCTATTTTCTGTTTTTAATAGCTTAATTTTAGTACATGGAAATTTTTTAAAAAAGAAAATAAAAGAATTATTATAAAAAGAACGTATATGCGCTTGACGTAATTAGAATTTCTATCTAAAATAGGATAGGAATAGAATGATAGATATCGTAAATGATGTCTATCATTTTTTGTCTAAGTAGAGAAGTAAACCAATATAAAACAGGGAATGATAGGATATGAATTTTGAAATAGACTCTGGATGGAAATTGCATCCAGTTGGTGGTGATACAGGTCAGGCTTATATGGGAACTAGAGCAGAAGAAAAGCTTTTTTTGAAGCGCAATTCTTCGCCTTTTTTAGCTGCACTTTCCGTTGAAGGTATCACACCAAGGCTAGTGTGGACAAAGCGTATTGGCAATGGTGATGTACTGACAGCCCAAGAATGGTTGAATGGACGTACGCTTAAGAGCGAAGAGATGGTCTCTCCTGAAGTCGCACAATTACTAAGTCGCATTCATACTTCGGAACCATTGAGGAGTATGCTTTCACGGGTTGGTGGTAAAGAAATAACTCCTCAAATATTGCTGAATAACTATAAAAACAAACTGCCAAGCGATCTGCTAAATCATCCACTATTGACTAGTATTTTTGACAAGCTAACAGCAGAAGCAGCTACTATGAATTTAGTGACTCCTAGAGTTTGTCATGGGGATATCTATCAAAAGAATTGGCTATTATCCGATAAAGATCGTTTATACTTAGTTGATTGGGATTCTGCAATGTTAGCTGATCCAGCAATGGATTTGAGTATGCTACTCTTTCAATATGTTCAACGAGAAAATTGGAAGGATTGGCTTGAACATTATGGAGCAGTTGTCACAGATGAATTGATTGAACGAATATTGTGGTATGCCTCGATGAATTATCTAACTCAAACCAAGCGTCATCATCATGAATCTAGATTTTATGAAATGAATAAAGATATTTTGAAATTACAAACAATCCATTCAGTTATACAAGATGAAAGAGAGTAGAATCTTATTCGATATTTCGGGAAGATTCTACTTTACGTTTAAGAGAGAATGAATAAAATTACAAAGGGGACTAATTATGCGTTTAAGAAGAAAGCCAGGAGCACCGGCAAAAATAGCTGAATACTCTCAATATATTGCGAATACTCCTGAAGAGTGGGTTGGGAAATGGCATGAGCGATTTAAAAATAGCCATCCGATTCATATTGAAGTTGGAACCGGAAAAGGGCGTTTTATTACTGAAATGGCTAAAAGTAACCCTGAAATAAATTATATAGGAATTGAATTGCAAGAGAGCGTTATAGTAGTTGCTTTAGATAAATTAATAGAAGAAGACTTGCCTAATTTGCAATTGCTTCATGTCAATGGAGGATCGTTGACACAGTACTTTGCTAAGGAAGAAGTCGACCAAGTCTATTTGAATTTTTCTGATCCATGGCCAAAAAGTCGTCATGAAAAAAGAAGACTAACATCCTCTAGCTTTATTAAAAATTATGAAGAAGTTTTAGTTCCAGAAGGAGAAATCCATTTCAAAACCGATAATCAAGGTCTTTTTGAGTATTCATTGAGTAGTTTTTCTATATACGGAATGATTTTAGAACGCGTCTGGCTGAATTTACACGAAAGTGATTTTGAAGGCAATATTATGACTGAGTACGAGGAAAAGTTTTCAAATCGTGGACAACGTATTTATCGAGTTGTAGCTAAATTTCCTGAAAGAAAATAAAAAATAGTGAGGGATTCAATAATTATTGAACGCCTCACTATTTTTTATTTTCATCTATTTTAAATTCGATAAATATCTAAAATTGTTCCAGAATAGGCATCTGCAATAAACTCATATTGGACAAGCTCATTTTCTTCTAATCTAGATATTCCACCGTAATAAACATCTGTTTTTAAAGTAAATTTTCTTAAAGGTATTTTTTTTAATTCAATCCACGATCCTTCGATTGGACCTTCTGCTAGAAATTGTTTCTTAACAGATGTTAAGATGGTATCTCCATGTATAGCAACATTTGTTTGTAAATAACGACGTAAGAAATAACCAAAAACTATACCTGATCCAAAGAGAAGACCGGCAATTAAATTATTTTTTATTGCTTCGTTTTGTTTATTTTGCATAACTATCCCAACCTTTCAGCAGTTTGTTCTACTATCAAGTATACTACTTATTTTAAGAAAAGTCTTCTAACTTAAATTTAATGTATAAATAGGGTATAATGTAAAGGGAAAGCTATAAAAATAGAAAGGAGATCATAAAAGTAAACAGGACTTTTATGAATACATAAAATTATGGAAGATAAAACATTTGATTTAATTAAGAAAATGACAGAGTTGCAAGGAACTAGTGGATTTGAACATAGAGTAAGAGAAGAGATGAGAAAGCAGCTAACTCCCTTAGTAGATGAAGTGCAACAAGATGGTTTAGGAGGAATTTTTGGCATTCGTAAAAGTAAGGTTGAAAATGCACCCAAAATTATGATTGCAGCTCATATGGATGAAGTTGGCTTTATGCTTGCTCGTATAACGAAACAAGGCTTATTTCATGTTGTACCTTTAGGAGGATGGAACCCTTATGTTGTTTCAGCGCAGCGATTTACTTTGCAAACAAGTAAAGGAGATTACCCTTGTATTTCATCTTCTGTACCGCCACATCTTTTAAGAGGCAAAGATGGCAACCAAGCTAAATTAGAAATTAGTGATATTCTTTTTGATGCTGGTTTTGATTCTAAAGAAGAAGCAGAATCGTTTGGAGTACGTCCAGGGGACACAATAGTGCCAGATGTTGAAACAATAAAAATGGCAAATGGTAAAAAAATAGTCAGTAAGGCCTGGGATAATCGCTATGGAACAACAGTAGTAATAGAAGCCTTGAAAGAATTAGTCAACGAAGATTTACCAAATACATTAATTGCAGGAGCAAATGTCCAAGAAGAAGTTGGTCTAAGAGGAACAAAAGGAGCAGTTCACCAATTTAAACCAGACTTATTTTTTGCTGTAGATTGTTCAGCAGCTGACGACTTAACTGGAGATAAATCTAAATTCGGACATTTAGGAGAAGGATTCTTACTTAGAATTCAAGATCCAGGGATGATAACATTAAAAGGAATGCGTGAGTTTTTATTGGATACTGCTGAAACAAACCATATTCCTTATCAGTATTTTGTATCTAAAGGTGGAACAGATGCAGGTGCAGCTCAGGTTATGAATAATGGTATTCCTAGTGCGGTGATTGGTGTATGTGCACGATACATCCATACTCATCAGACTGTTTTTCATATTGATGATTACGCTGCAGCTAAAGAAATGGTTTTACAAATAGCTCGTACGTTAGATCGAAGTGCTCTTGAAACGATAATGAAAAACAACTAGTTAATAATAGAAAGGAATGGTAGTATGCGTAATCTAGTTTCGGTTGAAGAATTTCAATTAATTAGTAAAAAAGAAAAAGTTGTTTTCTTTTTTAATGCAGATTGGTGTGGGGACTGTGTTTTTATAAAGCCAGAAATGCCAGGAATTGTTAAAGCTCATCCTGAAATAACATTCATTAAAGTAGATCGCGATAAATTCGTTGAATTATGTGAAGAGTTATCTATCATTGGAATACCGAGTTTTCTTGCTTATGAAAATGGTAAAGAGATAGGAAGGTTTGTCAGTAAAAATCGTAAAACCAAAGAAGAAATAGAAACATTCATCCAAACCTTATACTAAAAAGTTAGGAGCTGCAGATATGGAGCAAGATCAACAACAATATGCTCGCATTTTAATTGCTATAGATGGAAGTGAATCTGCTAAAAAAGCTTTCGAAAAGTCTATTCTAATTGCTAAACGAAATGATTCTGAATTAATTATTGTTCATGTGATTGATTCTAGTTCGTATAACATGGGGATTGAAAGTGCGACTTTTAATGCGATTGAAGTCGACTCAATAGAAATGGAAGAATTGCTAAAAGAATACAGCAATAAAGCTAAAAAATCTGGAGTAAAATTAGTTAAAACATACATGGTCAAGGGCTCACCTAAAAAGCTATTATCTACAGAAATACCAAAGGAGTTTCAAGTAGATTTGATTGTTGTAGGCAGTACCGGATTAAATATGATTGAGCGTTGGATGATTGGAAGCGTGAGTGAATACATTATTCGAGAATCTCGCTGTGATGTTTTGGTTATAAGAAATACAAAAAAGAGGATGGGTTTAGACGATGATGATAAGCAGTTACAATAAAGATGGAATTGGCGATGTTCTTTTAGTTATGACTGAAAGTAGTGTCTCTAAAGAGCAAGGTTTTGAAACAAAAGGAAACACTACGCGTATCTTTAATACAGCAACAAATAAGACAGTAGGATATAATTTTTTTGAAAGTTCTAACTATTTAGAGATAAATGAAAATGGGCCACTAACATTGAGTATGCAACAAGTTAGTCATTTAAATGACCGCCTTTTAGAGCAAGGGTTTAGTGATCAATTGGAAGCAGACGAAGCACCGAAATTTGTTGTTGGATATGTTAAAGAATGTAGTTCTCATCCAAACTCTGATCATTTATCCATTACTCAAATTGAAATAGACAATCAACAAGTTATTCAAGTTGTATGTGGAGCGGCTAATATTGCAGCTGGACAAAAAGTAGTGGTAGCTAAAGTTGGAGCAATGATGCCTGATGGAACAGCAATCTGGGATGGAGAATTAAGAGGAGAACCAAGTCACGGGATGGTTTGCTCTGCTAGGGAATTAGGCATAAAAGAAGAACAAGGTAAAAAAGGTATTTTAGTCTTATCTGATTCATCAGTAGTTGGAACAGAATTTAAAAAATAGGATAAAAAAAAAACAAAAAAGAAGTAGAAATAGTCTGTTATAGCGCTATTTCATGCTTCTTTTTTATTTTGATATTTTCATACTGGTTGGTTTAGATTAATTCTACAACCTGTATAAGATTTGTGTTAAACTAATACACGAACATCAGAGAAGAAAGGAGCGTCATCATGTCGAAATATGATGGACCAAGTTATAAAAAAAACCAGAAACGATTAAAGAAATCTGAGTTTCCTTTCTATCGTGACTCTGCTCATGTGACAGAGAAAGATGGTCTTTTTGATAAGACTAAGACATCGAAGTATGAAAAATCTATAAAAATAACCCGAGAAATGAATACCAATGGCTCAGAAAAATCATTTTCTGAACAAATAAACAAGACGAATGACGAAAGAAAAAGATTAATACCCACTAAACAAGACAACGGTAACTCAAATGAATCAAGCGAAAAAGACAACTCAAACGATCTATTTAAAAGAGATACAGCAATCTATCAAAAAAGACGAAGTTCGACACCTTTTAAAGTTCAAAAAATTCCTTCTCCTTACCATGGACTAAGTAAAACTTTTAGAAAAGGAATAACAGTCGACTATAGCGAATTAGCAATAAGTTTAAAAAAAGAAGAAGAAGATTTTATTTTATCTTATGATCATCTTTGTGAGCGTTTGTCAAAGTTGTATACTAAAGAAGCTGAATCTACTTTCGAAGAACCGGCAGATTCAGATCAGTCTGTCTCTTTGGATAATTCTAAAAATAAACTCAATCAATCGTTAGAAACAATGATAGAAGAGCAAGATAGCCAAATAAATCATCATAAAATAGGAACAAATGATTTTAATGACGAAGATATTCTTGAGGATTCAAAAAAAATAAAAGTACCCAATGATGTGCTGACAGATAAGCCTGTTGGACTAAATTCAAATGAAGACTTAGATACCTCGAAAGAGAATAACAATCAGCTAATTAAAAAGAATGTCCAACTAGGACCAGTTGTAACGAGGAAAAGAAAAATAGTAACAGATGAAGAAATTGAACTGTTGGAACTTAAAGCTGCACTTAGCCGGTTCAATTATATTGAAAAAAATTCAAGTAAAGAAAAACGATTGTTTGAAACAAAAGAGATTACACTGAAAAGTAATCATTCTACTCAGCAAACAGAAATAAATCAAAAGATAGAAACAAATAAAGACAACGAGCAAGAAGATTTGAGTGAAGAAAAAGAGCAACAAAAAAAAGATCACCTAATAAATGATAGACTAGTTCCAGAATCAATCTCAGAACTAGAACGATTGACAGAACGATCTAAAGATGAAAAAAATAACGTATTATTAAGTACGGATAGTGCTAAGCTGAGTTTAGATGGACATAAACAGCTAAACGAGTATAAATTTCCATCATTGGATTTATTGGATCCACCAGTTGAGTTTCAAAGCAATGCTATTGATGATTGGGTTTTAGGACAAGCAGAATTATTGAATGAGACATTAGATGCTTTTAACGTTCTCGCCCAAGTAGTAGGCTGGACTGTTGGACCTGCAGTTACACAATTTGAATTGCAATTGAGTCGTGGCGTTAAAGTGAATAAAATTACGAATCTTTCTGATGATTTAAAGTTAGCGTTAGCAGCCAAAGATATTAGAATTGAAGCACCCATTCCAGGTAAAAGCACGGTTGGAGTTGAAATACCAAATAGAATATCCAGACCTGTGATGCTTTCAGAGGTGATGGCTAGTGATAAATTTAAAAATAGTCCTTCTCCATTAACTGTTGCATTAGGGGTTAATCTAGCTGGAGATGCAATTGTGTCTACTCTTGATAAAATGCCTCATGGCTTGATTGCTGGTGCAACAGGTTCTGGTAAAAGTGTTTTTATCAATTCTATTCTAGTCAGCTTACTATATAAGGCTAACCCTAGTGAAGTAAAGCTGATTCTAATTGATCCTAAAGCTGTTGAACTGGCTCCATATAATGCTATTCCACATTTGTTGTCACCGGTCATTTCTGAACCAAAAGCAGCTAGTGAAGCCTTGAAATGGGCAGTTAACGAAATGGAAGAACGTTACCAAAAATTAGCTCTAGCAGGAGTAAGAAACATTCAACGGTTTAACGAAAAAGTTCAAGAGCAAGGAGACCACGGGTTGAAACTTCCTTACATCGTCATTATTATTGACGAGTTAGCTGATTTAATGATGGTTGCCAGTAGTGATGTCCAAGATTCAATAGTGCGTATTACTCAAAAAGCACGTGCTGCAGGAATACATTTACTTGTAGCAACTCAGCGTCCAAGTGTAGATGTTATTACCGGGACAATAAAAAATAATATTCCAACAAGAATAGCCTTTATGGTATCTAGCCAAGTAGATTCCCGAACGATTATGGATTCTGGTGGAGCTGAAAAATTACTCGGTAGGGGAGATATGTTGTTTTTAGAAAATGGTGCAAGCCAACCTATCCGCATTCAAGGAACTTATGTTGAAAAAGAAATAGATAGCATTGTTAAATATGTAAAAGAACAACGTCAAACGAATTATTTATTTGAGCCTGAAAGCTTATTAGCAAGAGTAGAAGCTATTGAAACCAAGGATGAATTGTACGAAGAAATAGTGGTTTTTATTATTGAAGAAGGCCAAGTATCAGCATCTTCGTTACAACGTAAGTTTAAGATTGGATTTAATAGAGCTTCTAATATAGTCGATACACTAGAAAAAGAAGGATTAATTTCATCTAACAAAGGATCAAAACCACGTGACGTTTTTATAACTAAAACCGACTACAAGGAACGAAACGAGACTAAGGAACTGTTTTAATTATTCAAAAAAGAACGTACTGGTTTCGTTAAAAAGAAGGCATCTGATATTACTTCTCATGAGAACTAGTTCTGGAGAGAATAAATCACAGCCTTCTATTTTTACATAGCGATAACACTGCATACCTAATCTAGTTGACTAAGAATAAACTAGAAAAAGATAATTGGTAGTCGAAAAAAACAAACCATGGTATACTATATCCGTTCTATTTTATTTTTAAATAAACCGATTCTAAGAGGTAAAAAAGAGTGTAAATGATGAAATGTATGATGAATAATCATAGTAAACAAAAAAAACGGTCTAAAACAATGGAGGATTTATGAAAATGAATAATGAAACAGTCTATCATTTTGTTGGAATTAAAGGTTCTGGTATGAGTGCACTAGCGTTAATCCTTCATGATAAGGGTTTTAAAGTTCAAGGTTCTGACGTAGATAAATATTTTTTTACTCAAAAAAATATTGAAGACGCAGAAATTCCAATTTTAACATTTAGTGAGAAAAATATTCATGAAGGCTTAACCATTATTGCGGGAAATGCATTTTCAGATTCACATGAAGAAATGATAGCTGCTAGAAAAATGAATTTACCAGTTATTCGATACCATGACTTTCTTGGAGAATTATTAAAACAATACACGAGTATTACTGTTACAGGTTCACATGGAAAAACAAGTACAACAGGCTTGTTAGCTCATGTTATGAGTACAATTGCAGATACAAGTTACTTGATTGGTGATGGAACAGGACACGGAGTTCCTGATGCAGAGTTTTTTGTACTTGAAGCATGTGAGTATAGGCGACATTTTTTAGCGTATCGTCCTGATTATGCAATCATTACAAACATTGACTACGATCACCCCGATTATTTTACTAGCCTAGAAGACGTTGTCAGCGCTTTTGAGGAAATGGCTAAATTAGTGAAAAAAGCGATTATCGCATGTGGTGATGATGAGCAACTAGTGAAACTTCAAGCTGAAGTACCTATTATTTATTATGGATTTAACGACAATAATAATTTTCAAGCTAAGAATTTGAGTCGCTCAATCACAGGGTCTGAATTTGATGTGTACATTGAAGATGAGTTTTACGGTCATTTTGTTATCCCTACTTATGGAAAACACAATATCCTAAATGCTTTGGCTGTTATTGCTATCACTTATCATGAAAATTTAGATAAAGAAAAAGTAATAAAAAATTTCACTACATTTGCAGGAGTTAAAAGGCGTTTTACTGAAAAAGTAGTTGAAGATATGGTTATTATTGATGATTATGCCCATCATCCGTCAGAAATCAGGGCTACGATTGATGCTGCCCGTCAAAAATATCCAACTAAAGAAATTATTGCGATATTCCAACCACATACATTTACACGTACAGTGGCTATGTTAAGTGAATTTGCTGAAGCTTTAAACTTAGCGGATTCTGTCTACTTATGTGATATCTTTGGATCAGCTCGTGAACAACAAGGCAAAGTAACCATTGAAGATTTAGCTGTGAAAATAGACAATAACGCTCTAATCTTAAAAGAAGAAAACATGTCCCCTTTACTAGAACATCATGACGGAGTAGCTATTTTTATGGGTGCAGGAGATGTTCAAAAATTCGAACTATCCTATGAAACATTATTGAGTCATTCAGCATTAAGCAAATAAGAAAAGAGAGACTGGGGAGAAATCTACCAGTCTCTCTTTCACATATCTAACTAGCTCATTTCAACTTTTTTATTATTGAGAGAATACCCCTATTTATTTATAAGAAAGAATAGATTTTAGAAATTAGCTATCTCATATATTGTTTGGTAAAATAATATAGAAAAAGAGGGTTGTTCTAGCTAAAACTGGTGTAACAGATTAAATACTACTGTTATAGGATGAATAAGAAGGAGTTTTTATATGACTAAAAAAAATAAATTATTATTGATTGATGGAAGCAGTATTGCTTTCCGCGCGTTTTTTGCTTTACATCAACAGCTAGAACGATTTAAAAATAAAAGTGGACTTCATACAAATGCTCTATATGGTTTTCATAATATGATTGAAAGTGTTTTAACAAAGGAAAAACCTTCTCACGTTTTAGTTGCTTTCGATGCTGGTAAAACAACATTTAGAAACGAATTTTTTAATGAATACAAAAGCGGACGCTCTAAAACACCTAATGAATTTACAGAGCAAATGCCTTATTTGAGAGAATTATTAGATGGCTTTGGAATTAAGCATTATGAATTAAGCAACTACGAAGCAGATGACATTATTGGGACGCTTTCTGATATTGTTGATCCTGCTATCTTTGACGTGGTCATCATTTCAGGAGATCGCGATTTAACGCAACTAGCTAAAGAAAATGTAAGAGTTGATATTACAGTAAAGGGAGTCAGTGAACTTAAAGAATACACGATTGAATCAATCGCTGATGAAATGGGAATTAAGCCAAAACAAATTATTGATCTTAAAGGGCTTGCAGGGGATGCTTCGGACAACATACCTGGTGTAACTAAAATCGGAGAAAAAACAGCTTTGAAGCTTTTAAAGGAGTATCACTCTGTTGAGGGTGTCTATGAGCATGTTGATGAGTTGAAAAAAAGTAAAATGAAAGAAAATTTAATCAATGAAAAAGAAATAGCCTTTCTTAGCAAACGTCTAGCAACTATTATGCTAGATACTCCCATAACAATTGGTGTAGATGATTTAGCTTATAGTGGACCAGATATAGAAAAGCTGATTCAATTTTACAAAGAAATGGACTTTAAAACACATTTAAGTAAACTAGACACAACAGAGTATACTGCAGCTAACGAAGAAATAAGAGAAGAAGTGACATATAAATTTGTGACAGAGATTATGCCTGAAATGTTTACTGACAGAATGGGTCTTTATCTTGAAATGTTAACAGATAATTATCACACTTCAGAAATTATAAGTGTTGGTTGGGGGGATGAGAATCATATTTATGTTAGTGAGCCAGAAATCGTTTTAAACTCACTTTACTTTAAAGAATGGGCTCAAGACAGTACTTTATCGAAACAAGTTTTTGATGTAAAACGGACTTACGTTTCTTTAAATCGTTACGGAATCGAATTGAAAAACAGTCAATTTGATATTTTACTTGCTTCTTATATTTTAAACACTAAAGATAATAGTAAAGATTTAGCAGAAGTTGCCATAGAACATGACTACTACAATGTTTCGCCAGATGAGTCTATTTATGGAAAAGGAGCAAAAATCCATATTCCAGAAGACGTATCAATCATGCATGAACACATTGCGCGTAAAATAAAAGCGATCGTTCTGTTGAGTGAGCAACTCGAACAACATTTAGCACAAAATAATCAAACAGAGCTTTTTTATGATATGGAATTGCCTTTAGCAATGGTTCTAGCGAAAATGGAAATTAGTGGAATAAAAGTTGACGCACGACGCCTAAGAGAAATGAAAGTAGAATTTGCTGAAAGATTAATAGGCATTGAAAATCGCGTGTATGAATTAGCCGGAGAAACATTTAATTTGAATTCACCAAAACAACTGGGAGTTATTTTGTTTGAAAAAATGGGCTATCCAGTCATCAAAAAAACAAAAACTGGTTATTCGACTGCAGTAGATGTATTAGAACAGTTAAGAGATCAAGCACCCATTGTTGAAGATATTTTAGAATATAGGCAGATAGCAAAATTACAATCTACTTATATAGAAGGATTACTAAAAGTTATTCATGGCAATAGTGGGAAAATTCATACTCGCTATATGCAAACCATTGCTCAAACAGGAAGACTGAGTTCGATAGATCCCAATTTGCAAAATATCCCTATTAGACTAGAAGAAGGACGTAAGGTCAGACAAGCTTTTATTGCAAGTCATGAAGGTTGGAAGATATTTGCTTCAGATTATTCACAAATAGAGTTGCGTGTATTAGCACATATTTCAGATGATAATCATTTAAAAGAAGCTTTTATCGAAGGACAAGATATTCATGCAAGTACGGCAATGCGAGTATTTGGTATTGAAAAACAAGAAAATGTGACATCAGAAATGCGCAGTCAGGCTAAAGCCGTTAACTTTGGAATAGTATACGGAATTAGTGATTATGGACTATCAAAAAACTTAGATATTAGCCGTAAAGAAGCTCAACTGTTTATTGATACGTACTTCGTCAAATACCCTGGTGTGAAAATTTATATGGAAGACATCGTCCGCGAAGCAAAAGAAAAAGGATATGTTGAAACATTGTTTCATAGAAGACGCTATTTGCCTGATATAAATTCACGTAATTTTAATTTGCGTTCGTTTGCAGAAAGAACAGCTATGAATACTCCAATTCAAGGGAGTGCGGCTGATATTATTAAAGTAGCGATGATAGAAATGGATAAACGGTTAGAAATAGAAGGATTAAAAGCGACTATGTTGCTACAAGTTCATGACGAGCTGATTTTTGAAGCGCCAGAATCTGAAATTCCTCTTCTTGAGAAATTAGTGGCTGAAGTAATGGAAAATGCTGTTGCTCTAAATGTTCCATTAAAAGTAGACAGTAGTAGTGGAGATAGTTGGTATGAGTCAAAGTAAGAAAATAAGGTAACAGAAAGGAGAGGTTAGAAACAGTGCCAGAGCTGCCAGAAGTTGAAACAGTTAGACAAGGGCTATTAAATCTTGTCAAAGAAACGACCATTATCGGTGTAGACGTTTATTGGGATCGTATTATTTCAGGAGACATCCATAGTGAAGATTTTATCTCTCAATTAATCGGTGCCCGCTTGATAGACATTAAGAGAAGAGGCAAGTATCTATTATTTGATTTTGGTCATTTAGTTATGATTAGCCATCTAAGAATGGAAGGGAAGTATGAAGTTTCTGATACAAACGAATCATTGAAAAAACATACGCATGTTGTCTTTCATTTATCTGATGGTCGAGATTTACGTTATCTAGATGTGCGTAAATTTGGAAGAATGACTTTAGTCCCAAAAGGAGAAGAGTTTACAGTAGCAGGACTGAAAACCATTGGACCTGAGCCAGTTCCTGAAACATTTGATTTAACTCTTTTCAAAAAGATATTAAAACAAAAAAGTAGGGCGATTAAGCCTCTTTTATTAGAACAAAAAGTTGTTGCTGGACTAGGAAATATTTATGTAGATGAAGCTTTATTTGAAGCGAAAATTCATCCGCTCAGACCAGCTCATTCATTAAAACCCAAAGAAGTAGAAGGACTTCATCGAGCTATCATAGAGGTTCTTAAAAAAGCTGTGTTAGCAGGTGGAACAACGATAAGGACGTACAAAAATGCTCTAGGCGAAATGGGTAGTTTTCAAGTTGAGTTGCACGTTTATGGTAAAACAAATGAACCTTGCACAAATTGTGGTGCTCCTATACAGAAAATAAAAGTAGCACAAAGAGGCACACATATATGTACGAATTGCCAAAAATTAACGACGGAAAACTGTGTGCCCCAAACATAATGAAAGGGTGTCTTTAATGACAATCATTCTAGGTTTAACAGGAGGAATTGCAACAGGAAAATCTACAGTAAGCAATTACTTTAAAGAATTAAACATTCCTGTTGTTGATGCAGATGTTGGTTCAAGAATTATTGTTGAGCCAGGTACAGATGGATTGAGAAAAATTGTAGCACATTTTGGTGAAAGTATGCTTAATTCGGATGGGACACTCAATAGAAAAGTCTTGGGGGATGTTGTTTTTCATGATAAAAAACAATTAACTGTCCTCAATATTATTTTAGAAGAATATATTCGGAAATGGATTTCGGAACAAACCAACGATTATCTTAAAGTAAGTCCTCCACTAATTGTTTTAGACATTCCATTGCTATATGAAAGGGACTATTTGTCAGAAGTTGATAGTGTTATGGTAGTTGCAACGACAAAAGAGACACAATTAGAGCGATTGATGAAGCGTGATAACCTAACTAAAGAGGCAGCTGAGATAAGAATTAAGACACAATTGCCTCTTGAAAATAAAATAAAAAGAGCCGATAAGATTATTGATAATAATCACTCTGTTGACTACACACAAAAACAGATAGATGCATGGTTAAAAGAAAAAATTAAATGAGTCAAGTAAAAGAGAGAATGAACAAGGTAGACTGGTTCATTCTTTTTATTGTCTTTTATCAAACCAGTGTGAAAATAGGAATGCTTTCTTTTATTTAACCTCTTTACGAGCTGTGTTATAATAAAGCTAGAATAAATCCAAATACTAATCTTTCAAATAAAATGATAAAAAAGGATGATGAATAGTGCAATGTCCCCGTTGTCAAAATAATGGTTCCAGAGTTGTCGATAGTCGTCCTGCTGATGATGGGCGTGCTATTCGTAGAAGAAGAGAATGTGAAGCATGTAGCTTTCGATTTACAACTTTTGAAAGAGTTGAACAAGCACCATTACTTGTCATCAAAAAAAATGGAACAAGAGAAGAATTTAACCGTAGTAAAATACTACGGGGTATCATTCGTTCGTGTGAAAAGCGTCCAGTTGCAGTAGAACGAGTGGAGAAAATTGTGGATGAAGTAGAAAATAAAATCAGAAGTCTTGGAGAAAATGAAATTTCTTCAGCAATTATTGGTGAGTATATTATGGAAAAATTAGTCGAAATTGATGAGGTAGCGTATATTCGTTTTGCAAGCGTTTATCGCCAATATAAAGACATGAGTGTCTTTTTAGCTGAACTCCATGAACTTGAAAAAAAGAAATCTGAGAAAAAATCTAGCGAACATTGAATGCAGTAGAAAGGAGTGAAGGCATTTGAGTTACCCGTGGAAAAATATGAGCCCTAAAGATGGGTTCATGGTCCGACAAAATGCCCAACTTTCGGATGTAGACCAGAAAGTTCTTACTTTTTTATATCAACCTTTGATCGGCTCTAATGCGTATAGTCTTTATATGACATTGTGGACAGAAGTTGGTGAAGAAACGTATTGGAGTAATGGTATTTTGCATTCGGAATTACTAACATTACTAAATATTGGTATTCCTGAATTGTATCAAGCAAGGATTAAGCTAGAAGCAATCGGATTAATAAAGAGTTACCTTAAAGAAGTACAATCAGAAAAAGTGTACATTTACGAGTTGCTTTCACCTCAATCTAGTGCAACTTTTTTTAGAGATGATTTATTAAGTTTGCTCCTTTTTGAAACAGTCGGAGAACGTAAATTTAAAGATTTGAGAAGCCGTTTTACAATTGTGTCATTTGATAAAGGACAATACGTAGAAATTACAAAATCATTTTTAGATGTCTATCGTTTTGACGCAAATTTATTAAAAAAAGAAAAAAGATTATTTGAGGAACCTATTGAATTAGTGGGAGAAACGCCAGCTAAAAAACCAGAAATCGATACTCAAACATTTGATTTCAAGTTTTTTTACACAGGCCTTAATAAACATTATGTTAACCGCTCAGCTATTACTAAAGAAATTGAAGCAGCTATGCTTGTTTTGCATACAATGTATGGAGTTAATGAGTTAGAGATGCAACAATATGTTTTAGAAGCTAGTGATATTAATACGGGTAACATTGATGAACGTAAATTGAAAAATAGTATTTACCGCCACTATCACAATGAGAATCAAGAGAAGGTTAAGCTAGAAGATGTTGTTGAAAAGGACATAGAAGCCAGTAAAAAAGAACAGAAACATCGTAAAAGTTATTTGAAACAACAAGGCTTAACAAATGATGAGATTTACTTAATAGAGGCTAGCGAAGGAATTAGTCCATATGAATTTATGACGTCCATTAAAGAACAAAAAGGTGGTTATGTAACAAATAATGAAGAATGGACTTTACGAGAAATACTTAGTAAAGCTAATTTGCCAGCATCTGTTATTAATATTTTAATTCATTATATATTAGTGATTAGAGATAATCCGATTTTTGAAAAAAGTCTAGCCTATAAAATTTCAAATGATTGGGCTCAAAATAATGTCATTTCTCCTGAAATGGCGCTTGGAAAAGTGAAGACAATGTATCAAGAAAATGCAGAAAAACAACAACAATCTCAAAAAAAACAGTATACAACCTATCCTTCCTCTAATTACGGAAAGAATAATAAAGTAAGAACAGAAACTCTTCCTGAATGGGCTAAAGAAGGAAGTGAAGAAAAAACTGAAAAACCAATGAGTGAAGAAAAAAAACAAGCTTTTAAAGATAGATTGAAAAAAATTCAGAGCTTTGGAAAAGAAGGTGAAGAATAAATGGAAGATATGGGTAAAAATTTGACGAAAATATTGAAGGAACGAAATCTTTCTGAACAATACGAAAAACTTATGCAAGAAGTTTTAAATGATAGAGATGTTCAAGATTTTATTAAAAAAAATGAAGACATACTCACTAAAGAATCAATAATAAAGAGTTATGCAAACTTATATGAATTTGTAAATGAGAAAAAAAAATACCAAGAAAAAGTTGGGATGATGGCTCCAGGTTATAAGCCCCAATTAGTAATGAACTATCACTTTATAGCTGTTTCTTATGTGCCGACAGCGGAGTTGATTGCTAAACAAAAGGAGCAAGCCATTAAAGCCCGTATTCATTCAATGGATATGCCTAAAGATGTCAGAACAGCGACATTTGAACAATTTCACAATACGGATATGCGTGAAAATGCGATTAATGCTGCTTATGACTTTATTGGAGACTATTTAGAAAATCCTAAAGGCTTTCATCAAGGACTCTACCTGCATGGAGCATTCGGTGTTGGGAAATCTTTTTTATTAGGCGCAATCGCTCATGAACTAGCAGAAAAAGGCTATCCAACAACCTTGATGCATTTTCCTTCTTTCGCAGTTGAGATGAAGCAAGCTATTAGTCAGAATACAACAGGTGAAAAATTAGAAGCTGTAAAAAAATCGCCTATTTTAATGTTGGACGATATCGGTGCAGATTCGATGTCCAGTTGGATAAGAGATGATGTTCTAGGTGTTATTTTACAATACCGGATGCAAGAACAATTGCCTACTTTTTTTTCTTCTAATCTTGATATGAAACATTTAGGAGAAGAACACTTGAGGGTAACACAAAGAGGCGAAGATGAGCCATTGAAGGCACAACGTATTATGGAACGTATAAAGTATTTATCTAAAGAGCTGCAAATGACAGGGAAAAATCGTAGATTATCATAAAAAAAATTCGCCACTTAATGAGTGAAATGAAATCTCATTATTAACTTGATTTTTTTTGTAAAATCTGGTTTAATTATAGCAATAGATTAAATCTTTGAAAAAGACAACAGAATAAGAAAACGTTCCATTAGAGAAGGAAAACATGGCTGGAATTTTCCTGAATAGTTCTTATTTTTACCCCTTTTGAGTACCGCTGTGAACTAGTTTTAATTAGCAGAGGTCATTTAGCTAATGTTATCAGCTAAGAGTGAATTCTAAAGTATAGACGATGGTTTATATTTCTATAGAGTTCTGAACTTGGGTGGAACCACGACTTTGTCGTCCCTTTTATGTTAAGCAATTAACATAAAAGGGACTTTTTTTATTTTTTTTAATAGAAAGAAATTGGAGGAATAAGATTATGTCAGAAATTAAAATTACTTTACCCGATGGTGCAGAAAAACATATGCCAATTGGTGTTTCTACAAAAGACGTAGCTGAAAGTATCAGCAAAGGCTTAGCAAAAAAAGGGTTAGCAGGAAAATTTAATGGTGAACTTGTAGATTATAGTCAACCGTTAAAAGAAAATGGATTATTAGAAATCATTACTCCTGATCATGAAGATGCACTACAAATCGTTCGTCACTCGAGTGCCCATCTAATGGCGAATGCATTAAGAAGATTGTATCCAGATATTAAATTTGGTGTGGGTCCTGCAATTGATTCAGGATTTTATTATGATACAGATACGCAAACACCGATTACTGAGGAAGATTTACCACGTATTGAAGCGGAAATGATGGCAATTGTTAAGGAAAATAATCCAATTGTACGTAAAGAGCTAACTCGTGTTCAAGCACTTGATTTGTTTAAAGATGATTCTTATAAAGTAGAATTAATAACAGCTCTGTCTGAAGATGAAATCATTACTGTTTATACGCAAGGTGACTTTGTTGATTTGTGTCGTGGCGTTCATGTTCCAACTACCGGAAGAATACAAGTGTTCAAACTATTGTCTCTTGCTGGAGCTTATTGGAGAGGCAACTCAGACAATAAAATGATGCAACGTATTTATGGGACAGCTTTTTTTGATAAAAAAGCGTTAAAAGAATTCTTACAAATGCGTGAAGAAGCTAAGTTACGTGATCACCGTAAATTAGGAAAAGAATTAGACTTATTCATGATTTCACCTGAAGTAGGTTCTGGTTTACCTTTTTGGCTTCCAAAAGGTGCAACTATTCGACGGATAGTCGAACGCTACATTACAGATCGTGAAATCAGTCTAGGTTATCAACACGTATATACACCTGTTTTAGCCGATGTAAACTTATACAAAACTTCTGGTCATTGGGATCACTATCATGATGATATGTTTCCACCAATGGATATGGGTGAGGGAGAGATGCTTGTTTTACGACCAATGAACTGCCCGCATCACATGATGGTCTATAAGAATGATGTTCATAGTTATCGTGAGTTGCCAATTAGACTTGCTGAATTAGGACAAATGCACCGTTATGAGAAAAGTGGTGCGCTTTCCGGGTTGCAACGTGTACGTGAAATGACTTTAAATGACGGCCATACGTTTGTACGTCCTGACCAAATTCAAGAAGAATTCTTACGTACAATTGAGTTAATGTTAGCAGTCTACGAAGATTTCAATATCAAAGACTACCGTTTTCGTTTAAGTTATAGAGATCCAAATAATACAGATAAATATTTTGATGATGATGCAATGTGGGAAAAAGCTCAAAAAATGATTAAAGACGCAATGGATGAAAAAGGATTAGACTATTTTGAAGCTGAAGGAGAAGCAGCCTTTTACGGTCCAAAACTAGATGTACTAGTAAAAACAGCTATCGGACTTGAGGAAACACTTTCTACTATTCAACTAGACTTCTTATTACCTGAAAGATTTGATTTGACTTATGTTGGAGAAGATGGAGAAAATAATCATCGCCCTGTTGTTATTCACCGTGGTATCGTTTCAACAATGGAACGTTTTGTTGCCTATTTAATAGAAGAATATAAAGGGGCATTTCCCACTTGGTTAGCACCGGTACAAGCAACGATTATTCCGGTTAATCTGGAACTTCACTCTAAGTATGCATATGAAATTAAAGAAAAAATGGCTTCACTTGGCATGCGTGTAGAAGTAGATGATCGAAATGAAAAAATGGGCTATAAAATTCGCGCTTCACAAACACAAAAAATACCTTATCAATTAGTGGTAGGCGATGATGAAGTAACTAATGCATCCGTTGCTGTCCGTAAATATGGTGAAAAAACGACTCAAGTACTTGAATTAAAAGAGTATCTAGAAAAATTAATGGTAGAGATTAATAATTTTAGCCGTTAGTAGTTTACAAATAAATAAAATCGTGTTATGATAATAAAGTTGAGAAAACAAAGCAGAAGCACTCGCTTCTCGCCTAAGTTGACTAAAAGTCTCTGGGCTAGATATAAACGATGATAATTTACGCATGGCGTAAGTTGGAAATTATTTATAGGCGAGTTCATTGCGAATTCGTCTATTTTTCTGCTGTTCTTTCTCTCAAATCTAATGGAGGTGTATGACCATAGCAAAAGATATGATGGTAAATGACGGCATTCGTGCACGTGAATTGCGCGTTATAGGTAGTAATGGTGACCAACTTGGACTTAAAACCAAGAGTGAAGCATTGGCAATTGCAGAAGCAGAAAACTTAGACCTAGTCTTAGTAGCTCCGACAGCAAAACCACCCGTAGCACGTATTATGGATTATGGTAAGTTCCGTTTTGAACAACAGAAAAAAGAACGTGAAGCCCGTAAACATCAAAAAATCGTCGGTCTTAAAGAAGTTCGCTTAAGTCCAACAATTGATTTAAATGACTTCAATACAAAATTGCGTAATGCGCGTAAGTTCCTTGAAAAAGGAGACAAAGTTAAAGCATCTATTCGTTTTAAAGGACGTGCCATTACTCATAAAGAGATTGGTAAAAAAGTTTTAGATCGATTAGCGCTAGAAACAGCCGATATTGCTAGTATTGAATCAGCCGCTAAAATGGATGGACGTAGTATGTTCTTAATTTTAGCACCAAAAATTGAAAAGTAAGAGTATTTTAAGGAGGAAAAAATAATGCCAAAACAAAAAACACACCGTGGATCAGCTAAACGATTCAAAAGAACAGGTAATGGCGGATTGAAACGTCATCACGCAAAGACAAGCCATATGTTTGCAAATAAATCTCAAAAACAAAAACGTAAATTACGTAAGTCAGCAATGGTATCATCAGGGGATATGAAACGTATCCGTCAACAATTAGCTAGTTGGTAATTGTTTGAAAAAAAATTAATATTACTGATTAAGATAATTATGTATAAGAGTTTTCTAAAAAGAAAACATCTTCGAGGAGGAAATTAATATGCCACGTGTTAAAGGTGGGACGGTTACTCGTAAACGTCACAAAAGAATATTAAAATTAGCAAAAGGTTATTATGGTTCAAAACATACTTTATTTAAAGTATCTAAACAAGCAGTAATGAAATCTTACCAGTATGCGTATAGAGATCGTCGTCAAAAGAAACGCGATTTCCGTAAATTATGGATTGCACGTATCAATGCAGCAGCTCGCATAAATAACATGAGCTACAGCACATTCATGCATGGTCTTAAATTAGCTGAAATTGATATGAACCGTAAAATGTTGGCTGATATTGCTGTTACAGACGCAGCGGCTTTTACAGTACTAACTGAACAAGCTAAATTAGCTTTAGAAAACAAATAACCAAAAAGAAGCTAAGACAAGTAAATTGTCTTAGCTTCTTTTTATTTTTCGTAAGAAAATGAGAACACTGATTCTTCTTTATATTAGAAAAAAATAAAATAAGATCTGTTTAATTTAAAATAATAAGCTTATTATCTCATGTTTATGTAGGGTGAAAATAGAGATTTTTTAAAACAGACGTAATAAATAGAAAGATTATTAAGAAATAATGGATAAACGTGTTGCTTAAATGATAATAAGATGATAAGATTATTTGAGTAAACTAATATTCATCTCATACAGAAATTTGTATAATATAGAAAAACAGGGGGAAAACAATATGAAAAAAAATAAAATGTTGAGTTTACTTGGTATTACAGCAACTTCTGCTTTATTATTAGCGGCTTGCGGTGGAGGAACAGATAGTGAGGACGCTTCATCAAAGTCGTCCGATAGTAAAATGGATAAAGAACAAGTACTTAATTTAATTGAAAGTGGCGAGATTCCAACAATGGACTCTGTATTAAATACGGATGTAGTTGGTGGGAACGTAATGAATAACGTTTTTGAAGGATTATATCGTCAAGGTTTAGAAGGCGAATTAGTTTTAGGTATGCTTGAAGCAGAACCAGAAGTTAGTGAAGACAACTTAACTTATACATTTAAAATCAGAGAAGACGCTAATTGGTCAAATGGAGATCCAGTTACTGCAGCTGACTTTGTCTATGCATGGCAAAAATTATCAGATCCTACAGTAGCAGCAGCTTATAACTATATGATTCAAGATATCGTTGAAAATGCGACTGAAATTATTAATGGCGAGAAAGAACCAAGTGAACTTGGGGCTAAAGCTGTCGATGAAAAAACACTTGAAGTTAAATTAGTTCGTGCAGTTCCTTACTTTAAAGATTTATTAACATTACCTATGTATTACCCACAGAATCAAGCTTACGTTGAAGAATTAGGCGATAAATTTGCTTCAAATAGCGATAGCTTAATCTATAACGGACCATTCACTTTAACTGAATGGGATGGAACAGGCCTAAGTTGGGTTTACCAAAAGAATAAAGATTACTGGGACGCAGATAGCGTTAAACTAGATACAATTAACTTTGATGTAGTAAAAGAAACATCAACTGCTTTAAACTTATATGAAACTGGTGGAATTGACCGCATGAAATTATCTGGTGAGTACGTACAAACTCAAAAAGATAATCCAGATTTACAAGTTGTACCAACATCATCTGTTTTCTATTTCAAGTTTAACCAAGAGAGAAATGGTGAAAAAACTGATTTAGCAAATGAAAATATCCGTAAAGGTATCGCAATGGCTTATGATAAAGAAGCATACGCTGAAACTGTTTTACAGAATGGCTCATTGCCAGCTAACGGTCTAGTACCTCAAGGTCTAGCTATTGATCCAGATACAGGTAAAGACTTCCGTGATCAAAATGGCGATTTATTAGAATTTAACATTGAAGAAGCACAAAAATACTTTGCAAAAGGATTAGAAGAGATTGGCAAAGATAGCCTAACATTAGAGATTCTTGGCGATGATGGTGAAAATGCTAAAAAATCTTTAGAGTATATGCAAGGTCAATTAACTCAAAACTTACCAAACTTAACTATTACATTACGTAATGTACCTTTCAAAGTCCGTTTAGAAGCTGACTCAAAACAAGATTACGACTTAGAAATGTCTGGATGGGGTGCTGACTACGCTGACCCAATTAACTTCTTAGAATTATTTGCTTCAGATAATGGAAATAATAAATCTAGTTATGCTAATGATGAATACGACACTTTAATTAAGAGTTCTTTAAGTGAAGTATCAGATTTAGAAAAACGTTGGACTGGTATGTTAGATGCTGAGAAAATTCTGATGGAAACAGCTGGAATTGCACCAATCTATCAACGTTACAACTCTGTATTAGAAAAACCATATGCAAAAGATATCGTTTCTCACTTAGTTGGAGCAGAAAACTCATACAAATGGGCTTATGTTGAAGGTAAATAAATAACTATCTCTTAAAAAAAGAAGCAGTTTTCTGCTTCTTTTTTTTGTTTTATGTGAAAATGCTAATACCTTCATTAGAAATGCATGATGGTGATTTGCGCCATTTTCTTCATGATGATAGAATCAAGTGTATTATTCTTATATAAAAATATTAAATAAGAAACATTTGATAAATCAGGGGGAAACAAATATGAAACATGTGAAATTACTAAGTTTACTAGGTATTACACTATTATCTACAGCTGTTTTAGCTGCTTGTGGCTCAAACGATGCTGATTCAGGCAATAGCAAAACGACTAAAGAACTAAATTTAATTGAAACTGCTGAAATACCTACGATGGATTCAGTTTTAAACACCGATACAGTCGGCTCTACAGTCATGAACAATGTAATGGAAGGATTGTATCGTTTGAATCTAGATAACAAGCCTGAGCTTGCTATGGCGTCTGAGAAGCCATCTATTAGTGAAGACGGTCTAACCTATACTTATAAAATACGAGAAGATGCAAAATGGTCTAACGGAGATCCTGTCACAGCAAACGATTTTGTATTTTCGTGGCGTCGTTTAGTTAATCCAAGTACTGGCTCACAGTCGGCTTATATGATGGAAGGAATCATCAAAAATGCTTCTGAAATTAATAGAGGGAATATAGCACCTGAAGAATTAGGTGTGAAAGCGATTGATGAAACAACATTAGAAGTACAATTAGAATCTAAAGTTCCATACTTTGAAGATTTATTATCATTGGCTATGTTCTTACCTCAAAATGAGTCATACGTAACAGAAAAAGGGAAAAAATATGCATCAGATAGTGATAATGCAATCTATAATGGGCCATTTGTTTTAACAGACTGGGATGGTACAGGTTTGAGTTGGTCATATGAAAAAAATGAAGATTATTGGGATGCAAGTAAAGTTAAATTAGATGGTATCAATGTGGACGTAGTAAAAGAAACGTCTACTGCTATTAATTTATACGATGCAGGCGAAGTAGATACGATTAAATTATCTGGTGAGTATGTGCAAACAAAACAAGGAGATCCCGATTTGAAATCTGTTCCAACGTCTTCTGTTTTCTTCTTTAAATACAACCAAGAACGTAATGGAGCACCAACTGCTTTAGCAAACGAAAATATTCGTAAAGCTATTTCAATGGGATTTGATAAGGAAGCATATGCAAAAACAGTGTTACAAAATGGTTCTTTACCAGCTAATGGTTTGGTCCCAGAAGGTTTGTCTGTAAATCCTTCAACGGATGAAGACTACCGTGAAGAAAATGGAGACTTGTTAAATTACGATATTGATGCAGCACAAGATTATATGAAAAAAGGATTAGCAGAGCTAGGGTTAGACTCGGTAACATTAGAATTGCTTTCAGATGATTCTGAGAATGCTAAAAAATCTTCAGAGTACATGCAAGGTCAATTAATGCAAAATCTACCAGGATTGGAAATAAGCATTCGTTCAGTGCCGTTTAACGTTCGACTTGATGTAAATAAGCGTCAAGATTATGATATTCAAATGGCTGGATGGGGAGCAGACTATGCAGACCCAATTAACTTCCTTGAGTTATTTGAAACAGAAAATTCAAATAATAAAGCAAGTATCTCTATTCCAGAATATGATGCATTAATTGAAAAAGTTGGAACAACTGATCTTGACGATCCAGAACAAAGATGGGCTGATATGTTAAGTGCTGAAAAAATATTATTAGAAGAAGCAGCTATCGGACCAATCTATCAACGTTACAATGCAATACTGAAGAAACCTTATGTTCAAGATATCGGCACACACTTAGTTGGTCCAGAATATTCATTTAAATGGGCTTCAGTTACAGAGTAATAATAGAAAAACGTTCGACCAAATGAATGTAAAAGCAAGAAGAGTAGTTAAACACTCTTCTTGCTTTTTTTCTATAATAACTTGAAATGAGTTCCATTTTTACGTGTTAAAATGATATAGTGTATCTAACAATTATATACAGGAGGTCATTTTATATGGATAACAAAGAATTAAACATGCTAAAAGAATTGACAGATGCTAAAGGAGTACCTGGAAACGAAAAAGAAGTACGAGAAGTATTTGTAAAATATGCTGAAAAATCAGCTGACTCAATAACATATGATGGATTAGGAAGTGTAATTGCTAAGCACGTAGGGGATGAAAATGGTCCTAAAGTATTATTTGCAAGTCATCTAGATGAAGTCGGTTTTATGGTTACAGCGATAACCAAAGAAGGATTTGTAAAATTTCAAACACTTGGGGGATGGTGGTCTCAAGTTATGCTAGCTCAACAAGTTCAAATAACGACTTCAAAAGGCAATGTCTTACATGGAGTGATTGGATGTAAGCCACCTCATGTACTAACAGCAGAGATAAGAAATAAAGCCTACGATATACAAGATATGTTCATTGATATAGGTGCAACAACTAAAGAAGAAGTTTCTTCATGGGGCGTCAAGCCTGGTGATATGGTAACCCCATACATTGAATTTAAACGATTAAATCAATCGAAATTCTTATTAGCAAAAGCATGGGACAATCGTATCGGTACAGCAGTTACTCTGAAAGTACTGGAAAATATTGCGCGCGAAGGTCATCCGAATAAAGCATTTGCTGTTGGGAATGTTCAAGAAGAAGTAGGATTGCGTGGAGCAAAAACATCTACTCATTTGGTTAATCCAGCTATTGCTTTTGCATTGGATACTGGAACTGCTGGAGATACTCCAGGAATGACTGAAAAAGAAGCCGATTCTAAGTTAGGAAAAGGTCCTCAGATTATTATCTACGATGCTTCAATGGTTGCTCATAAAGGGCTACGTGATTTTGTAGTAGGGATAGCAGAGGAGTTAAACATACCTTTTCAATATACTGTTATTGCAGGTGGTGGAACAGATGCAGGTAGTCAGCATGTAACCAGGAACGGAATCCCATCATTAGCTATCACAGTAGCTACAAGGTATCTTCATTCACATACTTCTGTTATACATGAAGATGATTATCTAAACACTGTCATCCTGATGACTGAAGTTATAAAAAGATTGGACAGTAAAACTATTGAAAAGATAACATTTGGATAATAGAATTAAACCGTTAAATGATTTTTTGTACCTATGATTATCTAAAGAAAACATTCAATAAGTTAGTTCAACTATTTAAAGGGGAATAATAGAGATGAAAAGGGCAAAAAAAAGAATTGCTGTTATTGGTGGTGGTATTACTGGTTTGACCACAGCGTATCGGATCAAACAAAAAATTGAAAAAGAGCATTTACCTTTTGAATTAATCTTATTAGAAGGATCTTTAAAAATAGGTGGAAAAATTTATACAGTAAAGAACAAAACACGTTACATCGATCTAGGTGCAGAATCATTAGATATACGTTACCCAGAAGCTTTAGAATTGATTAAAGAACTAGGACTTAAAGATCAGCTGATTTTTAGTGAGGGAAATAAACCAGATGTCTTCTTTTATAATCAATTGTATCAGTTAAATTACCCGACATATAATGGTATTCCGATTAGAAGAAACGATATTTGGAAAGGAAACCTACTAACGATGTACGGTAAAATCGTCACGTACACAAGCTATTTTAATACTTTTAAAAAGTTAGAAAAGGATATAGAAACAAGTACCTACCTAAAGCGACTTCTAGGAGATGAAATGGTTGAACATATCGTTGAACCATTTTTCAATAAAATCTATGCTAGTGATTTAGATAAAATTGGCATAAAAGCATCGAGAGAATTAGTTTATGAAATTGAGATGAAGTATGGTAGTTTACAAAAAGGATTGGCTGCTCATCCGGAGCTATTAGATGGTTCTGGTAATTATGCTACGTTTAAAAATGGATTATCTGTTCTAACTGAGGCTCTCGAAGAGATATTAAAACCTCATATTCAGTACAGAAAAAAAGTTTTTGAAATAAAAAAAAATGATGAAGATGTTTATATTCTAGATATTAATCACACTGAACAAGTCAGAGTAGGTTCAATTTGTCTGGCTACTCCGGTAACGGAGTATGCTAAAATGATTGATCATCCAGAGATAAGCAGAGTTTTTGGTAATGTTGAAACGGCCTCTGTTGGCTATATTGTTTTTGGATTTTCAAAAAAAGATATTAAGAATTTACCAGAAGGATTTGGGATTGTGACCCCTAGAAGAAATGATTCTTTTGTCACTTCAGTTGTTTTCTTAGATAAAAAGTGGCCGTCCTTAAGTGAAGATGAAGATGTTTTAATCGGAGTTAATTTTGGTCGTAGTGGAGAAGACGCGCTAGTCTCGTTAAGCAATAAAGAAATTGAACAGTCTATTTTGAAGGATTTAAATACTATTCTAGGAATTACTAAAGAGCCTTTGTTCAGAATTATTAAACGTTGGGCAGATGCTATTCCACAGTTTACAGTTACCCAGCAAGAGGATATCCTTCTTGCTAAACAGATTCTATCTGATGATTATCCAGGAATTTATATTGCTGGTCAAGGTTTAGCTGGGTTTGGTATCAATCATTGTGTTCAGCAAGCTAATATTATTGGAAATCAAATTGTAGAGTATGCGAAAAAACAAAATTGTTTATAAGATAATAGGTTTGATAGGAAATCAATCTAAAATAAAAAGGCTTTTTTACTTTTAAAAGCTTTTTTATTTTAAATAAGCTGAGAATATTGTATGCTGATTTGATAAGTTTGAAAGGAGTGTGTGAAAATGCAATTAACAATACTAGGTTATTGGGGTGGCTATCCCACAAAAAATGAAGGAACAAGTTCTTATTTATTAGAAACAGATAATTTTCATTTATTAATTGATGCTGGTAGTGCTTCTTTAATTGCGCTTGAGAAGCATCTTGATCCTTTAGAACTAGATGCTTTGCTTTTGACACATTATCATGCAGATCATATTGCAGATGTAGGTGTTTTACAATACACTAGACAATTAAAAAGGTTAAATAATAACGAAACGAGAGCGTCTATATTGCCTATTTATGGTCATCAAGAAGATCTGGATAATTTTAAGCGTCTGACAGTAGATCGGGTAACAAAAGGAGTATCTTACTCAGAATACGAAGAATTAACTATTGGCCCATTCCAACTTACTTTTATGAAGACACTTCATCCAGTCCCTTGCTATGCTACGAGAATAGTAGAAGTAAAGACAGGAAAAGTACTCGTATTTACAGCAGATTCAGGTTATCTACCACAATTTATTCCATTTAGCCAAGATGCAGATGTTTTATTAGCGGATACAAATTTATTTGAAGGAATGGAGAATCATCGTATTCATATGACTTCGATTGAAGTTGCTAGAATTGCTAGAGAAGCGAAAGTGCCCAAATTAATTTTAACTCATCTACCTCAACATGGAGACTTAGACTTATTAAAAGCGCAAGCTGTCAATGAGTCTCCTGATACTGAAGTGCTTTTAGCAAAAAAAGATTTAGTTATTCATATTTAAAAAAGTGATGAAATTAGTTTATAAAGAAAAGGGGAATAAATGATGTATTATGTTGCAAATGAGCGTAACGGGAAAGAAATCACAGATCCGAGAGTTAATTTAGCAATAGAAACGTTCTTATTGCAACATGTTTTGTTAGATGAACCAGTGTTGCTTTTTTATATTAATGAACCTTCTATAATAATAGGTAGAAATCAAAATACGATTGAAGAAATAAATACAGAATATGTTGAAAAAAATCACATCCATGTTGTAAGGCGTTTATCTGGTGGTGGAGCAGTTTATCATGATTTTGGAAATCTGTCTTTTTGTTTCATTAAAAAAGATGATGGAAATTCCTTTAGAGACTTTGGAAAATTTACAGAACCTGTTATTGATTCTTTACACAAAATGGGAGTTGAGGGTGCTGCTTTAATTGGACGAAATGATTTAGTGATTGATGGACAAAAATTTTCCGGAAATGCGATGTATTCGAAAAATGGTCGAATGACAGCTCATGGCACGTTGATGTTTGATAGTGACATCGAAGCAGTTGTAGGAGCATTAAAAGTAAGAAAAGATAAAATTGAGTCAAAAGGAATCAAATCAATTAGAAGTCGTGTAACAAATATTCGTCCCTATCTTTCTGAAGAATATCAATATATGACAACTAAAGAATTCCGAAATAAATTATTAGTAACAATCTTTGATGTTGATTCAAAAGAAGCAATTAAAGAATATAAATTAACAGAGCAAGATTGGGGTGAGATTGAAAAAATCACCGAAGAATATTTTGGAAATTGGGATTGGAATTATGGTAAGTCACCTAAATTCGAATTAATCCGTCGTCATCGTTTCCCTATCGGATCAGTCGAATTTCAATTAAATGTAGAAAATGGAAGAATAAAAAATGTACGAATTTATGGAGATTTTTTCGGATTAGGTGAAATTTCAGATGTAGAAGAAAAATTAGTTGGTTTAAAGTATGAACACGAAGCGATAGAGAAGCTCTTTGATGAGATTGATATTCATAAATATTTTGGTAAGGTAACAAAAAAAGAATTAGTAGATTTAATTTATTAAAATGACTTATAAATTAAAAATAGGTGGATGAATAAACGACTAGAGTCTCTATCTCCACCTATTTTAAAGGAACTGATCTTAAGTAAGGTAATAAAAAACTAATGATAGCAGACTAATTAGCATTAATAAGATTCCAACTTTTAAAGGGTATTTGTATCCTTGTCCGACGGATTTAGATAGTGGAATAATATCGGTTTGTTCTGATATATCCTCTCGGCGTATTTTTGTAGTAACTTTCTTCATGCTGTAGTGAAAAAAGTCAAAAGCACCTGAATAAAATACAGCCCATAAGAGACTAATGATTAGGAAGAAGCTTGCAGCTGCGAAAGTATTATTTGTTGTCTGTAGAAAGCTAATTTTTTGATAGCTAATTAACTCTAAAATAAAACACATAATTAAAATTATGCTAGTTATTTTAATGGGAGTGATTTTTTTCTTCATTTTAAAACCTCCTCGTATTGGATGATAAGTTTTAATTTACAGTATATTGAAATAAAATACAATAATAAAATCTAGTTAAAAACTTGATGATAAATTGGCTAGAAAACCTGTAATTCCGCCATTGTTTTCTAATTTAAAGTTTTTTGGAAATAAAAATTTAAAAAAACTTTTGCATTTATCCCTGTAACAAGCTATTCTATATAGTATATTCTCTTTTCGAATAAAATATAAATAAATCACTGGAGGTGCTCAAATCGATGAAAAGTTATGCTAAATATCTTGGGAAACGTATCTTGTATATGTTTTTGACATTATTCTTAATTGCATCGATCACGTTTTTCTTAATGAAGCTTTTACCTGGAACACCATATAGTAACCAGGACAAGCTTTCGGAAGAACAAATTTTTATAATGAATGAAAAATATGGATTAAATGAACCGCTTCCGGTTCAATATGTAGTCTATATGTCACGCTTGTTGGGAGGAGATTTAGGGACATCTTTCCAGTTTAATAATACTCCTGTAACGGAATTATTATCGACCAGAGTAGGCCCCTCACTGCAGCTCGGAATTCAAGCTGTTGTCTTAGGCACAACCTTGGGAATTGTTCTAGGCGTTATAGCGGCTATGAATCAGAATACATGGATAGATACAACAGCGACTTTCACGGCCATTCTTGGTCGATCTATACCTAACTTTGTTATCGCCGTATTATTACAATTAATTTTTGGAGTTTATCTAAAATGGTTCCCTATTGCTCTTTGGAATAATGGATTTAGTTCATCCGTTTTACCAACACTGGCCTTAGCTATTGCACCACTCGCCGACTCTGCACGTTTTATCCGTACTGAAATGGTAGAAGTACTTAGCAGTGATTATGTTGAATTAGCACGTGCTAAAGGATTAAGTCGTTTGACAGTAGCGTTTAAACACGGAGTACGTAATGCGTTAATTCCTTTGGTTACGATATTGGGACCGATGGCGGTTGCATTAATGACTGGATCATTAGTAGTAGAAAATATATTTGCAATACCAGGAATTGGTGAACAATTTGTAAAATCAATTTTGACTAATGATTACCCAACTATTATGGGTGTGACAATATTATACTCAGCAATGTTAGTAGGGATTATTTTAGTTGTTGATGTCTTATACGGGATTATTGATCCTCGTATTCGTGTAACAAATGAAGGAGGAGACGAATAAATGAACAACTCAAAACAAACGGTTGACGAAACAATAAAACTGTCTCCTGACATGTTCAATCCTGCTGATAGCTCTGATAAAGTTGATAATGAGAGAATATCTGCACCTTCACTTAGCTTTTTAGAAGACTCGTGGAGAAGGTTAAAGAAGAATAAAGCTGCTGTAATTAGCTTGTTTATCTTAATCATCTTTATTATGCTAAGTGTTTTTGCACCAATTGTTTCGCCTCATGATCCTGATTTCCAAATCGTTTCACATGCGAACTTACCACCAAAAATACCAGGTCTAACTATTAATGGCTTAAATGGAACACAAGCCCTTGGAGATACACGTGTTGATAAGTACGAGCAACAAGGTGTACCTGAAGGTGTAAGTTACTATTTAGGAACTGACGGGTTAGGAAGAGATTTATTATCTCGTATTTTACATGGTACACGTGTTTCGCTACTTATTGCATTTGTAGCAGCGTTTTTTGATTTAACGATTGGTGTTATCTACGGTTTAGTCTCTGGCTGGTCCGGTGGTAAAGTAGATAATGGGATGCAACGTGTTTTAGAAATTTTATCTGGAGTACCAAACTTAGTAGTTGTTATACTTATGTTGTTAGTTTTAGATCCAGGTATTAAGTCAATTATCATCGCGTTAGCTATTACGGGCTGGATTTCTATGGCGCGTGTCATTAGAGCTCAAACGTTAAAGTTAAAAAATCAAGAATATGTTTTAGCTGCAAAAACATTGGGCGAATCACCCATTAAAATTGCATTCAAGCATTTAATTCCAAATCTATCAGGAATCATCATCATTCAAACAATGTTTTCAATTCCAGCTGCAATTTTCTTTGAAGCTTTCTTAAGTTTCATCGGTATAGGAATTCCAGCTCCTACAGCATCATTAGGAACATTGATTAATGATGGATACAAAACTTTCCGCTTCTTACCTCACTTAATGTGGTATCCGGCAGCAGTTATCTGTATCTTAATGATTTCATTTAACTTGTTAGCTGATGGTTTACGAGATGCATTTGATCCAAAAATGAAAGATTAGCGAGGTGAAACCGAATGAATAATGTATTAGAAGTTAAAAATTTAAATATCACATTCGACACCTACGCTGGTAAAGTAAAAGCTATCCGTGGTGTCAGTTTCAATCTAAAAAAAGGTGAAACTTTGGCAATTGTAGGGGAGTCAGGTTCTGGAAAATCAGTAACGACTCGTAGCATCATGCGCTTACTTTCTCAAAATGCAAATGTCGAAGAGGGCACAATCCTATACAATGGTGAAGATTTAATTAAAAAGACTGAAAAAGAAATGCAAAAAATTCGTGGAAAAGATATCGCAATGATTTTCCAAGATCCAATGACGTCACTTAATCCAACAATGACAATTGGAAAACAAATATCTGAACCAATCCGTTTACATCAAAAATTGAATAAAGAAGAAGCTACTAACAGAGCTCTTGAATTATTAAATTTAGTAGGATTGCCGCAAGCTGAAAAACGAATGAAGCAATATCCACATCAATTTTCAGGTGGGCAACGACAAAGAATCGTTATAGCAATAGCTTTAGCTTGCAATCCAGAAATATTGATTGCAGATGAGCCAACAACGGCATTAGATGTAACGATTCAAGCTCAAATTCTTGACTTGATGAAGGAATTACAAAAGAAAATATCGACTTCAATTATTTTTATTACACATGATTTAGGAGTAGTAGCCAACGTAGCTGATCGTGTAGCTGTAATGTATGCAGGGAAAATTGTTGAAGTAGGGACTGTAGATGAAATATTTTATAATCCTCAACACCCTTATACATGGGGGCTAATCAGTTCTATGCCAACTCTTGAAATGGAGAAAACTTTATATGCCATTCCAGGAACACCTCCAGACTTATTAGATCCACCGGTTGGAGATGCGTTTGCACCTAGAAATGAATTTGCAATGAAAATCGACACAGAACTCGAACCTCCTTTCTTTGAAGTTTCTGATACACACTCTGCAGCTACATGGTTATTGCATCCTGATGCTCCAGCAGTTAATCCACCTGCTGAAATTAGAGCAAGACAAGCTCTTTATAAAGAGAAGTTTGCTAATTACTACAGCAAAAATGAAACCTCCGTTTTTAGTTCTGAAGACGAAGTAAAAGGAGGCTTATAAAATGGAGCAAAGAGAAAAAATATTAGAAGTTAAAAATTTAAAGCAGTATTTTAATGAAGGTACTAAAAATGAAGTACGTGCGGTGGATGATATCACATTTGATATTTTCAAAGGTGAGACGTTCGGTTTAGTTGGAGAGTCTGGTTCTGGTAAATCTACAACAGGACGTTCAATTATTAGACTTTATAATCCTACAGCTGGAGAAATTGACTTTGAAGGCACAAAAGTCCATAGTATTGAAGGCAAAAAAGATATGCTGAAATTTAGAAGAGATATGCAAATGATCTTTCAAGATCCATATGCATCTCTAAATCCTAAAATGAAGATTCGTGATATTATTGCTGAAGGAATAGATATTCATGGCTTAGCTTCATCAAAAGAAGACCGTAATCAACAAGTAGACGATTTACTTAAAACGGTTGGATTGAATCCAGATCACGCATCACGTTATCCACATGAATTTTCAGGTGGCCAACGTCAGCGTATTGGGATTGCAAGAGCACTAGCTGTAAAACCTAAATTTATTATTGCAGATGAACCTATTTCTGCGCTAGATGTTTCCATTCAAGCACAGGTAGTAAATTTATTAATGGAATTACAAAAAACAAAAGATTTAACCTTCTTATTTATTGCACATGATTTGTCTATGGTTAAATACATCAGTGATCGTATAGGGGTAATGAACAACGGTAAATTACTTGAGTTGGCAGCAGCCGATGATGTTTACAATAGACCATTACATCCATATACTGAAAGTTTATTATCCGCTGTTCCCTTACCTGATCCAGAGTATGAGCGTAATCGTATTCGTACACCATATATTCGCAGAGAAGAAACAAATGAACCAGAGTCACTAAGAGAAATAACTCCTGGACATTTTGTCTATTGTCGCGAGTCAGATATTCCTGCTTTAAAAGAAAAGAAAGCAAACTATATAAAATAAAAAATTTATAAAAAGTACATGCTATTTGAGGACAAAAATCTCACGTTGGCATGTACTTTTTAATTCTTATTCCTATTTTTACTATTTGAAATAACACTAAATAAAAAATATCAAGTTTAAAGACCTGTTTATTTTGTAAAAGTGACAAAAAATTGACAAAAACTATAGCATTTCTTTTTAATATGATATATAATAGACTATGTAAGGAAGTAAAATAAGGCTAATTATTATCTTTATGAACGCTTACTAAATTAATTCGACTAGAAAAGGGGAGAATAACATATGGTAACAATTTACACATCACCTAGTTGTACTTCATGTCGTAAAGCACGAGCTTGGCTAGAAGAAAACAACATTACTTACAAAGAACGAAATATTTTTTCAGAACCACTAGATATTCCTGAAATTAAATCTATTTTAAGAATGACAGAAGATGGAACAGAAGAAATTATTTCTACAAGATCTAAAGCTTTCCAAGAACTAAACATCGATTTAGAAGAATTGCCACTTCAAGACTTATTTGTTCTTATTCAAAATAATCCAGGATTATTGCGTCGTCCGATTATGGTAGATGAGAAGAGATTACAAGTTGGGTATAACGAAGACGAAATTCGTCGTTTCTTACCAAGAGAAGTACGTGCAATTGAGTTATTAAGAGCTCAAAGAATCGTTGGTTATTAAAATTTAATTTTAAAAGAGTTTGTCACTTAAATTAATTTTTGTGACAGACTCTTTTTTTGTAATCCTGTTTTTCACTAGTTTAAAAGGCTTACTTGTTAGTACATTTGTCTTTACATTTTATATATTTGCTTTAAGATAGTTAGTATGAATATTCTTTGCTATAGTTGATTTTAGTAAGGAATTAAGAAGTGAGGTGTAGAACTATGGAAATGGAGCATATTAATGAGAACACAATTCGTGTGCTTATTGAAAGTACGGATCTAGAAGAAAGAGGAATAACTTTTTTAGATCTTTTGGGAAATCATAAACAAATTGAAGATTTCTTTTATAGTATTTTAGAAGAAGTAGATGTAGATGAAAAGTTCCATGAATCTGATGCTATCACATTTCAAGTTTTGCCAAGTGGAAGTGGGCTAGAACTATTTATTAGTAAAGGCGGTCCTTTAAGTGAAGATATTGATTTCTCTTCAACTTCTGGAAATTTTGAAGCAAATGAATTCTCTAAACTTATCAAAAAACAGTTAGTAGATGATGACGAAAAAAAAGAAGAAGAGAATTATCTAAAGAATTCAAGTAAGTCAACTCAAGAAGTTGTGTTGAGATTGAACGAGTTTGAAGATATGGTTTCTTTATCTAAACAACTTTATTTAGAAAATGCTACATCTAAACTTTTTTGGTATAAAAATAGTTATTTTATCCATATGATATTTTTCACAGAAGAAATAACAGAACGAAGTGTAGAAGATCAAATCACTGTAGCATTAGAATTTGCTCAAAGAACTCCTATTACCCAAGGTATTTTAACGGAATATGGCAGACTAATAATGGAAACCAATGCACTAGAGTTGACTCGCTTTTATTTTAAATAAACAGTTTAAAAAATAAGGATAAGAAATTACTATTTTCTAATCCTTGTTTTTTATTTTTTACTTTTTTATTAAATAAAGAAACACTTTGCGGATAGTAAATAAAACCGTATGAATGGAAGTGTTTCTAATGTTGGTAGCTTTAGATGAAAAAAATGAACTGATTTATGCTCATTCATTAAAAGAAGTTGCAGAGGAAAAGAGTCATTATTACTGTCCTAATTGTAAAGAAAGTGTGTTTTTAAAAAAAGGGAGTTTGAAAATAGCCCATTTTTCACATTTTAATCAAACAAATTGTTCTTCATTTTCAGAAGGTGAAACAAGAGAACATCTTGAGGGGAAGCAGTTATTGTACGAATGGTTTACAAAACAAGGTCTTATTTGCCAATTAGAAGCTTACCTACCTGACTTAAACCAACGTCCGGACATACTTGTTTGGATAAACAAAACTGATGCAGTGGCCATCGAATTTCAGTGTAGCTCATTGCCGATGAAAAGAATGATAGAAAGGACAGTTGGGTATAAAAGTAAAGGGTACGATGTTTTTTGGATAGTTGGAAGTCAATTTAAGTTGGATGGCAAAATTACAGCTTTTCAACGACTTTTTATTTATAGTAATGATAAAATTAAATCAAGTTTATTTTTCTTAAATGTGGCCAAGAAGACCCTTTATTCTTATTCAAATATTCAACAACAAAATGCAACACAAAGAATAGTCTATGATAAGTGTTTAGTAAAGTTAGACAAATTTACACTAGTTGATGTGCCCGTTCTAATAAAGAAACTTTCTGCTAAAAGAAGAGAGAAAGAAAGTGAGACTGCAGCTAAATCTAATGAATTAATACAGAGTCATCATTATCTTAACCAAGGAAGGATGTACCAAACGCCAGAATTAATATCATTCCAAAAATATATTTATTGTAGAGGCGACTCTTTGATTTCATTGCCGAAAGAAGTTTATTTGAAAGTAACGGATCAGGTAATGATTAAAACACTCCCCCATTTTTGGAAATATATTTTACTTAAATGGCTTTCAAAAAAGACTATTGATTCAGTAATCACTTTAAAACAACTGGATGAACAAATAAACGAAATGATAGATAATAAGGAAATAATTTTTTATGAAATGCCATTAATTTCATTAGAAGAACAGAAAAAGCCACTCTATTCCTATGTTCGTTTATTAGTAAAAGTAGCTATCTTAGAGGAAAAAAATTCCGAACAATGGATTTTGAAAAGAAAAGCGTATTATTATAAAAATGAACAAGAAAAAATAACGAGTTTTTCAAAAGAACTCTCTTTATGGAAGTAAATTGTATGGTAAAATTGAAAGTGTTTAAAACAAAGGAGGACAATAAAATGAGTGAATTTAAAAAATTACCAAAACGTGAAGAAGTACCTGAAAAATTAACATGGAACTTAGAAGTTATTTTTAAAACAGATGAAGATTTTTTTATTTCTTATCGAGATTTAGAAAGCAAACTAACTGGAATGAACTCATTCAAAGGAAAGCTTAGTAGCAGCTCAGAGATGTTAGTAAGCAGTATCCAATCAATCTTAGAAGTTTCTAGTCAATTAGAAACAATTTATGTGTATGCTCATTTGAAGAATGATCAAGATACAACTAACACTATCTACCAAGCAATGTTTGAACAAGCTTCACTTTTAGCAACAAAAGTAAGTGAGTCTATCTCTTGGTTTGAACCAGAAGTATTAGGAATACCGGAAGAGACGTTATCAAAATTCTTAAAAGATAACAATGAGCTAACAACTTATCAACATTTTATCGATAAACTAACAGCTTTAAGGAAGCATGTTTTATCAGCTGAATCAGAGTCATTGTTAGCTGGTGCAGGTGAACTATTCGGAGCTTCAAGTCGAACATTTAATATTTTAAACAATGCTGATATTCAGTTCCCAACGATAGAAGACAAAGACGGGAATACAATACAATTATCTCATGGTGTTTATGGGCAAGTAATGGAAAGTACAGATCGTTTACTCCGGGAAGTAGGATTTAAAGCGCTATACAACGTTTATCAAGGACTAAACAATACATTTGCAAGCACATTGTCTTCTCATATTAAATACCACAACTACAATGCCGCCGTCCATCATTATGGATCGGCACGTGAAGCAGCTTTATCAGCTGGCCATATACCTGAGGCAGTATACGATACCTTGCTATCAGTAGTAGATGAGAATCTTCACTTGCTTCATCGTTACGTGGCACTAAGAAAAAAACTTCTTTCTGTTGATGAGTTGCACATGTATGACATGTATACACCAATCATGGGGGAAGCTACTATTGAATTTAATTATAATGAAGCAAAAGAAACAATTCTAAAAGCATTAGAGCCTTTAGGTGAAGAGTATCAGGCAGTATTAAAACAAGCTTTTGATGACCGTTGGATAGACGTTGTGGAGAATGAAGGGAAAAGAAGTGGAGCTTATTCCTCTGGAGCATATAATACAAAACCGTATATTTTATTAAACTGGCACGATTCGTTAAATCACCTTTATACATTAGCACATGAGTTAGGACATAGTGTTCACAGTTATTTCACACGAAAAAATCAACCGTATGTTTATGGAGACTATTCTATATTTTTAGCAGAAATAGCTTCAACAACAAATGAAAATCTTTTAACTGAGTATTTATTGGAAACTCAAACTAAACCAGAAATACGTTCATATATTTTAAATCATTATCTAGATGGGTTCAAAGGAACTATATTTAGACAAACACAATTTGCTGAATTTGAGCATTTTATACATGAAGAATCTGCAAAAGAAACACCTTTAACGGCAGATTTTTTAAATCAAGCCTACAAAAAATTAAATACTAAGTATTATGGTCCTTCTGTTTCACAAGACCCAGAAATTGGCTATGAATGGTCTAGAATTCCACATTTTTATTATAACTATTATGTTTATCAATATTCGACAGGTTTTTCAGCTGCTACAGCACTTGCTGATAACATTTTAAAAGATAAATCTAGTAAATCTTTAGAAAAATTTTTGATTTATCTTAAATCAGGAAGTAGTGATTACCCAATTGATGTCATGAAAAAAGCTGGTGTAGATATGACTCAAAAGACTTATCTAGAAGAGGCTATGACGGTTTTCAAATTAAGGTTAGATGAATTAGAAAAAATTGCTAAAAGTAGCGAATAATCAGTGGTATTGGTGATTAAAAACCCCCTCAAATAAAAAATGAGGGGGTTTGCTACTAGCCATTTATTTATCCAATACAACTACGGGTTTATAAAATAATTTAGAGAATATATAGGTGGTCTTTTTTTTCATTTCTACTAGAGAATACTGAATAGTTTTCATCTCTATCTTCGCCACATAGCGATTGTAACGTTTCGAAATTAATATCTTCTTCTATCAGAAATCCGTGATTGGAACTTTGGTCATTAAAAACAACACATGATGGGTTAGAGAGAACGTGCATTTCTCGGGCGACTTTCTGATCTGCCTCAAAAGCGGTTTTAGCAAATTCTGATTCTTTGTCTTCAGAAAACATTTCAATATCTAAATTAGACTGTTTAGCTATCTCTAGAACTAATTTTTGTGAAAAAAGCTTTTCATCAATATGGATAGCTTGTTGCAGGCCCATTAAAAACATGCGCCCCTTCTTCTTGCCTTGCATTGAAGCAGCAGCATAAGCTAGACAAGCTTCATAGATTTGAAAGAAGTGTTTATTTCTTAAATCTAAATCATTTTTAGGTATTTTTTTTGCTTTCATATAATCAGAAAATGTCTTGAAATTATGGACAGGAATAAAGTGGAAATGAATTTTATTTTCGCTTGATTCAATAAAGTCCAACAATCCCTTTTCCGCTTGATAACATGCAGAACCAATTGGGTTGATGAATAAATAAATTTCAGTGATTTGTTTGTATTGATTCCCTTTACTGGAATGCGTACTTGTTATCATTTTATTTCACCTTTACTTTTTATAATATTTTAAAACCATTACTGTACTATTTTTGTAACATCTTCACTCTATCAAAAAAAAATAGAAAATAGTACCAAAAAGACTTATGTCAATTTTTTAAAATAGACTAGTGGTCACAGTTTTGCCATAATCCGATTAATTTAGACTCCTTATTCTTTGTGATTCCTTAATCATTCTGACGATTTTATTTTCTGAGGGTACTTTTTTTAAGTTATGTTTTTTTAAAAAACTATCAAAATTAATTTTTCCAGTTTCAGCTTCTTGGACTTCAAATTCTAATTCAAAGTCTACTTGTTCTCCGTAAAAGCTTTGATCCAAAACGATTAAACCTGTGGGGGTTTTCACTTCAAATCGTTTAGTTATTAGTGATCCAATTAAATGAACATTAATCGGTTCAATAGCTAATTCTCTAAGTTTTTTAGCTACTTGACCAGTAGAATTAATTTTATTTTCTACTAATAATTGCTTGGATTCAGCTAGCGATAAATAATCGGTTGTTTCTAATAAATAATGATTAAACGGTGTTTTAAGTGTTAATTCAGCTGAATCTTTAAGAACTCTAATTCTTAAACCAGCTTGAATAGTTTTTAATTCCCATAAATTAGAATCAAAGTAATGGTTTTCTTGTGTGAAAAAATCATTTTCTCGAGCGTTAAAATACTCGAGTAGTTGATGGTATTCTTCAGCCGATAATGTATTTTTAAACTCTATTTCTAGTTCTTCACTCATATTTATTTACTCCTTTAGTAAATTAGATTAGTCTAGCTTATTTAAAGTTTATACTTAACTAATCAAGTTAGCATTAGAATAGCACATAGTTATTTTTTTCATATAAACTTCGAATAGTTCTTATTTTAACTGGTATATGTTAAAATAAGCAAATACGCAATCTTTAAGTAAGAAACATTAAAATGATTGATAAAGAAGGTTGAAATTATGGATGAAGAGATGAATTGGAAAGAATTTTTAATCCCTTACGAACAAGCAGTGGAAGAATTAAAAATTAAATTAAAAGGAATTCGAAAACAATTTGGAAAAGAAAATTTACACACGCCAATTGAATTTGTTACTGGACGAGTAAAGCCTGTAGAAAGTATCTTAGCTAAAGCCACACTGCGTAATGTACCGTTAAAACATTTAGAAACAGATATGCAAGATATAGCTGGCTTAAGAATCATGTGTCAATTCGTGGAAGATATTCATGAAGTTGTTCGCTTATTGAGAAATCGAAATGACATTAAAATTATAGAAGAACGAGACTATATTACAAATAAAAAAGAGAGTGGTTATCGCTCTTATCATATTGTATTTGAATATCCTGTTCAAGTTATTGAAGGCGAAAAAATTATTTTAGCAGAGGTTCAGATAAGGACTCTCTCCATGAATTTTTGGGCAACGATTGAGCACTCATTGAATTACAAGTATCAAGGAGAATTTCCGGAAGACATTAAGATCCGCTTAAAGAGAGCTGCAGAAGCTGTTTTTCAATTGGATGAAGAAATGTCTCAAATCAGAGAAGAAATTCAAGAAGCGCAACAGATGTTTTCTTACAATCAACGAGATAAATCTAGAAAAAATGACCATAAAAATATAAAATAGAAATCATCTTGATTGTTTTAAGATAGGAGGAAAGAGCTGTGAGAATAGCTATTGTTCATAATAATAATGAAAAGTCTCTGACACTAGTAGAAGAGTTGAAGACTCTGTTAGAAGAAAAGGCTATCCAGCTCGACAATAAAAATCCTAATCTAGTTATTACAATAGGTGGTGATGGGACATTACTTTCTGCTTTTCACCGTTATGCACATCTGCTAAACCAAATACGTTTTGTTGGAGTGCATACGGGACATCTTGGTTTTTATACAGACTGGCGTGATTATGAACTTCCAGATTTGGTAGCAAGTTTGATGGAAGATAAAGGTGAAAGTATTAGTTACCCTTTATTAGATATAAAAGTAATGTATCAAGGAAATAAAGAGCCTGCTCATTTTTTAGCGTTGAATGAATCAACGATGAAACGTGTGGATGGAACAATGGTTTGTGACGTGTTCATTAAAGACGAACTGTTTGAAAGATTTAGAGGTGATGGTCTTTGTGTATCCACTCCTACTGGGTCAACAGGGTACAATAAATCAGTTGGTGGAGCTATTATTCATCCTAGACTTGAAGCTATTCAGTTAGCAGAGATAGCGTCTATCAATAATCGCGTTTTTAGAACATTAAGTTCGCCGATGATTGTAGCACCGGATGAATGGATTAGAATGAGGCCAATTACAGCAGAAGGGTTAATTTTGACTATCGATCAATTATCCTCTTCAGAAAAAAATATCGTCGAATTACACTACTGTATAGCAAAAGAGCGAATTCATTTTGCTAGATATAGGCACACCCATTTTTGGAGTAGAGTAGAAGACGCATTTATTGGAGCAAAAAACAAATATGAAATTTAATTGGGTATACGAATCATCAGAAAAACAACAAGTAAAAACTTTTTTAAGAACTAAAGGAATTTCAAGAGGTCTATTGGCAAAGATAAAGTTTCAAGGTGGAAAAATAGAAGTGAATCAGCGTGAAGAAAATGCAGTCTATTATCTTAAAGATATGGATACAGTAGAAATAACTATACCAGATGAAAAAGGATACGAGACAACAGTTCCGATAGATATTCCAATCGACATTATTTACGAAGATGCTCATTATCTAGTTGTTAATAAGCCTTATGGAGTAGCCTCAATTCCTTCAAAGATCCATCCCAAAAATACCATGGCCAATCGTGTAAAAGGTTATTATGTACGTGAAAATTATATTGATCAAGTCATCCATATTGTGACTCGTTTAGATCGTGATACAACCGGTTTGATGCTTTTTGCAAAACATGGTTACGCCCATGCTATGCTAGACAAGGAATTAAAATTAAAGCAGTTGCACAAAAAATATATTGCTCTAGTAACGGGAAACCTAAACGATAACTTACACGGGATGATAGACGCACCAATTGGAATGCCGGAAGATTCTATTGTTAGAAGGATTGTTCATCCAAAAGGTAAATCAGCCCTGACAGAGTATTGGGTAAAAGAAAGATACGCTAATACAACGCTAGTATCTATCCAGTTACACACAGGTAGAACGCATCAAATACGCGTACATTTTTCTCATATTGGTTACCCACTATTGGGAGATGATCTTTATGGTGGAGAAAAAAATGAGTGGATTAAAAGACAAGCATTGCATTGTTGTGAATTAAATTTTACCCATCCTTTTACACAAGAAAAAGTCATCCTAAAATCAAATTATCCTGAAGATATTTCCGAATGGCTTAAATACAATAATAAATAATATACTCTTTTAGAAAGGAGTGCTATTCTTGAATGAAGTACAATTGGAAATGGAAGAAAAATTAGCTTTATTGAAGCTCTATTTAGAAGAAAAAAAAATAGAAAATTTTCGTTCAGAATTTTTATCTTTACATGTTTACGAGCAAAGTCAATATTATTTGTCCTTAACGCAAGAGGAAAGACAACAAATCTATTTTTATCTCTCACCTAGAGAAATGGCGGATATGTTTGAAATTCTTGAAGAAGACGAAGAATCTGTTGAAATTTACTTAAAAGAAATGGCTCCTCAATATGCTGCTGATATGTTAAGTGAGATGTACACAGATAATGCGGTAGATATCTTAAATCAACTAGATAAAACAGATTTACGTAAGTATCTAAATATGATGACTGTTGATAATGCAGACGAAATAAAAGAGTTGCTGCATTATGAAGACGAAACGGCCGGTTCAATTATGACGACCGAATATGTTTCAGTAGCTGCAACACAAACTATTTCAGAGGCTATGCATATTTTAAAGAGTAAGGCATTAGATGCAGAAACGATTTACTATGTTTATGTTATTGATACAGCGGGAAAACTTGTAGGTGTTATTTCTCTAAGAGATTTGATTACCCGCGGTGATGATGAATTAGTTTCTGATGTAATGGGTGATCGTCCAATCTCAGTAAATGTAGCAGATGATCAAAATGATGTTGCTAAGACCATTCGAGATTATAACTTTTTGGCTGTTCCGGTGATAGACAAAGAAGAGCATCTTTTAGGAATTATCACAGTTGATGATATTATTGATGTCATTGATGAAGAAGCGGCTAGTGATTACTCTGGTTTGGCCGGGGTCGATGTTGGTGAGCAATCTGAAAATCCTTTTGTAGCAGCTTCTAAGAGATTACCTTGGTTGATTACATTGTTATTTTTAGGAATGGGAACAGCTACATTGATTAGTCGATATGAAGTACTGGTCAGTGAGGCAAGCATTCTAGCGGTTTTTATATCATTAATTACTGGTACTGCTGGTAATGCAGGAACCCAATCTTTAGCGGTAGCGGTCAGAAAATTAGCAGATAACGATGATAAAAATAAAAATTTTACTCGTCTCATTATTAGTGAAGTTTTAACAGGTGTGATCACAGGATTAACAACAGGAGTGACTATTTTCTTAGTAATTGGGATATGGAAGCATAATTTTATTTTAGGATTTGTTATTGGAACAGCAATGCTTTTTGCAATTATTGTTGCTAATCTGGCAGGAAGTTTAATCCCTATTTTAATGGATCGTATAGGTTTTGATCCCGCTGTTGCAAGTGGTCCATTTATATCAACACTAAGCGATTTAACAAGTGTGTTAATCTATTTTAATATTGCAGCTTATTTTATGAATTTTTTTATTTGAATCAGTTATTACAAAATAGAGAAGTTGAAATAAATCACAAAAGACAACTTTCTTTTTTATGAAAGTTGTCTTTTAATAGAAAAGGACTGAAATAGAGTGGCCTATCGAAAAAAAAAGAAGAAACTGACAAAAAAACAAAAACAACAACAAACAAGATTAGCTTTATTCGTTGCAATTATTCTTTTTTCTTTCTCAATGGGCTTATTTTTAGGGGGAAATGATCAGTCAAGAACTAATTTTAAGGATAAGATAAATCAATTTAAAGAAGATTGGACAATGTTGTTTAAAGATTTTTCAACAAAAAAAAATGATGATGATCTAATACGTTCGAAAAGTGCATACTTTCGTATCTTAGATGTAGGGCAGGGTTCCTCGACTTTGCTCCAATCAGAAGATGGAACAACTATTTTAATCGATTCAGGTAGATATGAAGATAAAGATAAAAAAATATTAACTTATCTAGATCGTTATGTTGGAACAGGTGGAAAAATCGATTTATTAATTTTTACTCATAATGATTCTGATCATATTGGGTTTGGTGACTTGATATTACAATACTATGACGTTCAAGAAATTTGGATGAATGGTTACGATTCGACCAGTAAAGTTTATGAACGCGTTTTGGATGCTGTTGAACATAGTCAAGCACGTTATGTTGAACCTAGAAGTGGGGAAACTCATCAAATAGGTCCTTTTGAATTAAACGTTCTTAATCCTACAGTAGAATTAAGAAATAATCCAAATGATGATTCTATAGTAACGAAAATTTCTTTCGCTGATTTTAGCGGATTATTTAGTGGAGATGCTTCTACACGTGTTGAAAAAGATATCATAGAAGATAAGAGTAACGATTTAACTGCTGATCTACTCTTGATGGGGCACCATGGTTCAAAAACGAGTACGAGTGAAGAATGGATAAAAGCCGTGCAACCAAAAATTAGTGTTTATTCAGCAGGAAAAAATAATAGATACGATCATCCTGGAAAAGAAACGATTGACCGATTGAAAAAAAGGTCTATTCCTATTTATGGAACAAGTGAAAATGGCACTGTTACGGTCAAGGTTAATAATGATGGCACCTTTATTGTTGAAACGGAGGAATAGGATATGCGAGCAATTTTTGAAGAATTAGACAATACTATTGCTCGATTGATTCCTGATGATGGCAGTAATCCGATTGAAATTAAAAGGTGTGAATTACCTGATGAAGCAATATTAGGTGATGTTTTTGAAATTTATTATAAATGCGATCAACAAATCATCGAAAAAATATATTTGATTCCAAACGAAAGAATAAGACGTTTAGAGAAAATGAAATTAAAACGTGAAGCTCTACTTAGAAGAACAAAAGACAATAGGTAAACTTAAGAGTTGAGTATATAAAATAAAAAGGAGAGATAAAAAAATGAGAATTGCAATACTAGCTGCAATGGCTGAAGAAGTAAGACCGTTTAGAGAAAAGTTGAAAAATAAAAAAACAATAACAGTTGCTAATGCAGTATTTGAACAAGGTTCATTGAATGGGCATGATGTTGTGTTAGTTCAGTCTAGAATTGGAAAAGCCAATGCTGCAATGTCTACTGCTATTTTAGTCGAACGTTTTGCACCTGATTTCATTTTAAATACGGGTTCAGCTGGAGGCATGGATTGCTCTCTATCAATTGGGGATATTATTGTCTCAACGGAATCTGTTTTTAGTGATGTTGATGCAACGATATTTGATTATGCCTTAGGGCAAGTTCCAGAAATGCCAGCTAGCTATCACGTAGAGAAAAAATATAGTAACCTTGCTCTCAGTGTCTTCACTGAGATAGATACAAATTCAAATATAGTAGAGGGTTTAATTCTTACAGCAGATTCTTTTATGAACGATAAAGAAAGAGTAGAAAAAATCAAAAAACAATTCCCCAAAGCTAAAGCTGCAGAAATGGAAGGAGCTGCTATCCACCAAACTGCTTACCACTATGGTATTCCATTCATTAATATCAGGATTTTATCTGATATAGCTGGTGAAAATGCTGGTGAGAATTTCGAGAAAAATATAGACTTTGTACCAGAATTAGTGATGCTTTTTGTTGAAAAATTTATTGATCAGTTAGTTGAATTAAAAAAATAACGTAGAACACTTTCTTTTAACGTGAAAGTGGCTCTCGTTAGTTTTTTATTAGCAACAGTTAAACTAGAGTTTTAACCATGTCATGGTGAGGCATGCCAGCATCAATATACCCTTCACTATCAATCAAATAACCTAAAGAAGAATAAAATCCAATAGCTTGGTCTTGAGCGCCTAAAACTAAAGAAGTTCGATTGTGTTCAATTGCAAATCGTTCTATCTCAAGCATGATTTTCTTTCCAATTTGTCTATCACGATACTCTTTTAAAACAGCAACACGTTGTACCTTATACGTGTGTTGGTTTGTTGGTAAAAGTCTGGCTGTGACAACAGGAATAGCGTCTAAGTATCCAACTACGTAAGTGGTTAAATCTTCAAATTCGTCTACTTCCATTTCCTTAGGGACTTGTTGTTCCTCTACAAAAACGTTGTTTCGGATAGATAATGAGTCTTTATAAATAGAAGAATCTAAATTAGTTGACCAAGAATAATTCATACGTTAACCCTCTTTCTGCCTTATTGTGGTTTTAAGAGTACCATATAAGGTAGGATGTTTCTATAAGAATAATGAGTAGACTGTATTCCACTATTTTCATACAGTTAGTAAACTTTAATAAAAAAGCAATTATAGTAATTATATGGAGGTTAAAAAATGGCTAATCAAACAATAGAGTGGATAAAGTATTTAACCAATATCCCTTCTCCAACAGGCAATACAAGTAAAATTGTAAAAGAAATAAAGAAAATTATTTCAGCGCTGGGGTATGAAATTCGTGAGAACAATAAAGGTAGCTTAATTGTAACAGTTGATGGAGCAGATAGTAGAAAACAACGATTTGTTACTGCACATGTGGACACACTTGGAGCGATGGTACGTATTATAAAGCCAGATGGCCGATTAAAAATGGATTTAATTGGAGGATTTCGCTACAATGCGATAGAAGGTGAGTACTGCACTATCCACACGTCAAAAGGAAAAACGTACACAGGTACTATTCTTTTGCACCAAACAAGTGTACATGTCTACAAAGAAGCTGGTACAGCTGAAAGAAATCAAGAGAATATGGAGATTCGTATTGATGAAAAAACTCAAAATAAAGAAGAAACAATGCAATTGGGAATAGAAGTAGGAGATTTTGTTAGTTTTGATCCTCGCACAGAAGTAACCGAAAGTGGATTTATAAAATCTCGTCATCTTGATGACAAAGTAAGTGTCGCTATATTGATAACTTTTTTAGAAAAAATAAAAAGAGATAAAATTAAATTACCTTATACTACTCAGTTTTTTATTTCTAATAATGAAGAAATTGGTTATGGTGGAAACTCAAATATATCTGAAAAAGTAGTAGACTATTTAGCGGTAGATATGGGTGCAATAGGTGATGACCAACAAACAGATGAGTATTCTGTTTCTATTTGCGTAAAAGATAGCAGTGGGCCTTACCATTATTTGCTAAGAAAACAATTAACCAACCTTTGCATTGAAAATTCTATTCCTTATCGATTAGATATTTACCCTTTTTATGGCAGTGATGCTTCAGCAGCAATGAAAGCAGGAGCAGATGTTCGCCACGCATTAATTGGTGCAGGAATTGATGCCAGTCATGCTTACGAGAGAACTCATTTATCGTCAATAGAAGCAACCGAAAAATTAATAGAGAGCTATTTACTTAGCTCTATGATGGATGAATCATAAAATAGGAGATGAAAAAATGGAACTCTTCAAGAAATCAAAATTGATGTTTTGGTCTATCTGGTTACTAGTTATAGCTACTTTGATCTTTATGTCTACAAAAATTGACTTTATATTTCAACCCATTACAACATTTGTTTCAACATTGTTTACGCCGATATTAGTAGCTGGATTTTTATACTATCTCTTGAATCCAATTGTTAATATAATGGAGAAAACTAATATAAAACGTAAATATAGTATCCTAATTATTTTACTTCTATTCATAGGAATTCTAGTGGTTTTAATTGTTTCAGTTTTACCTGTGTTAGTGAGCCAAATAGGAGAATTTATTGCTAATATTCCTGATTTGATAAAAGCACTAGAAGCTTACTCTAGGGAAATTATTAGACAACCATGGTTAAAAGATTTCAATATAGAAAAATCGATGAATGAATTAGATTTATCTATTGGCAATGTTGCTAATATTGTTTTTTCAGGTATCACAAATAGTGTAGGTTCAATATTTGGAGCAGTTGCGAATACAACAATCGTTATTTTTACAGCTCCTATTATTTTATTTTATATGTTCAAAGACGGTCAACAATTTAGACCAGCAGTAGCAAAGTTTTTTCCAAAAGAATTTAGAGGACAGTTGATTGAGTTACTTGGACAAATGAATAAAACTATTGCTTCTTATATTAGTGGTCAATCATTAGTGTGTTTGATGGTCGGAATCTTTACATTCATTGGTTATATGATTACGGGTATGCCTTATGCATTATTATTGGGAATTATAGCAGGCGTTACAAATATCATTCCTTATGTTGGACCATATATAGGCGCAGCTCCTGCAGTTATTATTGGGCTTACCATTTCTCCAACAAAAGCGATCTTAGTAGCATTAGTAGTCTTAGTTGTTCAACAGATAGATGGGAACTTTATTTCTCCGAACGTTATCGGGAAAACGTTAGATATCCATCCATTAACGATTATTGTGATTTTACTTGTTGCAGGTAATTTAGCAGGGCTACTAGGGATGATTTTGGGTGTCCCATTTTATGCAGTAGTAAAAACAATAGTGGTTTATCTACACGATATGATAAATATAAAAAAACGACACCAAAATTTGCAGCTTGAAGAAGCTGAAAAGTAATACAGTTTAAATGGAAAAAAAATAGCGTATTTAGCAATTTAAAATAAGCATTTTAGAAGTAGTTTTTTCTACTTTCTAGAGGCTTATTTTTTTAAAAAGAAACTAGATTTTATCGTATAAAAAAGATAAGTTTAAGTGAAATGAATCTTTATGTTTTCTTTTCTTTTATTATTGTGATATAGTAAACGAGTGTTTAGTGAATAATAATACCAACTAAATGGTGCCAATTTTATTAAACGAATCCAATAAAAAGTTAATAATAGGAGGAATTACAACATGAAAGTAATCGTAATTGGCTGTACTCATGCAGGAACGTCCGCGGTAAAAACAATTTTAAATGATAACCCTTCAGTAGAGGTAGCAGTTTTCGAACGAAATGACAACATTTCTTTTTTATCTTGTGGAATAGCATTGTACGTAGGTGGTGTAGTAAAGGATCCTGCAGGACTATTTTACTCAAATCCTGAAGAACTAGCATCTATGGGTGCAACAGTTAAAATGGAACACAATGTTAAAGAGATTGATACAGTTGCTAAAAAAGTAATTGTTGAGAATATTTTAACTGGTGAAGTATTTGAAGAGTCATATGATAAATTAGTTAATACGACAGGTTCTTGGCCAATTATTCCACCAATCCCAGGTATTGATCATAAAAATATCCTATTGTGTAAAAATTATAACCAAGCAAATGAATTAATTGCTAAATCAAAAGATGCTAAAAAAATCACAATCGTTGGTGGTGGTTATATTGGTATTGAATTAGTTGAAGCTTTTGCTGAGTCTGGTAAAGAAGTAACATTAATTGATGGTTTAGACCGTATTTTAAATAAATATCTTGATAAAGAATTTACAGATGTACTAGAATCAGACTTACAAGAGCGTGGAATTAAATTAGCATTGAATCAATCAGTTAATGGATTTAACGCTAACGAAGCTGGTGAAGTTGTTTCTGTTATGACGGCACAAGGTGAATATGAAGCAGATTTAGTCGTTATGTGTGTAGGATTCCGTCCTAATAACGATTTATTAAAAGGTCAAGTTGATATGTTACCAAATGGAGCAATCATTGTGGATGATTACATGAGAACAAGCAATCCTGATATTTATGCTGCAGGAGATAGCTGTGCAGTAAACTACAATCCTAATGGTGGACATGCTTATATTCCTTTAGCTACAAATGCTGTCCGTATGGGTACATTAGTAGGTAAAAATATAATAGAGCCTAAGGTAAGATATAGAGGGACTCAATCAACATCAGGTTTGTATTTGTTCGGTTTTAATATTGGCTCAACAGGTGTGACAACAAGTGGTGCGCCGCACTTTGGTTTAGATGTCCGCTCTGTTTTAGTTAAAGATAATTATCGTCCAGAATTCATGCCAACAACTGAAGAAGTATTAATGCAACTAGTTTATGAAGTAGGTACAAATCGCATTGTGGGTGGACAATTGATGTCGAAATATGACGTTACACAATCTGCTAATACTCTTTCTTTAGCTATTCAAAACAAAATGACTATTGAAGATTTAGCATATGTTGATTTCTTCTTCCAACCTCACTTTGATCGTCCTTGGAACTACTTGAATATTTTAGCTCAAGCAGCAGTCGAACAAGAAAGAAAATTAGCTGCAAAATAATTTAGAAGATACTTTGAGTATCTCAAAGGGGGAGAGGGCGGTTGTCCTTTCTTCCTTTTTTATTTTTGTTAAATAATAAGAAAGAAAAGAGTTAGTAGTTTTTAAAGGGATGTGAAGAGAATGAAAAAAAATAAAAAGATAGTTTCTGCTTTAATAGCTTTGCTCATTGCTTTGACTGGGGGGTATGTTGTATCAGATTCTTCAACAAACTCATCAATAGGAGTAGAAGAACAAAAAGTAACGATAGAGCTAGAAAGAGTAATCGATGGTGATACAATTGTGTACAATGAAAATGGTGAAAGTAAAAAAATGCGTTTGCTTTTAATAGATACTCCTGAAAGTACGACAGCTAAAACTGGTACAATTCAGCCGTTTGGTAAAGAGTCAAAAGAATTTTTAACAGATTATTTAGTAGGAAAAAACTTATCGTTAGAATATGAAAAAACTAAAGAACAAGAAGATCAGTACGGGCGAGTATTAGCTTACTTATTTGCTGATGGAGAATTCGTTCAAAAAAAATTAGTGCGCGAAGGACTGGCGAGAGTGGGCTATGAAAAAGGACAAGAAATTTATCTTGATGATTTAAAAGAGGCAGAGCAAGCGGCTATGTTAGAAAAAAAGAATATTTGGTCGATAAAGGATTACGTAGGAAAATATGGTTTTAATAATAAATAAAAAAATCTTAGTGAGTGTGCTATAATTATTTAGATTATAGTTAAAAAAGAGTGCAATAGAAAAGGGTGTTGACATGTAGATGCATGCCATTAAGTAAAACCACTAAAAAAACTATTAAATAATGATTTAAATGAGGGATGCTAAAATGGAACAAAAGTTAAAAGACGAAGTAGAATCAAGAAAAACATTTGCGATTATTTCCCATCCAGATGCTGGGAAAACTACAATTACTGAACAACTTTTATTATTTGGTGGAGCAATTCGCCAAGCAGGGACAGTCAAGGGTAAAAAAACAGGGAAATTTGCTACTTCTGACTGGATGGAAATAGAAAAACAACGTGGGATTTCTGTTACTAGTTCAGTGATGCAGTTCGAATATCAAGGAAAAAAAATCAATATTCTTGATACACCTGGGCACGAGGATTTTTCAGAAGATACTTATAGAACCTTAATGGCTGTTGATAGTGCAGTGATGGTCATTGATAGCGGAAAAGGAATTGAGCCCCAAACTAAGAAACTTTTTCAAGTTTGTCGTATGCGCGGTATTCCAATTTTTACGTTTATTAACAAACTTGATCGTGACGGCAAGGAACCATTAGAATTACTAGAAGAATTAGAAGAAGTTTTGGAAATTGATTCTTACCCCATGAATTGGCCTATTGGAATGGGCAGAGGTTTGCTAGGATTATATGATAACTATAATAAACGAATCGAAATTCATCATCCTGATATAAATGGAATAAACGGAGAAAAAATTGTTGAGTTAAATGCAGAAGGTAAAATAGAAGGAGACCATCCTATAAAAAAATCTTCTTTATATGATCAAGCCTTGGATGATATTGAATTATTAAACGAAGCTGGGAACGATTTTTCTGAGGAGAAAATTATAAATGGAGAATTAACACCCGTATTTTTTGGTTCTGCATTAACTAATTTTGGCGTTCAAACATTTTTAGATACGTTCTTGAATTTTGCACCTAGTCCATCGTCTCATAAAGATGTAGCAGGGAATAAAGTACCAGCAACAAATGATGAATTTTCAGGTTTCATTTTTAAGATACAAGCGAATATGAATCCCGCTCATCGAGATCGTATAGCTTTTATCCGCATTTGTTCAGGTGAGTTTGAGCGAGGAATGGACGTAACTCTTGCCAGAACAAAAAAGAAAATAAAACTATCTAACTCCACTCAGTTTATGGCTGAGAGTAGAGAAGTGGTTCAAAGAGCAGTTGCTGGAGATATTATTGGTTTATATGATACAGGTAACTTTCAAATTGGAGACACTATTTTTGAAGGTAAGAAAAGTGTTGAATTTGAAAAGTTACCGCAGTTTACACCTGAAATCTTTATGAAAGTTTCTGCTAAAAATGTTATGAAACAGAAATCATTCCATAAAGGTGTTCAACAACTAGTACAAGAAGGTGCCATCCAATTGTATAAAACGTTCCATACAGAAGATTATATTCTAGGAGCAGTAGGACAGCTACAATTCGAAGTCTTTCAGTACAGAATGCTTCATGAATACAAATCAGAAGTGATTATGACTCCAATGGGGAATAAGATAGCACGTTGGATTAAATCGGAACAATTAGATACAAGTATGTCATCTAGTCGGAATTTACTTGTTCGAGATCGTTTCGATCAACCCCTATTCTTATTTGAAAACCAGTTTGCTATGCATTGGTTTGCAGATAAGTACCCAAATGTAGAGTTGACGTCATTACTGTAAACGAACTTAACGAAAAAATAGTAAAGTTAAAACCTCATACATTTCTCAGTGTGGGGTTTTAGCTTTACTATTTTTTATACAATAATCGAGAAAGCATTATTTGGATTCTACTAATACAGATAACTCAACAATGTTCGGCGCATGTAAAATATCTACTTGATCAATAGTTGTTTCTAAGATATTATCTACTGCGTATTTTATTTCAGCATTTTTTATGTTGCGATGCTTGTTTAGTAATAAGACATCTTCATGAGTAGGAGCTCCCGAAAAAATTACAGTTGTCGGACCTAATGTATAAACTTTTATAAAGTTTGCATCAGTACTCCCTAATTGCTCGGTTACTAAATCTATATGGCTATTTGTAACGTCAATAAGCTTCATTTTTTCACCTCTTTTTTTAGAATCTAGTAGATTAAGACTATTATATAATTAATGAGTAGTAAATTCAAAGTATATTCATTTAACAAAATAGAGTAAATCATAAAGTGAAAGAGTATGTAAGTAAAAGGATGTCTAGATTAACTTCTAGACATCCTCTTAAATGACTAAACCATATTCAATTAATTGGTACTTTGGTTAGCTTTTGTAAATGCAGAAACTTCTTCTTTAGGAGAAACGATAATGTCACCTTTATCATTCAATGAAGCAAGTAGATTTTTTATTTCAGGATAATCGATATAAACATCAGCAATCCTATCTTCTATTTGTTCTTGAATAACACGACGCAATGGGCGAGCACCTAATTTAGGATCGTACCCTAAGTCTACCAATTTATTCTTAGTAAGTTGATCAGCAACAATGCTAATTCCTTGATCTTTGAGCATATCATTAACATCTTGCAACATTAAATCAACAATGACGAGTAAATGCTCCTGTTCTAATGCATTAAATTCAACGATTGCATCAAAGCGATTAATGAATTCGGGTTTAAAAAAATCAGTTAAATGATTTAATACAGATTTCTGGTTGCCTTTAGTAGTAGCAGAAAATCCAACATTTGCCTCTATGGAACCACTTCCTGCGTTACTTGTCATAACAATAATAGTATCCTTAAAACTAACTGTACGACCTTGCGCATCTGTTAAACGGCCATCTTCTAGAATCTGTAAAAACATGTGTAAAACATCAGGATGAGCTTTCTCAATTTCATCTAAGAGTAAAATACTATAAGGATTACGACGTACTTTCTCAGTAAGTTGTCCTGCTTCATCATATCCTATATATCCTGGAGGAGAACCGATTAACTTAGAAACACTATGTTTCTCCATGTATTCACTCATATCAAAACGAATGTAAGCCTCTTTATTGCCAAATAATTCTAAAGCTAATTGTTTAGCTAATTCTGTTTTACCAACTCCTGTTGGTCCAACAAATAAAAACGAACCAATTGGGCGATTCTTTTTATTTAACCCAATTCTACTTCTACGAATAGCTTTTGATATTTTTTCAATCGCCTGATTTTGGCCAATAACCTGTTTGCGTAAATCTGTTTCTAAATTTTTAAGTTGAGCTTGTTCTTTGATTTTAAGTTTACCTACTGGAATATTGGTCTTTGTCTCAATAATATGAACCATATCTTTTTCAGTCACGATAGGTCGTTCTTTTGATTGAATGGTCTGGTTTTCACGCATAGCTGCAAATTTAATCGCTTGATCTCGACAGAATGCAGCTTTTTCATAGTCTTCTTCTTTTAATGCAGCTTGTTTTTGTTGAGCAATTTCCGCTAATTTATCTTCAATCAGTTTTGGATCCATTACTTTTATAGTCAAGTTCTTTTTAGAACCTGATTCGTCAAGTAAATCAATCGCTTTATCTGGTAAAAAACGATCTTGGATATAACGACTAGACAATAAAACGGCCTGCTTTATTGCTTCGTCGGTATAAGAAACTTGATGATAGTTTTCGTATTTACTTTTAATTCCTTTTAAAATATCAATTGTTTCTTCTACAGAAGGTTCGCTTACTTGGACAGGCTGTAAGCGACGCTCCAGAGCAGCATCTCTTTCAATAGAACGATATTCTTTTAGCGTAGTTGCTCCAACTAATTGAAGTTCGCCACGAGCTAAAGCTGGTTTTAACATATTGCCTGCATCTAGGCTACCTTCTGCGTTACCAGCACCTACAATTTCATGCACTTCATCAATGAAAAGAATAATGGTAGGATTTTTTTTCATTTCATCCATTAATTGTTGCATTCTTTCTTCAAACTGCCCTCTGACACCTGTTCCCTGTACTAAAGAAGCAACATCCAGTTGAATGACTTCTTTATTTAGTAGCTTTTCAGGCACTTCAGCATTTATAATTTTTAAAGCTAACCCTTCTATTACAGCTGTTTTACCAACACCAGGTTCACCAATTAAAACAGGATTATTTTTAGTCCGTCGATTTAGTATCTCAATCACGCGGTCAATTTCATTATCTCTTCCTATAACAGGATCGATAGCACCATTTCTAGCCAAGTCGGTTATATTTATTCCAAACTCTCCTAAGAGACCGCTTATTTTTCTTGTAGGAGGATACTCACTTTGACTTCTATCATTATCTTTATTTGATTGAGCATCTTGATTACTAATCTCAGGTAAACGGATAGATTGGAAAAAGTCCTCTAAACTACCTAAACCAAAAGGATCTTGAGGTAATTGATGCTTGTCATTTGTATTTCCTTTACTATTAACTTCCTTTAACAAACGATAACAATTTTGGCATATATCCAATTGGCCTTTTTGACCATTCAAATTTGTGTACAAATGAATGGTTGCATCTAGTTGTTGACAATTTTGACACAACATATAGCACACATCCTTTCGATAATTAATTTTTTTAAGAGCACAAGAAGTCATTGACCTTCTCTGACCTTCTAAGTTATTATACACTGACCTTGTCTGACATTCAAGTATAGTGCTCTATCTTTTAATAAAAAATTAGAGTACACTTAATCCTTAATAAAGCTACTTTCACTTTAGAGGGGAAATGATAACTAAGATGGATAGTAATCAAATCACAGAAAATATTGAAAAATTAATAAGTGGAAAAACGGATGAAATCTTTATAAAAAAAGAAGATTTTATGGCATTTAGAGAAGTTTGGTTAAATCATCCAGAAAAAAATTCTCTCATTGGCACAGCAAATCATTATGGTGAAGTTAGTTATCATTACAAATCAACTGAATAATAAGTAATAAACGACGTTCTATGAAGAAAAGCTAGAAAGTAGTTGTAGAATCTCGTTTAAAATGGTAACATTATAAAGAAGAAAAAGTTATTTTTAAGTAGTCTGTTCTACGTACAAAAGTATTTAGATAATAACGACTTAGAGAGAACTTTAACAAAATTTTTTTATTAAAAGGAGATCAAACATTATGGAAAAACGCGATTTTCACGTAATAGCTGAAACAGGGATTCATGCACGTCCTGCAACTTTATTGGTGCAAACAGCTAGCAAATTTAATTCAGATATCAACCTTGAGTACAAAGGTAAATCTGTAAACTTAAAATCTATCATGGGCGTAATGTCATTAGGCGTTGGCCAAGGTGCAGAAGTTGTTATTAGTGCAAATGGTACTGATGAAGCAGAAGCAATCTCAAGTATTGAAGAGACAATGAAGAAAGAAGGTTTGGCTGAGTAATGGTTGAAAAATTAAAAGGGATTGCAGCAAGTGATGGTATTGCTACAGCAAAAGCCTATCTTCTTGTTCAGCCCAATTTATCTTTCGACAAAATCTCAGTTGATAATTCTGATTCAGAAATAGACCGTTTAAAAAACGCCTTGAATAAAGCTACTCAAGAACTTGGGCTAATTCGTACTAAAGCTGCTGAAGCTTTAGGTGAAGAAGAAGCTCAAGTTTTTGATGCACATTTAATGGTTCTTTCTGATCCTGAGTTAATTGGGAGTATCGAAAGTAACATAAGCGATAATAAAGTAAACGCTGAAAGCGCACTTAAAGAAGTAACGGATATGTTTATTGGCATCTTTGAAGGTATGGAAGACAATCCTTACATGCAAGAACGTGCAGCTGACATCAAAGACGTTACAAAACGTGTATTGAGTCATCTTTTAGGGGTAAGATTGCCGAACCCGTCAATGATTGATGAAGAAGTAATCGTTATCGCACATGACTTAACTCCAAGTGACACAGCACAATTAAATCGTAAATATGTAAAAGCTTTTGTCACAGACATTGGTGGCCGGACTTCTCACTCAGCAATTATGGCTCGTTCTCTTGAAATTCCAGCAATTGTTGGAACTAAATCAATCACAGATTTAGTTAAAGAAGGAGATATCATTATTGTTGATGGTCTAGAAGGCGACGTATTAGTTCATCCGGAAGAAAAAGATCTTTCTTTTTACGAAGATAAAGCCAATCAATTTGAAAATCAAAAAGCAGAATGGAATAAGTTGAAAAACGAAAAAACCTACACTGCTGATGGAAAACATATTGAATTAGCTGCTAATATTGGAACACCTAAAGACTTAGTTGGTGTTAAAGATAATGGTGGAGAAGCTATTGGTTTGTATCGTACTGAATTTCTTTATATGGATTCACCTGATTTTCCAACTGAAGACGCACAATTTGAAGCTTATAAAACGATTTTAGAAGGTATGGGTGACAAAGCAGTTGTCGTTAGAACGATGGATATTGGAGGAGACAAAGAGTTACCTTATTTAACTTTGCCTCATGAGATGAATCCGTTTTTAGGATACCGTGCAATCCGTATTTGTTTAGCAGAACCAGATATGTTCAAAACACAATTGCGTGCTTTGTTGCGTGCTTCTGTCTTTGGTAAATTACGTATCATGTTCCCAATGATTGCAACTTTAGGAGAATTCCGTAAAGCGAAAGCTATGTTGCTTGAAGAAAAACAAAACTTGAAAAATGAAGGCATTGCTGTTTCTGATGATATCGAAGTTGGTATTATGATTGAAATTCCAGCTGCGGCTGTACTTGCCGATAAATTTGCTAAAGAAGTAGATTTCTTCAGTATTGGAACCAATGATTTGATTCAATATACTATGGCAGCAGATCGTATGAATGAACAAGTTTCTTATTTGTACCAACCATATAATCCATCAATTTTACGTTTAATTAAAGGTGTAATTGATGCTTCTCATAAAGAGGGTAAATGGACAGGTATGTGTGGCGAAATGGCTGGAGATCAAACTGCTGTTCCGTTACTAATGGGACTAGGTCTTGATGAATTTTCGATGAGTGCGTCAAGCATTTTGAAAACACGTAGCTTAATGAAACGTTTAGATTCAACTAAAATGGCAGAATTAGCAGATAAAGCAATCAATGATTGCGATACAGCTGAAGAAGTCGTACGTTTAGTTACAGAATACACAAAATAAGAAATAAACTATTGGAATCTATGATTTCAATAGTTTATTTTTTTAACTTAAAATGAATCAGTTCACAAATCAAAATCTATTATATTTTTACCTAAAAATGTTATACTAAGAGCAGTAATTAGAATAAGAGAGAAGGTTGAATAATGAAAAAAATTGGATTTATTGGAACAGGCGTAATGGGTAGTTCTATCGTTAAGCACTTATTGAAAGCAGGTTATGAGGTAAATGTTTATAATAGAACAAAAAGTAAAACAGATGAATTAATTTCTTTAGGAGCTACTTGGTATGAAAGTCCTGCTGCAGTCACTGAAAAAAGCGAAGTAGTTATTACAATTGTAGGCTATCCTAATGACGTTGAAGAAACATATCTAGGAGAAAACGGGATTTTTAAAACAGCCACATCTGATCATATTTTGATTGATATGACTACTAGCACACCTACTTTAGCAGTTAAATTATATGAAGAAGGAGCAAAAAGAAAGATAGCTGTCTTAGATGCACCGGTTTCTGGTGGAGATTTAGGAGCACAAAAAGGAACACTGACTGTGATGGTTGGTGGAGATGAAGATGTATTTAACACTATCGAACCGATTTTGACTGTATTTTCAAGTAAAGTAAATTTACAAGGTTCTGCAGGTAAGGGTCAGCATACAAAAATGGCTAATCAGATTATGGTAGCAGGCACAATGACAGGAATGACAGAATTATTGGTTTATGCACAGGCAGCCAATTTAAATTTAGAAAAAGTTATTGATACGGTAAGTGGTGGTAGTGCAACTAACTGGTCACTGATAAATTATGGTCCACGAATCTTAAGTGAAGATTTTACTCCAGGATTTTTCGTAAAACATTTCGTTAAAGATTTAACCATTGCATTGGGCGAGGCTGAAAAACTAGGCATTGAATTGCCTTCTACAGCACTAGCTCAGCAACTGTATAAAAAACTTGAAACAGATGGATATGGAAATGATGGTACTCAGGCGTTTATTAAATTGTGGTGGCCTGAAGGAAAGAGATAAAAATACCGGTTTAATGAATAAACTAATAACAGATATAAATTTAAAGAGAGAGAAGGGATATCTCTCTTTAAATTAACGAAAATGAAAGCGTTATCTAACTGAGAATAGTAACTAGTTAGGACGAAACTATTAATCATATAGGAGGAATTAGAAATGAAAGCTAAACAAACAGTTTATGTTGATCAATTTACAAATGGCATTCTTGACCCTGAAAAACCAATGGATTATTTTGTAAAAGACGGTGGATTCATTGTAGCAAATACAGCGCCAGGTTGTTGGGGACCGATGATTACTCCTGAGTTAAAGGGTGGACATGAAGTAACTAAGCCTGTTTACGTTGAAGGTGCAGAAATTGGAGACGCACTTGCTATTCATATCAAAAACATTGATGTTACTTCTACAGTGACAGGTTCTGGAAATGATAAGTCGGTTGGTGGACGCTTCACTGGTGATCCTTTTGTAGATGCGAAGTGCCCTAATTGCGGCATTGTCAATCCAAAATCAATTATAAAAGGAATTGGTGAAAAAGCCGTTCATTGTGCCAACTGCGATGCTGATATTACGCCGTTTGTTTTTACGCATGCTTATTCAATGGCTTTTAATGACGAGAAAAGTATTGGATTAACGTTAAATAAACAAGCTGCAGAACTAGTAGCAAAAGATGGTAGACGCTATATGAATACGCCCGAAGCATCCATCCAGAATTCAATTTTGACTTTTGCGCCACACGATATGCCAGGGGTCATTGCACGATTGAGACCTTTTTTAGGCCAACTAGGAACAACACCAGCAAGAGCTTTTCCTGATTCGCATAATGCGGGTGATTTTGGACAATTTTTACTTGGTGCACCACATGATTATGGTATGACCGAATTAGAATTAGAAGATCGAACAGATGGTCATATGGATATCAATCGTGTTAGAACTGGAGCTATTCTAATCTGTCCGGTGAAAGTTGAAGGTGGAGGAGTTTATTTAGGTGACATGCATGCCATGCAAGGCAACGGAGAAATTGCAGGCCATACAGCTGACGTGTCTGGGATTGTCAATCTACAAGTAACGGTTTTAAAAAAGGTAACACTAGATGGACCTATCTTATTACCTGTTAGGGAAGATCTTCCATATCTAGCTCAACCTTTTACTGAAGAAGAAAAAATACAAGCCAGTTCACTTAGTAAAGTTTGGAAAGTTGAAGAGATAGAAGAGAGTTACCCTATTTCGTTTGTCGGAAGTGGAGCTGATTTGAATAAAGCAACAACCAACGGCCTTGAAAGAGCAGCAAACTTATTTGGGATAACCGTTCCTGAAGTGATGAATCGTGCAACCATAACAGGCTCAATTGAAATAGGTCGTCATCCAGGTATGGTTACTGTTACTTTCTTAGCTCCGAAAACATACTTACAGGCTAAAGGGTTACTTGAAATAGTTAAAAAGCAGTACAACGGCTATTCTAAAGAAGATAACTAATTATAGTTTAAAATAAAATAGAGGTTATTTCAAAATAAATTGATAAAAAAAGATAACTTTACTGTCTTTTAAAGAAAAATCTGTTAAAATAGTGACTGAGCCAAGTTTGAAAGGGGTATGAGATCATGAAACCTTCACAATTACAGGCAATCATTCGCCGATTGGAAGCTATGCTAGAAGACAAAGATAGTGAAGTCCAAGTACGTAGATTTGAAAAAGAAGGCAATGAACGTTGCCTGATTTCCTATGATGCTAAGACAACTACCTTTGAATTAGAAGATAGCTCAACACGTCAAGTTTATCAATTTGATGATTTAGATTTAGTTGCAATTGAGATTTTTGAATTGTTGCAAGATTGATAAAAATAAAGAACAAGCTAGTTTAACTATGCTTGTTCTTTATTTTTATCAAATCAGTTCAATCGTTTAAGGGTAATGTAAATAGCAGAATAAAAAAAGAATTTCAGCATTGTTAATAGCAGAAATTCTTTTTTTAATTTTTAGATTAGTTCTCCTACAATCTTTGTCCCATGAACTTCATTAACTCCTAAGAAATCCACGATATGTTCCGCATTTTCGTCTGTTATTCCTCCTCCAGGAAGAATAATAATTTTGTTATCAGCATAGTCGACTAATTCTTTTAAACGTGGCAGTGTTGTTTCAATAGAGTAATCAGCTATTCCACCATGTGTTAAAATGCGGTCTATACCGTGTTCAACTAACCAGTCAATTGCTTCAAATTGTCGATTTTTTGGTATAGAATCAAAAGCCATATGGAAAGTTGTCTGTAAACCAAATGCTTCTTCTAATATCTGCTCCATAGCGTCTTCATCTATCCAATTTTCTTCGGTTAAACATCCGACTACAATTCCATCAATCCCTAGATTTTTAGCTTCGATAATATCATGGCCCATCATTTTCAATTCAGTATCATTGTAAACAAAATTCCCGCTACGTGGACGAATGATAACCATTAATGGAATAGAATGCTCGCTACAATAAGCTACTGTCTCTTGCATGACCCCTTTACTGACTGTTGTTCCTCCACTAGGTAAATAATCACAAAGTTCAACTCGAGTTGCTCCTTTGGCAATTGCAGAAGGAACGACTGTATAATTTTCAACACAAACTTCTTTTAGAAACATTCTTTCACTCTCCATTTTCTCAGTTAATTTGTTAAAGTATACCATGAAAAAATAAAATTAGTTTACCTGCCATCACTTTATTGAATAATGACTAAGTCTTCGTTATAATAAAATCAAACAGATAAACGATAAATAATCAATTCAAATAACGTAATTCAAAGAAATTAAGTAAAAGATTTAAATCTAAAGGATGGTATCTAATGAAAATTTTAGTTCAGAAATTTGGTGGGACATCTGTTAAAGATGAAGATAGTCGTGCAGCAGCAGAAAAACATATCGCTCATGCTATTTCTTTAGGATACAAAGTAATCGTCGTTGTTTCAGCGATTGGGCGTTTAGGAGATCCGTATGCCACTGATTCATTGCTTTCACTAATTGGTGGAAATCGCAGTTACTTAGATTTACGTGAAAAAGATATGCTACTTTCAGTGGGAGAAACTATCTCGACAGCTGTTTTCACAAATGGTTTAAAGAAAAACGGGATAGCAGCTGTGGGTCTAACAGGTCAGGATGCAGGGATTATCACAAATGAAGATTTCGGCAATGCCAAAGTTAAAAGAATTGATCCAACAGCTATTACCGGTCATTTTAAGTTTAATGATGTTGTTGTTGTAACAGGTTTTCAAGGTGTGAGCGAAAGTGGGCATATTACAACAATTGGTCGAGGTGGCAGTGATACAACAGCAGCTTTTTTAGGGGCATCCTTCGAAGCTGAAAGTATTGATATTTTTACAGATGTCTCGGGAATGATGACTGCAGATCCTCGTTTAGTTGACCATGCACAATTTCTAGAAGTCGTCAGTTATCGAGAAGTTAGTAATATGGCGCATGAAGGAGCGAAAGTAATCGATCCCAGAGCGGTCGAGATTGCCATGCAAGCTGGAATACCGTTACGAATTCGTTCAACCCATCAACCTGTCACAAATACTGGAACATTAGTCACTCATATTCAAAGTCAAATAGAACATTATCGGTTAGTTACTGGAATTGCTCATGTTCCAAATTTAGTGCAATTTAGAGTGGAAGCTGATTCCGTAATGCAACAAAAAATCTTTACTTCCTTAGCTAAAAGAGAGATTAGTGTTGATTTTATTAATATCTTTCCGAATCAAATTATTTTTACACTGCCACAAACAGCCTTAGAAAATGCTCGGACTTTATTTGAAAAGTTAGCTGTCTCTTATACAGTGATAGAAAACTGTGCGAAGGTTGCTATTGTCGGAGCAGGTATCACCGGTGTTCCGGGAATCGTTTCAAAAATTGTAACCACTTTAGCAGACAATCACGTATCAATTTATCAATCAGCAGATAGCTACACAACTATTTGGATTTTAGTAGCAGAGATAGATTTAAAAGTTGCTGTTAATTCTTTGCATACTGCTTTTTTAGAAAATGAGAAGTAAGCTAAAAACATTTGAGTTTAATTGCTATTTCACGTTTTTAACGTATAATTGGTTAAATAGTAAACTAGAGGGAGTACTGGATGAGTACTCCTATTTTAATGAATAAGGAGAAATTATGCTAAATATATTTAAACCGACTTGGATGATAGATGCGATTTATCATCTTACACCAGAACAATTAAAAAAACAGCAGATAAAAGCAGTTTTAGCTGATCTAGATAACACGCTAATTGCTTGGAACAATCCTGATGGTACACAAGAATTAATACAGTGGATTGAAACGATGAAAGCTGCAGGTATTCCAGTTATTATTTTATCCAATAATAGTGCTTCTCGCGTAGAAAGAGTTGCGACTATTCTAGATTTAGACTATGTTCCTAGAGCGATAAAGCCAACATTGATTGGATTTAAGAAGGCAGAAGCAAAATTAAATCTTCCAAAAGAAGATATTTTGATGGTCGGAGATCAGATTATGACTGATATATGGGGCGCTAATCTAGCCGGCATACGTACAGTACTAGTTAAACCCATTATTGATAGTGATGCTTGGAACACAAAGCTTAATCGTTATATGGAATTGCATATTATGAATTACTTGATTAAAAAAGATCCAAACATGAGATGGAGGAAGTCATTACATGACGAAAGAATTAATGAATGAAGAAGCATTACGGTGTATTGGCTGTGGAGCAATTATTCAAACAACAGATAAAGAAAAATCTGGTTACACACCAGATTCTGCACTAAAAAAAGGATTAGAAAAAGAAGAAGTCTATTGCCAGCGATGTTTTAGACTGCGTCATTATAATGAAATTCAAGATGTAAATCTAACAGACGATGATTTCTTGAAATTACTAAATGAATTAGGTACGAAAGATGCGTTAATTATAAATGTCATTGATATTTTTGACTTTAACGGTAGTATGATTCCAGGTCTTCACCGATTTGTTGGGAATAATCCTGTTCTTTTAGTAGGGAATAAAGTTGATTTATTACCAAAGTCTTTAAAACGAGGTAAGATGACTCAATGGCTACGTGAAAGAGCATTTGAGGAGGGCTTGCGCCCGCAAGATGTTATTTTAACGAGCGCGGTTAAACCTAAAGAAATGGAAGATTTACTAGCCATTATTGAAAAACATCGTAAAGGTCGTGATGTTTTTGTAGTTGGAGTAACAAATGTAGGGAAATCAACATTGATTAATCAAATCATTAATCTAACTGCAGGAGTGGAAGATTTGATTACCACTTCTCAATTTCCAGGAACAACATTAGACAGAATTGAAATACCGTTAGAAGATGGGAAATTTTTAATAGATACTCCCGGAATTATCCATCGCCATCAAATGGCTCATGTTCTAGGAGCTAAGGATTTGAAATTGATTGCGCCTAAAAAAGAAATAAAGCCAATGGTCTATCAATTAAATGAAGGACAAACGTTGTTCTTTGGTGGAGTAGCCCGCTTTGATTACTTGAAAGGTGAGAGAAGATCTTTTACTTGCTTCACTTCCAATGACTTGAAAATTCATAGAACTAAATTAGAAAAAGCCGATGAATTGTATCAAAAACAAGTAGGAAAATTATTGCAGCCTCCTCGTGAAGATGAAGTTGATAGCTTTCCAGAATTGGTTCGTTTTGAATTTACAGCTAAAGAAAAAGCAGATATTGTTTTTGCTGGCTTGGGATGGGTTACCATTAACGAACCTGGGGCGATAGTAGCAGGATGGGCTCCAAAAGGCGTCGACGTTATTATAAGAAAATCGTTAATTTAATAAAAATTAGAATCGAGAAATCGATACAATTGGAGTGAGAAAATGGATTTATCAGGAAAACAAAAGCGTTTTTTAAGAAGTAAGGCACATCACTTAAACCCTATTTTTCAAATTGGGAAAAATGGCTTAAATAAAGAAGTAATTGTTCAAATAGGTGAAGCTCTTGAAAAAAGAGAATTGTTAAAAGTAAGCTTGCTGCAAAATACAGATGAAACAGCTCAAGAAGTAGCAAACAAAATTGAATCAGAGCTAGGCTGTACAGCTGTCCAAATCATTGGCCGTGTACTCGTTTTATTCCAGCCTTCAACACAAGAAAAATACCGACGTATATCAACACAAGTACCCAAAAAAAGAAACCAATAATTGTGTAAAGAAAGGTGATTATTTTGAGAAGGCAAACAGTTTCTTTTAATCAAACAAAGGGCTTAACGAATGATATCTCTTTGGAAATTGAACGAAAAAAAGTAGGTATTTTAGGCGGTACGTTTAATCCACCTCATGTTGGCCACTTAATAATTGCAGATCAAGTTTGCCGAAAACTTGATTTAGATAAACTTTACTTCATGCCTAGTGCTAATCCTCCGCATCGTAATGGAAAAAAAGCGATTCCTGCGTCCTATCGATTAGAAATGGTTGAGACCGCTATTGAAAATAATGGTTGTTTTGATGTTGAGCGAGCTGAAATTGAGCGTGGTGGAAAAAGTTTTACCTACGACACGATGGTTCAATTAGTTAGAGAAAATCCAGATATAGATTATTATTTTATCATTGGTGGAGATATGGTCGACTATTTACCTAAGTGGTATAAAATCGATAAATTACTAGACTTAGTTCAGTTTGTAGGAGTAAACCGTCCTGGATATGTAGCTACAACTGGGTATCCTATTATCTGGGTGGATGTACCATCTATGAATATCAGTTCAACTTTATTGAGAGAAAAATTAAAAATGAATGATTCCGTACGGTATTTGATTCCAGATCAAACATTAAAATACATTCATGAGAAAGGATTGTATCAAAATGGTGATAAAATCAACGGACGTACGTTATAGCAAGGATTATATTCCATTCACTAGAGACGAACTTTTAGATAAGGTGCGACTACAGATGAGCCAGGAACGTTTTGAACACGTACTTGGGGTTGAAAAAGTCGCAGTAGAGCTAGCACAACAATATGGTGCTTCAATCGAAGCGGCAAGTATAGCTGCCTTGATTCATGACTATGCTAAGGAAAGAAAGTTGCAAGAGATGCATGATTTAATCATTCGTGCTAATCTAGATTTAGACTTACTACAATACGGCAACGAAATTTGGCACGGTCCAGTGGGAGCAATTTTAGCAAAGAAAGAATTGTATGTAGAAGATGAAGAAATATTAAATGCCATCCGTCATCATACAGTTGGTTCTTCTGAAATGAGTTTATTGGAACAGCTTATTTATGTAGCTGATTATATTGAGCCTGGTCGCGATTTCCCTGGTGTAGATGAGGCTAGAAAATTAGCAAAAAGTGATTTAGCTAAGGCTATTTCATTTGAAACAGCTCATACATTACAGTATTTAATTTTAAAACAAAAAAAGATTTATCCAAAGGCTATTGAAACGTATAATACGTGGGTAGCGAAAAATTAGGAGGAACAACATGACAGCAACAAGCGAAAAAATATTAGGATTAGTAGTAAAGGCTGCAGACGATAAAAGAGCAGAAGATATTATGGCAATGGATGTTAGAGAAGTATCCATTTTAGCAGATTATTTTGTTGTTATGCATGGAAATAGTGAAAAACAAGTTCAAGCTATTGCGGATGAAATCATTAGCCAATCACATAAACAAGGTTTTGAAGTAAAACGCGTTGAGGGTAGAGATTCAGCAAAATGGTTATTAATTGATTTGGGTGACGTTGTCGTTCATGTTTTCCATTACTCAGAGCGCGCATTCTATAACCTTGAAAAATTATGGAGTGATGCACCACTGGTTGACATCACAGAAATGGTTTAAGAAAAAATGAGCTATCAAACTTTTGCACAAGTGTATGATGCGATTATGGATGACACACTTTATGAGCGATGGGGTCATTTTGTTGATCAGCATCTTCAAAGTAACGGTCAGAAATTATTAGAATTAGCTTGTGGTACTGGGGCTTTAGCAGTGACATTGAAAAAAAGAGGGTATAACGTAACAGGATTAGACTTGTCTGCTAATATGCTTAGTCTTGCAAACGAACGAGCTTTAGCAGCTGGGATTCAGTTGCCTTTGATTGAAGGCGATATGTTAGACTTATCTGAAGCTGGAGAATTTGAAGTAGTGACCTGTTTTTCAGATTCCATTTGTTATATGCCAGATAAAATAGCTGTCACAGCTGTTTTTAAAGAAGTAGCCAATACTCTAACTGTAAATGGTAAATTTCTTTTTGATGTTCATTCCACTTATCAAGTTGACGAAGTCTTTCCTGGGTATATGTATAATGATCAATCAGAAGAAATTAGTTTTCTTTGGCAAAGCTATCCAGGTGAACACCCTCACTCTATTGAACACGATTTAACTTTTTTTGTGTACAATGAAGATAAAGATTTGTATGAACGTTTTGATGAAACACATAAAGAACGAACCTATTCGTTGGAAACCTATTATGAGATGCTCAAACAAGCAGGTTTTAGTTCTATTGAGGTTTTTTCTGACTTTGGAGATTCTAATGTAGATAAAGAATCGATACGTTGGTTTTTTTCTTGTAGTAAGTAGTAGGATGATCAAGTTGATTGAGTCAACTAAAAGCAGACTGTGTGAAGAAAAAACAGGAGAATCGAAACTGATTTTTCTGTTTTTTACTTTAATAGAGATAAATAATAAAAAACGGAGGGTTAACCAATGTTAGATAAAGCCCGACAATTGTTACAAGAGATCTATGGATTTGATGAGTTTAGATCTGGACAATTGGAAGTAATTGAAAATGTTTTAGACGGAAAAGATTCATTAGCTATTATGCCAACAGGTGGTGGGAAATCAATCTGTTATCAGATTCCGGCACTAATTTTTGATGGGATTACTATCGTTATTTCTCCTTTAATTTCTTTAATGAAAGATCAAGTAGATGCTCTGACAGAATTAGGTATACCTGCAACCTTTTTAAATAGTACTCTATCTTCTCAAGAAATGAATGAGCGGTTAAGAAGTGCTAGTAATGGCGAGTATAAATTAGTCTATGTAGCCCCAGAACGATTTCAGACGGAAGAAATCTTTTATTTGATGCAAGCCATTAAAGTCTCAGTTATAGCCATTGATGAAGCACACTGTATTTCACAGTGGGGCCATGATTTTAGACCAAGTTACTTATCTTTATGTGAGACCATTCAACATTTTTCATATCGACCGACTATCTTAGCTTTAACAGCAACGGCAACACCAGTAGTATCTAACGATATCCTCCAGTTATTGAATATAGAAGAAGAAAACTACGTCAATACTGGATTTGTTCGTGATAACTTAGCCTTTCAAGTTGTAAAAGGACAAGAGCGAAACCGTTATTTGTTGGATTACTTAGAAATAAATAAAGGGCAATCAGGTATTATATACGTCAGTACTCGTAAAGAGGTCGAACGAATTTTTGATTTACTGCAAACAAAAAACATACCAGTGGGTAAATACCACGGTGGAATGAAAGAAATTGAGCGAAATGAGTGGCAAGAAAAGTTTCTTTATGATGAAGTGACGGTTATGATAGCAACGAATGCTTTTGGGATGGGAATAGATAAGAGCAATGTTCGTTTTGTTATTCATTATCAAATACCAAAAAATATTGAAGCGTATTATCAAGAAGCCGGTCGTGCAGGCCGTGATGGTTTGCCAAGTGACGCAATTTTATTATTTTCACCACAAGATATTCAAATTCAGTATTATTTTGTTGAACAGTCAGATATGGATGAAGAGCATAAAAAACTAGAATACACAAAAGTAAGAGAAATGGCACAATATGCTTCAACACAAATGTGCTTACAATGCTATATTGTTCACTATTTTGGTGATGAATGCAACGAATGTGGTCGATGTAGTAATTGTTTAGATGAACGAGAAGCAATAGATATTACCAAAGATACGCAAAAAGTGTTGTCTTGTGTCAAACGGATGGGCGAAACTTTTGGAAAGTCCATGGTCATGAAAGTTTTAACTGGCTCAAAAGATCAAAAAGTTAAACAATGGAAATTTGAAGAACTATCAACTTATGGCTTAATGAATGGAATGCCACAAAAAGAAGTCACACAGCTGATTGACTACTTAACAGCAGAAAAATATTTAACTCCAACAGATGGGCAATACCCTTTATTAAAAATTACTGAAAAAGGCGCCTCAGTATTAAAGGGTAAAAGTAGCGTCACACGTAAGCAAGCTCAAAAAGCTCACAAAGTCGCTATTGATGACCGTTTATTCGACCGTTTGCGAGAAATAAGAAAAGGATTAGCAACATTGCAGAAAGTACCGCCTTATGTTATTTTTTCAGATGAAACTCTTCGTCAAATGTGTCAATTAATGCCTCAAACTGAAAATCAACTTTTATCAGTCAAAGGTGTGGGTGAAAATAAATTAGAAAAATACGGTTCAGTCTTTCTAGAAGTCTTGAAAGAGGCCGACGTTACAAACTGAAGTGAGGATGAAAAATGAAAAGTTGCGGTGTTATTGTAGAATATAATCCATTTCATAACGGCCATCTTTATCATATCCAACAAGCAAAAAAGAAAACAAATGCTGATGTTATTATTGTAGTAATGAGTGGGAATTTTTTACAACGAGGAGAGCCTGCAATTGTAGATAAATGGACTAGAACACAGATGGCTTTATCCAACGGAGCGGACTTGGTCATTGAGTTGCCAGTTTCTTTTAGTGTTCAACCTGCTGATTTTTTTGCTAAAGGGGGCATAGCTTTGCTTCATGCATTAGGTTGTCAAAGTGTCTGCTTTGGTGCTGAAACTGGTAAGGCTGTTGATTATTATGAGTTAACAAATAAACTTAAGCAAAAAAAATCAGAAATAGACGAACGCTTCAATGAATTAAAAAATGATGGGTCAAGTTACGCTTTTCAAATGAACCAAATTATGCGAGAATTGCTTCCAGAAACACTATTAAACTTATCTTCTCCTAATACGATTTTAGGTTTAGCCTATGCTAAAGAAAATGCGAACTATTCCAATCCGATGGCGTTGATTTCTATCAAACGAATAGAAGCTGAGTATCATGACAAAGATATTGTAGAGAATCAAAATATAGCCAGTGCTACTGCTATTCGTGCAGAATTAACGAATAGTTTAGGTCAAGAAAACTCTTTGGAAACGTTGAAAGAAGTGATGCCAAAATCTAGCCAGAACTTATTGTCCGCAGTTGAACGGGTAACTTGGGAAAATTATTGGCCGTTTCTCAAATACCAATTAATAAACCAATCAATAAGGGAATTGCAATTAATTTATGAAATGAAAGAAGGAATTGAATATCGGTTGAAAGAAAAAGTGAAAGAAGCCGAGAATTTCAAAGATTTTATTTCATTAGTAAAAAATAAACGCTATACTTGGGTTAGGTTGCAACGATTATGTGTCTATATTTTATTAAATATGAAAAAAAGTGAAATAAATCCACAAGTAGATTCACCAAAAGCTATTCATTTACTAGGTTTTAATAAAACTGGTCAGATTTATTTAAATGAAGTGAAAAAAATAGTGGGTTTACCAATACTCAATCAGATTAATAAAAAGAACGCTTCTTTATGGGATCTAGACATTAAAGCAGGTGATATTTATAATTTAGGTTATACTAGAGAGACGCGACAACAAGATTATCGAAGACAACCAATAATAATCAATTAATTTTTAATTATTGATGAAAAGATACATGAAAGCATGTATCATAAGCTTTTCAGTGTAAGGTAAAATACGTTGACAAAGGTATGCTAGACTAGTATAATTATCTTTGTTGCTTTAGGAGTGATGGAAAATGAAATGGTCATTAAACGAATTGCAAAAATACCGCTTTGAACCGCTTATTTTTTCTGAAACAGTTGATTTAAAAAAGACATTGTTGAAGAGAGATAAAGAAATTTTAGATGTATCTCCTATTCTTTTGGAAGGAAGTCTAATTGTTCAAGAAAACGAGATCTTGCTTCATATGGTTGTTTCATTAGATGTGACACTGCCTTCCGCAAGGTCATTAGAACCAGTATTGATACCTTTATCTTTAGAGGTAGACGAGATTTATATTCCAGAAAATGCAGCAAGTCGCGAAGCTGTTGAAGATGAAGGAACGGTTATTCAACTAGAGAATGACTGGGTCGATTTATCTGAAGCAATTGAAGATGCGGTTTTGTTAAATATTCCGATTCAAGTTTTTACTGAAGAAGAAGTAAAGGAAAATAAAATGCCAAGTGGAAACGATTGGGTTGTGATGTCTGAAGATGAGTTTACATCAGAAAAAGCAGAACAAAAAGCTAAAACATTGGATCCTCGTTTTGCCGGTTTGAAAGATTTATTTAAAGATGAATCTGATGATAAGAAGTGAGAATAGAGTTTAAATCTCCTCTTTTCGAACGAATAAATCAAGAACAGAAGGAAATTTAAGGAGGTGTAGAGAATGGCAGTACCAAAAAGAAGAACATCAAAAGCTAAGAAAAACAGACGCCGTACGCATTTTAAATTAGAAGTGCCTGGCATGAATGCATGTCCTAACTGTAGTGAATTGAAAAAAAGTCACCACGTTTGTCCAGCATGTGGCCATTACGATGGAAAAGAAGTAGTAAGCAAAGAAGCATAAGATTACTATTATGTTGAATTAATATCAAAACACCCTTGAGACCATGGCTCAAGGGTGTTTTGCTTTTAAAAAATAATCGATATTATTTAGCTCCTTAACTGGAGTATCGAGTTAAGTGTGTACAAAAATTCTGATTTAAGGTAAATTGAATGAGAGAGTTAAGCGGTTAAAAAAGACTGATAGAGAGGAACAAAAATGGTTTTTTTAAATGGATAGGAGGATGAGAATGGATTTATCATTATTTAATCTAGTAGATATCTTACTTTACTTTTTACCAATAGGTTTAATTTTTATTTTTGGTAGAAGCATTAACCGCCATTTTAGAAATCGACAAACTAAGATTAAGCTTGTAGATTTGATGATTCCTTATTTGATGGTTGGTATCCAAATACTAAGTATCCGAACATTTAAACAATCTATTTTTCTTTATTTTTTAATTTTTTTATTTAGTTTAGGAATAATAATTGCTATTCTTATAGCTTATAAAAAAGGAGAAATTAGTTATAGTAAATTTTTTAAAACGTATTGGCGCTTTGTATTTCTTTTTTCTTTTCTAATGTATTACTTTTTGGTGGCAGCTAGTATTGTAAATAAACTAGTATCTTTTTAAGTAGTAAGATGGATTTTAACCGCCATTTTGCTGCTTTTTTTGTTTCATCTGAACGTGTTTTTTCTTTCCTATTTTTTTATAGTACTAGTATCTATTAAGGCAACGAACTCTGACTCATCTTAATCTATATTTTTTTGAAATATATCTGTTATTTGTGGTGGAAAGTGGGGCAATATGGTAGACTAAAACCATCTATAGATGGTGGGGTGAGTATAGATATGTTACTAGGTGAGTATAAGCATAATATCGATGCAAAAGGTCGCTTGATTATGCCAGCTAAGTTTCGAAATGATTTAGGCGTAACATTTATTTTGACCAGAGGTTTGGATGGTTGTTTATTTGGTTATCCTAAAGATGAGTGGTCTATACTTGAAGAAAAATTGAAGCAACTTCCATTAGCAAAAAAAGAAGTTCGAGCATTCACACGATTTTTTTATTCAGCGGCAACAGAGTGTGAATTAGATAAACAAGGACGAATCAATATTCCTCAAACTTTAAGAGAATATGCAAATTTAAATAAAGCTTGTCATATTATAGGTGTATCTGATCGTATAGAAATATGGAGTGAGGCAAGATGGGATGATTTTTCAACTGAAGCAGAAGAATCATTTGATGAGATTGCTGAAAATATGAGTGGTTTTGGATTCTAAAAAATAAATGATAACGTTAGTATAAAAAAGCTAGGTGGGGGAAAAATGACAGAATTTAATCACGAAACAGTCTTGCTCCACGAAACAATAGATAATTTAGCTATTGTACCAGATGGAATATATGTTGATTGTACATTAGGAGGAGCAGGTCACAGCGAATATCTGCTTTCTCAATTAAATGAGAATGGGCATCTGTACGCCTTTGATCAAGATATAAGAGCTATTGAACATGCTGAAATTCGTTTAGCAGACTATGTAGAAAAAAATATGGTTACGTTTGTTAAATCAAATTTTCGTTTTATAAAAGAAGAGCTAAATGCTTTAGGAGTACTAGAAGTAGATGGAATATTTTATGACTTAGGTGTCTCATCTCCACAACTAGATGAAGCACAAAGAGGTTTTAGTTACCATCAAGATGCTCCTTTAGATATGCGAATGGACACGGACGCTCCATTAACAGCTAAAGAAGTCGTTAACTCTTGGGCTTATCAAGATTTAGTAAGGATTTTTTACCGTTATGGTGAGGAGAAGTTTTCTAAGAGTGTTGCACGAAAAATAGAAGCAGCGCGTGAAGAAAAAACAATTGAAACGACTAGTGAACTAGTTGAAATTATAAAAAGTGGTATTCCTGCACCTGCTAGAAGAAAAGGTGGTCATCCTGCAAAACGAGTGTTTCAAGCAATAAGAATTGCTGTAAACGACGAGTTATCTTCAGTAGAAGACTCACTTGAAGAAGCGATTGGCTTATTGAAAGTAGGAGGCAGAATTAGTGCCATCACATTTCATTCATTAGAAGACCGAATTGTGAAGTCACTGTTTAAAGAATACGCTAAAGGTCGAGAAACACCAAGAGGATTACCAATTATTCCAGAAGAATACTTGCCCGAATTAAAATTAATTACTCGCAAACCAATACTACCAAGTGAGTCTGAGTTAGAAATAAATAATCGAGCCAGAAGTGCAAAGTTAAGAGTAGCAGAAAGACAAAGGAAATAGAAACTTGGTATAGAGGTTAGAAAGGAAGTTATCTAGATGTCGTTAAATAGTAATTTAGCTAGAAAAGTCGAAGTAGAAATACCCTTGCAGTCGCCATCTAATGTGCCAGAACAATCAACTGGGATGGTGCATAGATCGATTTCTAAAAAATCACTTGCAACAAGAGTAGAAAAAATGCTAATGGGTATCATTATGGCTATAGCTTTTACCTTAATTGCAGTTAGTATTTCTTTGGAAATCAATATAGCAAGCACGAATCGAGCGCTACAAGATACAAAGGTATCTATTCTAAATACAACGACAATAAATAGTAATTTACAACAAGAAGTGCAAGAACTATCTAGATATGATCGGATCTATAGATTTGCTAACAAACAAGGATTAAAAATGAATGAAGCGAATGTAAGGAATGTTGTTAAATGAAGACTAGAAGTGCTTTTAAAAATAGAAAAAATATGACGATTCTGCTTTTTTTTATTGCTGGATTAACTTTTATGGTATTTGTAGGACGTTTTGCTTTTATTATGGTAAAAGGAGAAATTAACGGAGAAGATTTATCTCAAAATGTTAACAATCTCTATACAAGAAGTAGTGTACTCGAAGCAAACAGGGGAGCCATTTATGATGTCGGTGGTAATCCTATTGCTGTAGACGCTACTTCTTATTCATTAATCGCTGTTTTAACAGATAAGTGGTCTAATACACCTGAAAATCCTCTGCATGTAGTAAACAAGCAAAAAACAGCAGCAGCTTTAGCTAAGCATATTTCTATGAGTGAAGCTGAAATTTTGAAAAAATTAAACCAAGAAAACTTGAGTCAAGTTGAGTTTGGTTCTGCTGGTAAAAAATTATCTTATGATAATAAATCATCGATTGAAAAAGAAAAATTACCTGGAATTATTTTTGATGAAACACCGACTAGATTATATCCAAATGGTACTTTTGCTTCACATATTGTTGGCTATGCTGAACTACCTACAGATAAAAATGGTGAACTAAGTACAAATCCATTGAATGACGACTTAGTTGGCTTAATGGGTATAGAACAATCCTATAACACTGAATTGACTGGTAAAGATGGATCAATTGAATACCAGAAAGATAATTTTGGGTATGTTTTGCCAAACTCTACTGTGAAATCTACGAATCCAGTAGATGGTAAAGATATTTATTTAACTTTAGATAAAAGAATGCAAGTTTACTTAGAAAGTATTATGACTGAAGTTAATGATCACTATCATCCGGTTGGAATGACTGCTACGCTGATGAATCCAGAAACTGGAGCAATTATTGCTGCCTCTCAAAGACCTTCATTCAATGGGACAACTAAAGAAGGAATTGGCGATCTATGGCAAAATTTATTGGTAGAACAAACTTTTGAACCAGGTTCTACAATGAAGGTTTTGACGCTTGCCTCTGCTATCGAAGAAGGAGTATTTAATCCTGCTGAAACGTATATGTCCGGTTCTAAACAAATTTCAGGTAGTGTAGTAAATGATCATAATGTATATGGGTGGGGGGAAATTAGTTATTTAGAGGGATTAGAACGATCAAGTAACGTAGCTTTTATAAACTTAATGGAAAAAATGGGTACAGAAACATGGAAAAGTTATATGGATAAATTTGGTATAGGAAAAGTAACAGAAACAGGATTGCCTAATGAACAAAAAGGAAATAATCCCTACATGTGGCCGATTGAAAAAGCTAATACATCTTTTGGACAAGGATTAACTGTGACAGTTATGCAAATGATGCAAGCTTATTCAGCTGTGGCGAATGAAGGCAAAATGATGAAGCCGCAATTCATAAGCAAGATTGTAGACTCTAAGACAGGAAAGGAAACTATTTTTAATCCTGAAGTAGTTAATGAGCCTATTTCTAAAAAAACAGCAGATCAAGCATTAAACTATTTAAAAGAAGTGGTGTATGGTGAACATGGGACTGGGAGAAGTTATAAAATAGAAGGTCATGAAATAGCGGCAAAAACTGGGACTGCTCAAATCGTAAACCCTGACACAAAGGAATATTATAATGGAGGCAATAATTATATCTTTTCAGTAGTCGGAATGGCTCCAGTTGATGATCCTAAGGTTGTCTTATACGTAACTGTGCAACAACCAGCAGTTAATGATCCTTCTGTTATTGGAAGTGATGTAGTAAAAGAAATTTTTAATCCTGTTATGAAACGAGCTCTCGAATCCCAACATTTGAGTGATGAATCTCAAATACAAGATGTAAATCAAGTAGAAATGCCAGAAGTAACCGGTCTTTCTAAAATAAAGGCATTAGAGGAAGTAGATAAAACAAAACTGGATGTGACTATTATTGGAAGTGGCGATACAATCGTGCAACAAATGCCGTTGCCTCAAAAAATAATTATAAAAAATCAGCGAATTATATTAATGACTAATGGTGCTATGACAATGCCAGATATGACTGGTTGGTCAAAGAACGATGTTTTAAAAGTATCCGAAATCACTGGAATTAAATTTTCATTTGAAGGAGAGGGTTACGTAATCGAACAAGGCCTCATGCCACAAGCTAATATGCAAAATGAGGAAACTATTACGATTACACTAGCTTCTCCTCAATAATGGAATAGAAAAGGTGGAAATTATGAAAGCAATTGATTTGATCGCACCCCTTATTATTAAGGGACTATCTAGTGATATTTCTCAAGAATTATCTATTTCTAAGATAGCCCAAGATACACGAGAAATAGAAAAAAACTCTTTGTTTATTTGTATCCAAGGAGCGCTACAAGATGGCCATAAATTAGCTAGAGAAGCAGTTGATAGAGGAGCTGTTCTAATTATAGCGAGTAAAAAAATAACAGTATCCGTACCAGTAGTTTACGTTGCAGATACGACAAAAGCGATGGCTATTTTAGCAGATTATTTTTACCAGCATCCCAGCCAACGTTTAAGAGTAATTGGGGTCACAGGTACAAATGGTAAAACAACTGTGACTCATTTATTAGATCAAATTTTTAGAAACAACGGAGAAACAACGGGTGTCATTGGAACGATGTATCGTCGCATTGGAGATAAATTGTTTACAACTAAAAATACAACTCCAGATAGTCTTACTTTGCAAAGAACACTAAGTGAAATGAATGAAGCTGGAGTGACGACTTGTTCTATGGAGGTATCTTCTCATGCCTTGGTACAAGGGAGGGTTTGGGGAACAGATTTTGATGTTGCGATATTCACAAACTTGAGTCAAGATCATTTAGAATACCATCATACGATGGAAGAATATGCGCATGCAAAGGAATTGCTTTTTTCTCAATTAGGAAATAGTTACAAAAGTAACCAACCCAAATATGCTGTTTTGAACATAGATGATTCCGTTGGCCGCAGTTATCAAAATAAAATAGCTGCGCAAATTTATTCGTATGGCATTGAACAACCAGCGGATTTTAGAGCAATAGAGTTAAAAACAACGAATAAAGGAACAAGTTTTACTTTGTTGTTTCAGGAAAAAGCATACCCTGTCCACATGCAAATGATAGGTAAATTTAATGTGTCTAATGCTTTAGCTGCTATTGCAGCTGCTTATGCTTCGGGAATAGAGTTAGCTAGTATTATTGATTCAATGGAAAAAATTAAAGGAGTAAGAGGTCGTTTTGAAGTCGTACAAGGCGCACAAGACTTCACAGCAATCGTTGACTATGCTCATACACCTGATGGGCTATTAAATGTATTAGATGCAGTAAATGAGATTAAAACGAGTAAAGTATATTGCATTGTTGGATGTGGTGGAGATCGAGATCGGACAAAGAGACCGATTATGGCAGAAGTTGCTATGTCTAACTCAGATTGTGTCATTTTTACATCTGATAATCCAAGAACCGAAGATCCACAAGATATCCTTGACGAAATGGTTGTAAACTTAAAAGTAGGCACTTACCAAATGATTTTAGATCGTAAAAAAGCTATTCAAGCAGCAGTCAACCAAGCAACAACAAATGACATTATTTTAATTGCAGGAAAAGGACATGAGGATTATCAGATTATTGGCACAAAAAAGCATCATTTTGATGATGTTGAAGAAGTAGAAGAAGCTATCAAACTAAAAAATTAAAGAAATTTAGGAGCGATTAAGTATGCACTGGACAGAAATGTTATTGCCATGGGTCAGTAGTTTTGCACTGACTATTATGACAATGCCAATTGTTATTGGCTATTTTAGAACAAAACAATTAGGACAAATAACAAGAGATGAAGGCCCTAAATGGCATGAAGTTAAAACAGGGACACCGACAATGGGTGGTGTTGTCTTTTTGATAGCGTCTGTTATTTCAACGGTATGGGTTAGCCTTTGGCAAAATAGTTTATCAATAAGTCTAGTGTTACTATTATTTATTATTTTACTTTATGGTTTGTTAGGTTTTTTAGATGATTTTATCAAAATCTTTAGAAAACGCAACTTAGGATTAACGTCTAAGCAAAAATTAATAGGTCAATTAGTCGGTGGACTATTGTTCTTTATTGTTTACCAATTAAATAATCTTCCAACTAATTTAACTATTCCCTTAATAGGTTCAATCGATTTTGGGTGGTTCTATGGTATTTTTGTTTTATTTTGGTTGGTTGGATTTTCTAACGCTGTTAATTTAACAGATGGATTAGACGGGTTAGTTGCAGGAACTGCAGGTATAGCTTATATAGCTTACGCATTTATTGCTTGGAACCAACAACAAGTAGATGTTTTGATTTTCTGTTTAACAATTATTGGAGGTTTAGTTGGATTTTTCTTCTTCAATAAAAAACCAGCGAAAATATTTATGGGAGATGTTGGTTCACTTGCTTTAGGCGGAGGATTGGCAGCAGTATCTATTTTATTAAAACAAGAGTGGTCTTTGCTTTTAATTGGCTTAATTTTTGTAATTGAAACCGCTAGTGTTATGATTCAAGTAACATCATTCAAATTGACAGGGAAAAGAGTCTTTAAAATGAGTCCTATCCATCATCATTTTGAAATGAGTGGGTGGAGTGAATGGCGTGTTGTATTAACGTTTTGGTTTATCAGTCTTGTTGCAGCCTTACTAAGTCTATGGCTAGTTTTTTAAGATAAATGAAATAAATAATTTGATAAAGGCAGTAGGTTAACTTATTCCGCTAGAAAGAGGTCTAGATATGAAAAATAGTAAACGATATCAAAATACTAAAGTATTAGTTTTAGGACTAGCTTTAAGTGGTGTGAATGCAGCAAAACTACTCCATTCATTAGGAGCATTAGTAACGGTTAACGATTATAAGAATTTTGACGAAAATCCTGAAGCACAAGAATTGTTAGAATCTGGAATCAGAGTAGTAACAGGCGGACACCCTGTTGAATTACTGGACGAAGATTTTGAATGGATTGTAAAAAATCCTGGAATTATGTATACTAATCCAATTATTATACGAGCTATTGAAAAAAATATTCCAATTATTACGGAAGTTGAACTTGCTTATGAAGTTTCTGAAAGTACGTTAGTTGGTATCACAGGAACAAATGGAAAAACAACTACGACAACGATGATTGCAGATATATTAAATAAAAAACGTAAAAAAGGATGGGCTTATGTTGCTGGAAATATTGGTACTCCAGCTAGTTTAGTAGTTCAAACAGCGACAGTGAATGATGAAATTATTATGGAACTATCTAGTTTTCAATTAATGGGCATAACAGAGTTAAGGCCTCATATTGCAATCATCACAAATATTTATTCAGCGCATCTTGATTATCATGGATCAAGAGACGAGTACGTTCAAGCCAAGCTTAAAATCACCGAAAACCAAACTGAATCTGACTATTTAATTATCAATTGGGATCAACCAGAGTTGAGAGAACTTACGAAAGTAAGTAAAGCACAAATTATCCCTTTTTCACGCTTGGAACAAGTAGAAAATGGTGTTTATTTAAAAGATGATGTTATCTATTATCGAAATGAACCAATTATGAACAAAGCCTCTATATTAGTGCCAGGTGAGCACAACGTTGAGAATGCTATGGCAGCTATTGCAGCTACAAAAATATTGGAACAAAAAAATGGTGAAATTAGAGAATGTCTTGAACAATTTACAGGAGTAAAACACCGAACTCAGTTTGTAAGAGAGTTTAAGGGGAGACGGTTCTATAATGATTCAAAAGCTACTAATAGCCTGGCTACGAAGAATGCTTTAAGGGGTTTTAAAGTACCCATTATTTTACTTGCTGGAGGATTAGATAGAGGAAATGATTTTGATGAGCTAATACCTGAATTAAAAAATGTAAAAGTTTTAATCGTTTTTGGAGAAACGGCTATAAAGTTAGCTGAAACGGGTAAAAAAGCTGGAATCAAACAAATTAAGTTTGTTCAGAATGTAGAAGCTGCAGTCCCAGTTGCCTTTGAGTTAAGTGAACCAGAAGAAGTTATTTTATTATCACCAGCTTGTGCAAGTTGGGATCAGTACAGAAGTTTTGAAGTCCGTGGAGATGCGTTTATCGACTCAATTGATCAATTAGTCAGTGAAATAAACATAGAGGAGGAGTAGGCCGATTGGTCTGATATAAAAATGAAAATTATATTATCTGGTGGCGGTACAGGTGGGCATATTTATCCTGCTTTAGCTCTAATTAAAAGAATGAAGCAGTTAGATCCTTCTACTGAAGTACTGTATATTGGTACAGAAAAGGGATTAGAAAGTAAAATTGTTAGAAACGCAGGGATTTCATTTAAATCGATAGAAATTCAAGGATTCAAACGTTCTCTTTCAATCAGTAATTTTAAAACAATTCAATTATTTATTACAAGTATTCAAAAATCAAAAAAATTAATTAAAGAGTTCCAACCAGATGTTGTTATCGGGACAGGAGGCTATGTTTGTGCGCCAGTTATTTATGCAGCATCAAAATTGACTATACCAACAATTATTCATGAGCAAAATAGCGTAGCTGGTGTTACAAATAAATTTTTAGCACGCTATGTCACAAAAATAGCCGTCTGCTTTGAAGAAGCTAAAAATGAATTTAGTAACTACTCAGAAAAAGTTAATTATACAGGTAATCCAAGAGCACAAGAAGTAGTAGGTGCAAAACCATCTCCTATTTTAGAAGACTACCAGTTGATTGCTAATCAGCCAACTGTTTTAATTTTTGGTGGAAGTCGTGGTGCTAAAATTCTAAATAAAGCTTTTCTTGAGGCTTTGTCAAGATTAAAAAATAGAGAGTATCAGGTATTATTCGCAACAGGAGAGATACATTACGAGTCACTAAAAAAACAAGCTGAACCATTTTTAAAAAATAGTTCATCAATCTCAGTTGTCCCTTATATCGAAAATATGCCTGCAGTCTTCGCGAACGTTGAGCTAGTAGTATCTAGAAGTGGAGCTACGACATTAGCAGAACTAACAGCTTTAGGGTTACCAAGTATTTTAGTTCCTAGTCCTTATGTTACTAATGACCATCAAACTAGAAATGCTGAAAGTTTAACCAAACGTGGGGCAGCAAAAATGATAGCTGAAAGCCAATTGAACGGAGAAAGTCTCATAGAATCAATTGATGAGCTAATGTTGAATAAAGAGTTAAGAAAAAATATGGCAGATGCTGCTAAAAAATTAGGATTACCAGAAGCTGCCGACGATTTAATTCAACTAATAAAAGAGATTACGGATTAAAAAATAAAGAGAGGAGAGCACATGATAAAAAAAAGAGATTCAGCCTCAAAAAATAAAAAATTTTTTATGCTCTCCTCATCTTTAAAAAATAAGTTACTTGAGAAAAAAAGAAAACAAACTACAGGAGAAAAATTACCTAAATTAAAAAAAACACCTCATCAGAAAATGAAACAGCGATTAGCTTTAATACTTTTGTTATTTTCATTTGCAATTTTAACGGTTGTTTATTTTATCTCTCCGCTAAGTAAAGTTGAAAAAATTAGTGTTAGTGGAGCTAACGAAGTCACCGAACAATCCGTTATTAATGCTAGTCAAATTAAATCTGGAGAATCACTGTGGAAAACGTTCTTTTCAAGAAAAGAAAAAGAACAATTTATAAAGAAGCAATTATCCCAAGTGAAATCAATGGATTTAAAGTTTGATAGTATGAACTCATACGAATTAGCTATAACAGAATACAAAACTGTAGCTTATCTGGAGAAAAAAGATACTTATTATAATATCTTAGAGAACGGAAAAATTGTAAATGAAAGCAGAAAAGTTTCGATAGGCAATCAGCCTATCTTTGTAAATTTTAAAGAGGGTAAAGTATTAAACGATATGATTAAACAATATGATAAATTAAAAGAAAACATTCATAATAGCATCTCAGAAATTGAATACACACCAAGTAAAACAGATGCCTATTTAATAAAAATATATATGAATGATGGGAATCAAGTCATTGCATCCATTACTTCTTTTTCTGAGAAAATGGCTTATTATCCAGATATTGTTCAAAAAATTGGTGATGAAAATGGGATTATTAATATAGAAGTTGGTATTTATTTCTTTCCTTTCGAATCTGTCACACCAGAAATAAGCGAGAATAAACCTGAATAACTATTAAATCAGTAACTTATTTACAAGATAAATTTCTTATTGCAATAAGACTATTAACTTAAAAAATAGAGTTCATTCTATCTGGATTAGATGTTTGCTAATAGACAAAAGTTATCTTCTAGCAACGCTTACTTCCTAGAATGAATTGAAAGAACGAGGAACTCAATTCAAGAAGGCTTCTTCCGTTAGTTACTTTAATAAAAATAGCAGTAATGAGATTAGAAAAAACCCTATATGATAAGGTTTTCTAAGAGTTCAACTCAACATAAATTAACCATTATACAAAAAATAACAGTCTTTTTTATATAATAATTAAAGAAATTAATGGCCTGGAATAAATAAGACAAATAAACACCTAAATAAAGTGAATAAGATTTAAGAATACCATTAAAAACTTCGTAAATTAAGTGTTACTATGGTAAAATTAGTGGTAAGTACTATAAAATTTAATTTAAAACTGGAAATGAAGTATAAGGAGGTTTCAATGAATGAAAAATACTGGAATGTATGTGAGTCTAGATATTGGAACCACTTCAATAAAAGTTGTCGTTGCTGAATTTATTAACGGTGAAATGAATATTATTGGAGTAGGAAATGAAAAATCAGGAGGCTTAAGCCGTGGAATTATCGTTGATATTGATAAAACAGTTGACTCAATTAAAAAAGCCATTAAACAGGCAGAACAAAAAGCAAATGTTGAAATTTATAACGTAATTGTTGGTATTCCAGCAAATAATATTGAAATTGAACCTTGCCAAGGTATGATTGCTATTTCAGGTGAAAATAAAGAAATAGTAAAAGAGGATGTATGCAATGTGCTTTCCGCTGCTATGGTTAGATCTGTTCCACCAGAAAAGGAAATTTTAGCCATCTTACCAGAAGAGTTCATTGTCGACGGTTTTGACGGAATTAAAGATCCTCGTGGAATGATTGGTGTCAGGCTAGAAATGCATGCAACTATGATCACAGGGCCAAAAACAATTATTCACAACACGAAAAAATGTGTAGAAAAAGCTGGACTTCAGATTGAAGATATTGTATTACAACCACTAGCTACAAGCAGTGTCGCTATGTCTAAAGGAGAAAGTGATTTTGGCACCATTTTAATTGATATGGGTGGCGGACAAACAACAGTATCTGTTATGCATGATAACCAATTAAAATTCGCGTATGTCAATCAAGAAGGCGGAGAATATGTGACAAAAGATATCTCAGTTGTCTTGAACACGTCTTCTGAAAATGCTGAAAGAATTAAACGAGATTATGGGTATGCACTACCAGAAGAAGCCTCACCTGATGAAGAATTTCCGGTTGATGTTATTGGGCAAAGTAAACCTGTAAATATTGACGAACAATATTTATCAGAAATTATTGAAGCACGATTGGTTCAAATCTTTGAAAAAATTAAAAATAAATTAGATGTTGTGGAAGCGCGTGATTTGCCAGGTGGAATTATATTAACTGGTGGGGCAGCAGCAATACCTGGGATTATTGGGTTAGCAGAAGATATTTTTGAAGTCAATGTTAAACTTTATGTTCCTGATCAGATGGGAATGCGCTACCCAACATTCACAACTAGCATTGGCTTGGTACATTATGAGTCACAGTTAGATGAAATCCATCAAATTATAAAGAACTATTCATTAAATCAAAGAGTCTATGATGAAAACAGCAATACGCTGAATAAGAATGAATCTTTAGAATACGAAGAACAAGAACAGTACTACAAGGATAAACCAAAAAAACAAAAAGAAGATACTCTAAGTTATAAAGCTAAGAATTTTTTCTTTAATTTCTTTGATTAGATATACCAGATTGTGTGAGTAGGAGGAAATAAAATGGATTTAGAATTTGATACGAACTTGATGAATAATGGAGCAGTTATAAAAGTAATCGGTGTTGGTGGAGCAGGAAACAATGCTGTTAATCGTATGATTGATGAGGATGTTAAAGGTGTCGAGTTTATCGTAGCGAATACGGATGTTCAAGCGTTAGCAGGATCAAATGCAGAGGTTAAAATACAGTTAGGACCTAAATTGACTCGAGGGCTTGGAGCGGGTGCTAATCCTGAAATTGGGCGTAAAGCAGCTGAGGAAAGTGAAGAGCAAATTTCTGATGCTTTAAGAGGAGCGGATATGGTTTTTGTTACCGCTGGAATGGGCGGAGGAACGGGTACCGGAGCTGCTGCTATTGTTGCTCGTATTGCAAAAGAACAAGGTGCCTTAACAGTAGGAGTCATTACTCGACCATTTACTTTTGAAGGACCTAAACGTGGTCGTTTTGCTGCTGAAGGTGTTGCGCAAATGAAAGAGCATGTAGATACTTTAGTTATTATCTCTAATAATCGTCTGTTAGAGATTGTTGATAAAAAGACACCTATGCTTGAAGCCTTTCATGAAGCGGATAATGTATTGCGTCAAGGGGTACAGGGAATATCGGACTTAATTACAGCACCTGGATATGTAAACTTAGATTTTGCAGACGTTAAAACAGTCATGGAAAATCAAGGATCAGCGCTAATGGGAATTGGTATGGCTAGTGGTGAAAATAGAACGGCTGAAGCTACGAAAAAAGCTATTTCTTCACCCTTGTTAGAAGTTTCTATTGATGGAGCAGAGTCAGTTTTATTAAATATTACTGGTGGTTCGGATTTAACTTTATTTGAAGCACAAGATGCTTCTGATATTGTTTCTTCGGCTTCTACAACAGAAGTAAATATTATTTTTGGAACGTCTATTAACGAGAATTTAGGAGACGAAGTAATTGTAACAGTTATTGCTACGGGGATTGACTCAAACAAAAAAGTAGATGTTCAACCAAAATCATCAGGAAGAAGTAGAAGTACGGACTCGAATGATTCAGCTAAGCGTGGAGAAGGGCCGCAGTCAAAAAAGGCTAAAGATCCATTTGGTGACTGGGATATTCGCAAAGAGCCAAATGTTCGTGATCAAAGTAGTTCTCATTCATCAACAGATACTGATTCTGAAAAAGAACGATCTGAGTTTGATTTTTTCAAACGTGAAGAAAAACACGAACGTGGGTATAAATCAGAAGAGGACAATAATATTGACACTCCACCATTTTTTAGAAGACGTCGTAAATAAATAAGATGATAAATATAAAAGATAATGTTCTCCAGTTTGAAGAAGAACTTAATTATTCTTTGAATAAAGAGAAACGAAAAAAAACAAGCGTTAAAGTTGTTGCAGTAACAAAAAATAGATCGGTTCAGCTAACAAAAGAACTAGTCCAACAAGGTTTTTATCATTTAGCGGAAAATCGTCCTGAAGGATTGCTTGAAAAACAGAATGAATTAAACAATGAAACGATTATTTGGCATTTCATTGGAAATTTACAAACAAGAAAAGTAAAAAAAATCATAAATGAGATTGATTTTTTACATTCTCTTGACCGCTTATCTCTAGCAAAAGAAATAAACAAACGAGCAGAAGATAGTGTGCGCTGTTTTGTACAGGTTAATGTCAGCGGAGAAGACTCTAAAAGTGGAATTCATCCTGACCAATTAGAAGAATTTATTTTGCAATTAGGTGACTATCCTAAAATTAGCATTGTTGGCTTAATGACGATGGCGCCATTGACGGATGATGAAAATAGAATAAGGACTGTTTTTTCAACATTAAGAATTTTCCAAGAAGAGATAGCGAAAAAAAACCTGCCTTATGCTCCTTGTACAGAGCTCAGCATGGGGATGAGCGGAGACTACCAAATTGCTATTGAAGAAGGAGCAACTTATATTCGAATAGGTAGCTTGTTTTTTCAAGACTAGCGACTAGTGGTAGTGCTATTTATTCATTAAGGAGGTTTAAAATGGGAAAAAAGAACGTATTTAGCCGTTTTTTTGAATTATATGAAGAAGATGAATTTGAATCTACACATCAAGAAGACCTATCATCTTCTAAAAATATGAAATTCAGAACGCCACAGGATAAAGATAAAAGTACTCCTCTTATTAATACTAAGCGAGAAAAAGCAACCAATAAAGTTATTTCGTTTAAACAACAAACTTCAACAAAGCAAGCTAAAATTACAATTGTTGAACCTCGTGTGTACTCAGAAGTGCAAGAGATAGCAGATATTCTATTGAGAGAAGAGTCAGTTGTGTTAAACTTCCTTCGAATGGATGAAGAACAAGCTAAAAGAATTGTAGATTTTTTAACAGGTACTGTGTATGCTTTGGGTGGAGATATTCAGCGAATCGGCAATGAAATATTTTTATGTACTCCTGAAAATGTGAGCATAGATAGTGCGCTAACGGATAGTATGCGTGAAAAAAATTTACACTAGAAAAGAGGGATAGTTAAAACGTTATGGATATATTATATTTTATTTACCTTATATTATCGAGATTGATACAAGCTTATTCGACTCTTATTATTATTTACATTTTGATGTCTTGGTTTCCGGGAGCCTATCAATCAAAAATCGGACAAATTATTGTTCGACTTTGTGAACCGTATTTAGGATTTTTCAGACGTTTTATTCCACCAATTGGTATGATTAGCTTTTCTGGAATTGTAGCGATAGTTGTATTAAATTTAGCTCAAAGAGGATTATTCTCACTTTATCAAATAATTGCAAGAGTAATTTTAGGCTTCTAACCGGAGGGAGGTGTTCTGATGATAGAAAATGTTTATCAACATTTTAGGAAAGAAGAGCGTCCCTTTATTGATCAAGTAACCGGTTGGATTAGAGAATGCGAAGATCAATATACGCCGTATCTAACAAACTTTTTAGATCCTAGACAAACTTATATAGTAGAAACAATTGTTGGGAAAAGAAGCGGAATAAAAATTTATTCTTTTGGTGGCTATCAAACAGCTGAAAGAAACAGATTATATATATGTCCAGAATATTTTATTCCTAAACAAGAAGATTTTGACGTATCCCTTTTTGAAATCCGTTATCCTATTAAATTCACAAAATTATCTCACGGAAAAATTCTTGGGACAGTACTTTCAACAGGATTAAAAAGAGATTATTTTGGAGACATTATTTCTGATGGAGAACGGTGGCAATTTTTTATTTGCGATAGTATGAAGTCATTTGTCCAAATTCAAGTCGAAAAAATAGGGAACGTTACTATAAGATTTGTAGAAAAAACGTATTTGGATATCTTGAAACCAATAGATAGCTGGACAATCGTCCAAGAAACAGTATCCTCTATGCGTTTGGATACAATTGTTGCTAGTTTGTTTAATATCTCTAGACAACGGTCAAAACAGATGATTGAATCTGGGAAAATTAAATTAAACTGGTCAGAAATCACTCAACCAGATTTCGAATTAGGTGTTTTAGATATTGTTTCCATACGTGGATTTGGTCGCTTACAGGTTCAGGAGATAGAAGGAAAGACAAAGAAAGATAAATGGCGTATCAAATTTGGAGTCTTGCATAAGTAAGGCAATTTAGGTATTCTAGTAGTGGATCATTTAATGTCAAATCAAAGATGAAAAAATCAAATGATGGAGGTGTCTTAAATGGTATTAACTCCTTTGGATATACATAACAAAGAGTTTCATGTCAAGATGCGTGGATATGATCAAGATGAAGTAAATGATTATTTAGACCAGATTATTAAAGATTATGAAATGGTTTTGAAAGAAAATCGTGAACTAGAGAAAAATTTGAAATTTTCTGAAGAAAAAGTAACGCATTACAATAATTTACAAGACGCTTTGAATAAATCTATTATTGTTGCTCAGGATGCTGCAGATCGTCTGAAAGAAAATTCTGTAAAAGAAGCAGAGTTAATTGGTTTAGAAGCAGGAAAAAATGCAGATCGCTTACTAGATGAAGCTGTAGCTAAAGCTAAAGAAATCACTATTGAAACAGATGAATTAAGAAAGCAAAGTAGAATCTTTAAACAACGATTGCAGCTAATGATTGAGTCTCAATTAGAAATGATAAAAAGTGACGAATGGGAAGATATTTTAAAACCTTCGCAAGAAGAAACAGTAGAACTTCCAATTTTAAAAGAACTATTTTCTGAAATAGACTATGATGAAAATCAAAAAGAAATGGCTGAAATAGCTGACAATGAAGAATGGAAAGATGATGAAAATCAAACAACTGAAGGTACAACACCTGCAATTGAATTGCCATAAGACTTAAGACGATGATTGGAACAGAAAGCAATAGAATACTTTTAGCGAGTTAGAGGATGGTGAAAGTCTAACAGTTTATTTTATTGTAAGATCCTCCAAGAGTGCTAATTTGAACAATCTATTAAAATTAGCCGGTTGATGACCGTTAATAATTACTTGAGAGGAATAAGAACAGTGTTCATTTCCTGAACTTGGGTGGTATCACGAATTCGCTTCGTCCCTTTTTAGGGCGGAGTGTTTTTTTTATTCTAAATGCATCATTTAAGCCAAAATAATAAGTAGAAAAAATGGAGGAATAAGAAATGAAAATGAAAGAAACATTACAATTAGGAAAAACAGCTTTCCCGATGCGTGGAAATTTGCCTATACGGGAATTAGAATGGCAAAAAGATTGGGAAGAAAAAGATATTTACGGTCAACGTCAAGAATTAAATAAAGAAAAACCAACGTTTATTTTGCATGATGGCCCCCCTTATGCCAATGGTAATATTCATATCGGACATGCATTGAATAAAATTAGTAAAGATATTATTGTTCGTTATAAATCAATGACAGGTTTTCGTTCTCCTTATGTACCTGGATGGGATACACATGGCTTACCTATTGAGCAAGCTTTAACTAACAAAGGCGTCAAGCGCAAAGAGATGACGGTAGCTAAATTTCGTGAGCTGTGTGAAGAATATGCATGGGAACAAATAAACAAGCAACGAGAAGACTTTAAACGCCTAGGTGTGGCTGGTGAATGGGATAATCCTTATGTTACGTTGACACCTGAATACGAAGAAGCACAAATTCGCGTTTTTGGTAAAATGGCTGAAAAAGGTTATATCTACAAAGGACTAAAACCAATTTACTGGTCTCCTTCAAGTGAGTCTGCTTTAGCCGAAGCAGAGATTGAATATAAAGATGTTAAATCTGCAAGTATTTATGTTGCTTTTAAGATTGTTGATGGTAAGGGATTGATTGATGAGTCTACCTCACTAATTATTTGGACAACAACTCCTTGGACTATTCCATCAAATCTAGGTATCGCAGTTCATCCAGAATATGATTATGTGGTTATCTTAGCTGATGGGAAAAAGTATGTTCTAGCAAAAGATTTAGTTGATGCAGTAACCCAAGAAATCGGTTGGGAAAGTGTTGAAGTCATAAATGAACTTAAAGGGAAAGATATGGAGTTAATGACAGCGCAACACCCTATGTATGATCGAACATCATTAGTTATTTTAGGTGATCACGTTACGTTAGAAGCAGGTACTGGATTAGTTCATACAGCTCCTGGACATGGTGATGATGATTATATTGTTGGGCAAAAATATAAATTAGGTGTTCTATCACCAGTTGACGATAAAGGGTGCTTTACGGACGAAGCTCCTGGTTTGGAAGGCATATTTTATGATAAAGGGAATAAAATTATTACAGATATTTTGAAGGAAAAAGGAGCTTTGCTAAAATTAGATTTCTTTATGCATAGTTATCCTCATGATTGGCGTACGAAAAAACCAGTTATTTTCCGTGCAACACCTCAATGGTTTGCTTCTATCGATCTTTTCAGAGAAGACATTTTAGAAGCGATTAAAAAGGTAAACTGGACTCAGCAATGGGGTATGCAGCGTCTTTATAATATGGTTCGCGATCGCGGCGATTGGGTTATTTCTCGTCAACGTGCATGGGGTGTGCCACTACCTATTTTTTATGGTGAAAATAATGAACCTATTATTACACCAGAAACGACCAATCATGTTGCAAAACTATTTGGTGAGTTTGGCTCAAATGTTTGGTTTGAACGCGAAGCTGCTGATTTGTTACCTGTAGGATTTACACATCCTTCTAGTCCCAACAATATTTTTACTAAAGAAAAAGATATAATGGATGTTTGGTTTGATTCAGGTTCGTCACATGAAGCAGTTTTAAAAGGAAGAGAGAACTTAACGTTTCCTGCAGATATGTATCTAGAAGGTTCAGATCAATACCGTGGCTGGTTCAACTCTAGTATCACAACTAGTATTGCAATTAATGGTGTAGCACCTTATAAAACGGTTTTATCTCAAGGAATGGTGTTAGATGGAGATGGACGTAAAATGAGCAAATCACTTGGCAATACAATGTCTCCTGATAAAGTAACGAAGCAAATGGGAGCAGATATTATTCGTTTATGGGTTTCAAGTGTTGATTCCCAAGCAGATGTACGTGTAAGTGATGAAATTTTAAAACAAGTTTCAGAAGTATATCGTAAGATTCGCAACACTATGCGCTTTTTATTAGCCAATACATCTGACTTTAAATCACAAGATCAGACTATAGAGTTTGATGAGTTACGCTCAGTAGATAAATATATGATGGTTCGATTAAATCAACTTGTTGAAAAAGTGGAAATGAATTATGAAAAGTATGAATTTCCAGCGATTTATCAGTTAATCAATAATTTTTGTACAGTAGATTTATCTCAATTCTATTTAGATTTTGCAAAAGATGTCGTTTACATTGAATCAGAAGACTCTTATGAGCGTAAAGCAATGCAAACAGTTTTTCATGCAGTTCTTGTTAAACTAACTAAATTATTGACACCTATTTTACCTCATACATCAGAAGAAATTTGGAGTTTATTAGGTGAAAAAGAGGAATTTGTTCAATTAGCTGAAATGCCACAAGTTGAATCCTATGAAAATGAAGTAGAATTAATGGATATGTGGAATGCATTCATGGCCATTCGTCAAGATGTTCAAAAGGCATTAGAAGAAGCACGTAATGACAAGAAAATTGGTAAGTCTTTTGAGGCTAAGTTAACTATTTATCCTACTGCACAAACAAGAGATTTATTTATAGCATTAAATAGTAATATAGAACAGTTATTGATTGTTTCAGATTTAATAATTGCAGAAGACAAAAAAGATGCACCAGAAATAGCTTTACAATTTGATTCGTTGGCTATTGTAGTTGAACATGCTCATGGTGAGACTTGCGAACGATGTCGTGCAATCAAAGAAGACGTAGGGACAAGTGAGATAGCTCCAACTCTTTGCGAACGTTGTGCTAAAATTGTTTTAGAAAATTTCCCGGAAGCATTAGTACCGGAACAATAAACTATCTTATTTAAAAATAAAAAACTTCCTTTTTAGGAAGTTTTTTTATTCGTTTTCTAAAGTTATTTTTACTTCTGTTAAAATATTTTTAGCCCATGAATCTTTAACTGAAGGTAAAAGGGGAGCAAAAAATAAACTTTTTTTCCCTTTTAAACGTAGATCTAACAAAATCTCTAACTTTATAATATCATCAGAATGTAGTGAGATAATTAATTGACCCAAGCCGGTAACATGTTTGTTTTTTGAAGAAAAAGTAAAGCGGACTTCATTAGTTTTTTTTTCTGGTTCAAAATAAAAGGTTAAAGTTGTATCATGAGTAACCGGACCTAAAGATAGCAAAGTTTTTACAGAATAACTGCAATCAGAAAGTTGATTGAGATTAGTAAAACCTGGCAAGAAAGGCAACCAAAAAGTAGGTTCTTTTATTTTTTTACTAGAGTCTTTGAATGGAGCATGTATGTTTATTGAATAGTTTTCTAGTGACATAATTTATCTCCTTTTTATAGTTAATTTTAAAAAAAGTAAAAACACTTTGAGACTATACCTCAAAGTGTTTTTACTGAATTACTAAATATAATTAGCCTTTACGTCTTCCCATGATAAGTGAAAAGATAAAGATTAAGGCTACAGCACCAATTAATGCAGGTAAAATAGCAAAACCGCCAACAACTGGTCCCCAGTTACCAAACAATGAAGATCCAAGCCATGATCCGATGAATCCTACGATAATATTACCAATAATGCCTCCAGGCACATCCTTACCTAAAATCATTCCTGCTACGGCTCCTAAAACGCCACCTACAATTAATGACCAAATAAATCCCATGATATTTTCCTCCTCTTAATAAATAAGTAATTTATAAACAGATAATTAACCTTTGCGTCTTCCCATAATAAGTGAAAAGATGAAGATTAAGGCTACAGCACCAATTAATGCAGGTAAAATAGCAAAACCGCCAACAACTGGTCCCCAGTTACCAAATAACGAAGAACCAAGCCATGAACCAATGAAACCTACAATAATATTACCAATGATTCCTCCTGGTACGTCTTTGCCTAAAATCATTCCTGCTACAGCTCCTAAAACGCCACCAACAATTAATGACCAAATAAATCCCATGATGATTTCCTCCTTCTATAAGAATAATTAAGTAATAGGACTATTACAATTCTTATTATAGACACATTTCGTTCACAATTCAAACGATATGCATTGGATAATAGAATTTATTGTAGAAACCTTAATCTTTAGCAATTAATAGATTCGTTTATAAGGTGACTACTTAAGGGTGAAAAATTTTTTAGATCAATCATTTCTTGCCCTTTAGTGCTTGAATTGAATAGAGTTCATTATCAGAATCCTCGTACTCATAATAAACAGCTCTTTTTTAGTATAATTTATTTAATCTAACTTCTCAAATCTAACTTCTCAAATCTAACTTCTCAAATAGAGTAAGTCTTTCTGATAGCATAGCAAAAAACTATTTATAAAATGTTTTTTAACTGCTTGAAATCATACCAACTTTGTTTGAGTAAAATTTTTCTTTGTTTTTTATCTTGTTTATTTTATTAAATTTAGTCTATAAATAGGCTTTAGTTTTACCTATAAATTGCATATTGTATAACTAGTCAAAATATAGAAACAAACAAATGTGATAAATAAAAAAAATAAAAATTTCTCCATTATTTGCTGCATCATTAGCATAAATAGTGAAGAAATTATATTGTTTTATTTAAGATTGATCACTAGTTAACTCGAGTAATCTATTTTTTAAAGAATTTTCCATGACAGATAATTCTATTTCAGCTTCTTTTCGTTTCAAACGACCCGTTTTTTGAATGTGCAAAGTTTCTTGTAAAGTTTCTACTAAATCATTTTGAGTTTGTTGCAATGTTTCGATATCAATAATACCACGTTCATTTTCTTTTGCTGTTTCAATGGTAGATATTTTTAGCATTTCTGAATTTCTCTTTAATAAGTCATTTGTTGTTTCTGATACTTGTCTTTGAGCTGTGACCGCATCTTTTTGGCGCAATAAGGTTAAAGCAATGGCAATTTGATTTTTCCAGAGAGGAATAGCCGTATTGATAGAAGATTGAATTTTTTCTGCTAATGCCTGATTAGTATTTTGGATTAAGCGTATTTGAGGAGCTTGTTGAATGGTCATTTGACGGGCCAATTTTAAATCATACGTTCTTTTTTCTAAGCGATCTAAAAATTGGTTTAAATCATTAACAATTTGAACATCCATCTGATTCGAACTATTTTCAGCACTTTTTATAGCTTCTGGAATAAACATAGTAGTTAGTTCGTCTATTTTAAGCTCACCAGCTGCGATATAAATATTTAAAGCATCAAAATAGTCTTTATTTTTTTGATAAAGTTGTTCTAACATAAGATTATCACTGATTAATGCATTTTTCTCTTTATCTAACTTAACGCTAATTTTATCGATTTGTGCACCGATTTTTTGATATTTTGCAGTCATTTCATAGATTGATTTTCTAACTCGTCCAAATATTTTTTTAAAGACATTGTTATCATCTGCTCTTAGATCTTCAGGATTCGCTTCATTTAAGCGGAACATCAAATCGTTTAAAGAATCCCCTATTTCACCTGTATCCGAATTTTGAACTTGATTTAGCATAGCATGAGAAAATTCACCTAATTTTTGTTGTGCAGCTGCTCCGTAGCTCATTACAGACTGAATATTTGTCACATCAATTTGTTCAGCTAGATCTCTAGCTTGTTTTTGACGTTCTTCTGGTAATTTGTTTATTAGCCGATCGACTTTTTCAGTCTCAACCATATCATTTTCAACTGAATCTTTTACAGAAAGTGTATCTAAGGTGGTATCTCCAAAAGGATTTGATAATAATTCATCTAACTCAGAGTTTACCTCTTTGATTGAAAGATCATTTTTTGACGTGTTATCTACCATTTTTTCATCCCCTTGAGTAATATTATAATTCTTGATTTTCTATTATTTCGAAGTCTGTACTGTCCCGTTCGATAGTTTTTTTAGCAAGCTCTACCTCAATGCTCATATCATCAAAATCTTCTGATTTAAAAGCGACATAATCTACTGCAATTAAGTGGCACATTTCGTCTATAGTTAGTGCACTTTCATTTAACACATCATATGTTGCTTTACTTTTAACTTCATGTTGATCAATTTCAATATATTTATTTGTTAAATCAACCAAAGAGGAAAGATGAACATAAAGAAATTTATTCGCTTCATTTAAACGACGCGGATTTTCTGTAATTTCTTTGAATAAAGCTTTAACTAGACGCAGGGTATTGTTACGCTTTTCAATAGCCGTTAACTTTGAAATAGAACGCATATTTTTTTCCAAAGTTAAAATTTGATTCTTTGCAAGGTACATTGTTTCTCTAAAGAAGTTCATTTCTTCTTTATTTAAACCATTTGATTTGTAAAAGTTTTCTTTTTCAGCAGAAACTTTATTTAATTTAGTAGTTGTTTTCTTTAGTTCATTATTATTTTGCATATAGAAAAAAATGCTGCCAAGTGCAATACTAATAATTAAGGACCACCAAAAATCTACATTAAAAATAAAGACTAAAAGTAAAAAAAACAGGATTGTTGAAACACTAGTAAGAGTGTAACGTAATACAGCGATAATATTTTTAGAAAAATCATTCATTATAAATCACTCCATAATTTTATTTTAACTTCATTGTTCAGTTTATAGCACATCTTTATTTTATCATAGAAGCATGCAAAAGGCCCATCAGACTTAAGGTTGAGTTTGTGTCAAGTTTTTCTCGGTCGTCCTATTACTAGGCTAGTTTGGCGTTCTATTTTTGTACACCTATCTGCTACCGCACGGCTTTGCCGTTTGCTGGCCCATCTGTTTGGAGAACGTTCCAAAAAAATGGAACCTTCCCCAAACAGACAGGAATTATCGAAAACTTTTAATTAACTGCCCCATTGCTGAAGAATGAGGGGCATAAAACGGAATCGTCCCTTTCTTTGCCCCAACTGACTGACGCGTCTTTTGATGCATTAAAGACGATACACGAACGGTTTGTTTCACCTTACGTTGTTGTCTTGTACTTCTAGTTTGCTGGTGAAGATAAGCTTCACGTAACGTTTGATTTAAGATCCCTTGTTTCACTTTTACCATGGCTTCACAACCGACTTCGCTCCAATGCATTCCACGTTTTTTCATCCGATAAGAAATATGACGTTGATTCGATTCCATTGCGCCTAAACCTCTGGCATCCTTCGGTACTTGTTCTACTTTTTCTCGCCAATCAAAAATCCGATCCCAATTTCTTAAAAGATAAGTTCGAAAACTAGTCAGTTTTTCTACTGCTTGTGTTTCTTCTAAGGTACTTTCATAAGTGTCCAACCAGATCGTTAGGGCCTCTAAATCATGTTTTTTAAGCGCTTGATGAATGTTCTGTTTAAAGAGATTACTTTGTACACCAAAAGCACGGTTCAGGCCTTGAAAGATGTGATAAGCGTCTAATTGATTCAACACGGGATAATTCGACTGCGAAAAAGTTTCTTGGAATTTATCTGCGGTATAGCCTGGTCCACCATCGCTATTGGTAATGATTTGAGCGTGTTGTAACGCGTAATGAGTCGCTGTAAAAGCCTGTACTTCTGCCCAAAAACCAGCCGTCTTTTTAGTCGTCATAATGGCTTTAGGCTCCTTCAAGGAGACTCTCTTTCCATTTCTCTGCCAGCCTTCATAAACAATTGCATGATGAACCTCTAAACTTTTTTTCTTTGTTGTCCCACGGACAAATACACCATCTGCTTCGGCATAGAAATAATCGACTTTTTTTCCTTCTGGTAACGCTGCTGACTCTTCTAGCTCGATCACCATTTCTTCGTCTTCATGCGCTTGTGCTTCTCCCACTCGTTTAAGGAGGCTGCCTACTGTTTGATGGCTCATCGTTACTGCTGTCCACTCTTTCAGTGTTTCAGCGGTGTCCCGATAGGTACACTTACTGGCTAACTCTGCTACTTTGACTTCTACGAGTGGACTGTGACGTTGGTATTTTCGAATCCCCAACCACTCATCTAATGGATAATGATTTTGATTCTCTTGATCTGCCATTAAAGTACGACGGTAACGGACAGACCCAAAAATAAATTGGACTGTTTTCCAATCTTCTCGCTTTACTTTCCATCCTTCTTGTTGCTTTTGTTCCTTAATCGTTTGGTTTATGTGTATAAATATATCTCCTAATAATTCCGTAAATACTTCATACATATAAAGCTGAATAGATTCTTCTGTAGCAATTAAATCGCTTGATTCCTTTATTATTTTGTATAATTTTGATATAATGTTATCCATAAGAAGGCCTCTTCCATTTATGTATTTGCCGCGTAAGCATACATTTATGATAGAACGCCTTCTTTATTTTTGCTAGTAAAAAGATAATATCCTCTCGAGAACTATTTTACACGTACTAAGGTTGATTTCTCCTAATAGTTTTGAGTCATTTGACTAGTTACTCAAAGAGTATAGATAATGGTATAATGTCGAGATTGATAAAGTAATTCTAGCACGGTATGATAAGAAAGACGATATTTATAACAACTAGGAGGAAATCTAATGGAATTTAAAGAAGAAACAATTAAAAGTGACTGTATCTACAAGGGGAAAATCACAGAATACTGGGTAGACGAGGTACTTCTACCAAACGGAAAAAAATCAACTCGTGAATTAGTAAAGCATGCTGGTGCAGTTGCAATCATGCCTTTTACAGCAGATGGTAAAATGATTTTTGTTAAGCAATTTCGCAAAGCAATCGAAAAAACGATAGTAGAAATACCAGCAGGAATGATTGATAAAACAGATATAAATCCAATAGAAACTGGGAAAAGAGAGCTAGAAGAAGAAACAGGTTATCAAGCTAAAGTTTTTGAACTAGAGACGTCTTTTTACTCGTCACCTGGATTCTCAAATGAATTCTTATATATCTATCGAGCTGAAGAATTAACGAAAATAAAATACCCTCTTGCTCAAGATGAAGATGAGTTTATTGAACTTATAACTTTATCATTTGAAGAAGCATGGGATGCTTATGAGAAAAAGACAATAATTGATGCTAAAACGGTCTTCGCTCTTTTTTATTGGAAGATGAAACGACAAATGGAACAAATGAATAGATGAGGTTGTGAACAAAAAAATGGATCAAAAAACAAGGGCTGAACTGAGAGAAGCAAAAGAACAAGAAAAAAAGGAAAGAAAAAAAAGGAGTAAGGCACGAGATAAAGTTGAAAAAGAGTATCAAAAAAAAGTAGAAAAAGAACAGAAATCTTTAAAAAGTAGGAAAACGAAAAATGAAAAATATCGAAATATCGATAAACTTTTGACGAAAGCCATTATTTTTGTCTCTATTTTACTTGTTATTGTACTAGTAATTGTTTTTTTAATTTAAATTTGAAGGAGAAATAAATATGAAAATTGGAATTATCGGCGCTATGGAAGAAGAAATCGTTTTACTAAAATCAAAAATGCTCTCTCCAAAAGAATGCTTTCAAGCTAATGTTTTATTTATATCAGGAGAACTGGAAGGTCACCAAGTTGTTTTAGTGCAATCGGGTATTGGAAAAGTAAATGCAGCTATTGCAGCTACGTTATTAATTTCTCAATACGGAGTAGAAACGTTAATTAATACTGGTTCTGCTGGTGGAATAGGAGAAGGATTAGCGGTCGGAGATATTGTTGTCTCGAATGAAGTTGCTCACCATGATGTTGATGTGACTATTTTTAATTATGAAATAGGTCAAGTACCACAGATGCCAGCTCGTTACACAGCTAGTGAAAAACTTATAAAAAAGATACTGGCTGCAGCTAAGGCTGTTGGGTTGCATCCGATAGAAGGATTAATTGTTACAAGTGATTCATTTATTGCTGGAAAAAATCAGACAGAAAAAATAATGACAGATTTTCCAGATGCTTTAGCAGCAGAGATGGAAGGAGCAGCAATTGCTCAGGTTTGTTATCAATTTAAAAAGCCATTTGTTATTGTGAGAGCGATGTCTGATGTTGCAAATGAAGAAGCGAGTATTAGTTTTGATGAATTCATTGTTGAAGCTGGGAAAAAATCAGCAAATATGGTTTTAGAATTACTAAAAACGAGTATATAAAACACTTTAATCAATAATTTACTAATCAAAGTGTTTTTATTTGAAAAGTGAGGAAAAAATAATGGAAAGTATAGAGACAGAGAGACTATTGTTAGTTCCATTTAAAATAAACTATATTGAAGCAACTTTGTTAGGAAAAGAAACATTACACAATACAACAGGTTATAATGTAAGTAGCGAATGGCCAGGTATTGAGTTTTCATATTATTTACCCTTTGCGCTAGAAGAGCTAAGAAAAAGGCCAGAAATGGAAAAATGGACAAGATTAATTGTTTTAAAAAAAGAGAATAAAATTATTGGAGAAATAAGTATGCAAGGTGATGTAGGAGAAGGTTGGATTCCTGAATTAGGGTATGGAATTGTTGATTCTTACTCAAATCAAGGTTTTGTATCTGAAGCAGTAAAGTCCTTTCTAAATTGGGTAGTAGAAGTAGAAAAACAGTCATTGATTAAGGCTAAAACCTTTTCTAGAAATAAAAAGTCTCAGCATATATTAAAAAATAATGGATTCATTGAAACTGGAGAAGGCATAATTGGAAGAGATGAAAAGGTTATTGAATTCGAGTGGCGAAATAAAAGTGAGTAAGTGAAAGAGGCTCAAAAGAATAGTCAGGAAAGATTTTTCCTTTGATCTTTAGTATGAACATTATCTCAAAAGCTACGAAAAGAACTTTTTTAAAAATGACTTTTTTTTGATAACTTCTTTTTCTATTATTTTATCAGAGTTTGGATATTTTTCTGCAACATCAATGGTGTCAATATTAACGGCTTGTGGGGCAACATAAACTAGACCAATAGTACTTTTTTCAGCATTTTCATCGGTTACAATTCTAAATGAACAGTTCAACTGGTTGCTTAGCTTAATGTAGGGATTTAAATCTTTTATATCAACGGTGCCATTAAATAACAAGGTATTATTTGGATGTTGAGCGATTTCTTTTTTTACTTCTGTTGAATAGTCCATTGAAGATAATTGTTCAATAGTTATCGATAAATAAATGCGTTCTCTTAAACTCCCAAGATATTTTTGACGTTCATCGGGCTTAGTCTGATTAGCTCCATACATACCTTTGTTTAAATAATTTTGCATGTTATCTGAACTCATAAGTTTTCCCTCCTAATAAATTAGTCTTTCTAACATTATAACATATATTAAACCAGTTACATTTCACTATATTATATATAAGAACAGTATCACTACTTTAAAAGGATAGAAAGGATTTAGTCAATGGAAAATCTAGTAATTTTTACTCAAGAAGATTTTGATATTTTTACTATTGAAGGATTAGATTCCAGAATGAGTGAAATTCGAAAAAAAATTCAACCAAAATTCAGAAAAATTGCAACAGCTATTTCAAGAGACTTGAGCCCAATAGTAGACGGTGAAACTTTACCAGTACATATTGCGCAACACCTTAGACGAACTAAAAACCCACCTCAAGATACTTGGTGTGCAATTGGAGGAGATAAGAGAGGGTATAAAAAATATCCTCATTTTCAATTAGGATTGTATCACTCTCATTTATTTATCTGGTTAGCTTTTATAGACAATCCACAATTTGAAAAAGAGATGGCACAAAGTTTTATTGATAATAAAACAATTATTCAGTCTTTATCTTCTGATTTTGTAGTTTCATTTGATCACACAAAAGCAAGTGTACAAATTATTGATGAAGATGAATTAACTAAAGGACTTGTCAGATGGAGAGACAATAAAAAGGGTGAATTTTTAGTTGGAAGACAATTAAATGCTGCTCATTCAGTTTTAAAAGATTCTGAGGCCTTTTATACTTTCGTATTAGAAACTTATGAAACCTTACTACCTATCTATAAACAAGCCTTTCAAGCTTATCCGAGTAAGTTATAATAAAAAAGATAAGAGACCGATTCTACTATAGAATCGGTCTCTTATCTTTTTATGAATGCAACAATCCATTTAATCATATAAAATTAATGCATCATCACCAGATAGTAGAAAAAAAACAGTTGAGTGATGATATTCAAGTGTAATAAATTTATTGGGTACGTCAATTACCGTTTGGTTATACAGAATAAATGACTTTTTAAAAAAATGATGATCAGTAGTTTAAAATCAAAGTAAGCTAATGATATCATCAGGTTGTTTATAGACTTGAAATAATTTATTTAATAATGTAATATCTTCATGAGCAAGTCTAAATAATTCTTTAAAAACCTGTTGAATAGCATCTGATTCGTCTTTTTCTTTGATAGCAAGTAATACCTCACTTTTAAAACTATCTAAACTACTTAGAGTAGAAAGATACTCCTCGATAAAATCTGAAAAGTGATTTTTTCCGTATAATAGATCTTCTTTTAAAAAATGAGAATTTTTAAAACATGATTCAATTACCTCGCCAGGAGTTATATTAGCAGCTTCAGCTAAACGTTTAACTTCATTTCCAAAGCTATCATTTACTTCAATTAACATATTTATCACCTCAAATTAATTATATTGTTATTATAAAGCATCTATAATTATTAAGGTATTAAGTGTTTATGTATTCTGAAAAAAATTAAAAGATTATGTCAAAATTGTGAAATAAAGAATAAAAAGATAATGGCAAGTAATTAATTTAGTTCAAAAAATAGGTTCAATCGTTTAAATTAAAATAGAAATAAGATTCAAAATACTTAAGATAATAAACAAAAAAACACAACTGTGAAAGTTGTGTTTTTTTTTAGAATTAAATTAACGGTTATAGAACTCAACGATAAACGCTTCATCGATTTCAGCGTATAGTTCTTCACGTAAAGGTAGACGATTCAATGAACCTTCTAATTTTTCTCCATCAAAACTAACGAATTCTGGACGGCCAAATAATGATTCAACAGCAGAAGTGATAATTTCCATGTTTTTAGATTTTTCACGAACAGAGATAGCTTGTCCAACAGCAACGCTATAAGATGGGATATCAACACGCTTGCCATCAACAAGGATGTGACCGTGGTTTACTAATTGACGAGCTTGACGACGAGTAGTTGCGAAACCTAAACGGTAAACGACATTATCTAAACGTTGCTCTAGTAAGATCATAAAGTTGTCACCAACTTTACCTTCTTTAATTTTTCCAGCTTTAACAAAAAGATTTTTGAATTGACGTTCATTCATACCGTACATGTTACGTAATTTTTGTTTTTCTTGTAATTGTAAACCGTATTCAGTTAATTTTTTACGGCTATTTGGACCATGAGGACCTGGAGCGTAAGGACGGCGCTCAATTTCTTTACCTGTACCTGAAAGTGAAATACCTAAACGACGTGAAATTTTCCAACTTGGACCTGTATAACGTGACATAATAAAATTCCTCCAATAATGTTTTTTTTGGAGTAAAATAATAAGTTGATAGTTCAATACTCCGTGCAGTTTATTTTTCATTCTTCGCCTTTGCAGCCGCAGGTTACACAAATGAACCACTATTGGCAATAAACTGTTGACGCGAATACCACTTTCACGCTGCATTATTTTACACAAATTCAATTATACAATGGGCAACTCCAAAGAGCAAGCTTTGTTTCTTTTACTGAAGCATAGAGCGGCTATTTTTTTGCAAAATTTCAGCAAATAATTCTAAATAGTGTTGATCTATTTTATCGAATCGATTTGTTATAGGAGCATCAATATCTAAAACACCTATTTTTTCACCATTTATTATAATGGGAATAACGATTTCTGATTTACTTGCAGCATCACAGGCAATGTGCCCTTTAAACTTAGAGACATCTTCGACGACTAAAGATGTATTCTTTTCAAAAGCTGTTCCACAAACCCCAGCACCTATTTTTATTCTTATACAAGCTACTTTACCTTGAAAAGGTCCTAAGACTAATTCATCGGATATTTTTTCGTATAAATAAAATCCAGCCCAGTTAACATCGGGTAAGTTTTCAAATAATAAAGCGGCACTGTTGCTCAAATTAGCAATCAAATTCGTCTCGTCACCTAATACTGCAGAGAGTTGTTTGTTCATTAAACGATAATATGATTCTTTAGACACGAAAATTCCTCCTGTAACAAGTATACTTACTAGATAGGATAAAATAAAAAACCCCTTAAGTAGTGTTAGATTTCATTATATATGTTAATATACATAATAGGTATTTTTATAAGAAAATGCAAACGATGTTGACTATTTTCTTATAATCGATAAATCAACCAATTAATAACAACTATTTTTTTATATGACCATATAAAATTAGCTGGAGGTATCAATAAAAATGAAGCTTGAGTATATTTTAATGACAATAATCTTTTTAGCCCTTATTGCTTATTTGATAAGTTCAATGATGAAAAAAAGCCATTATTCATTAATTGATAAACTAGAGAAACAGAAATTTGAATTAATGGATTTAACTATAACAGATGATTTACTTAGAGCAAAAGAATTAGAATTAACAGGACAGACAGAAAAAAAGTTTATTCAATTGCAATCTGAATGGCAAACAATTGAAACAGCTACTTTTCCAGATTTAGAAAACTATTTATTTGACGCAAAGAAAGCTACCAATCGTTTGCAACTAGTTAAAGCAAAAACAGCAGAACAAAAAGTAGCTATTTTAATAAAAAATATTAAATTAGATAGTAATGACATTCAACTAGCTTTGCGTGAGCTCTTACAAAGTGAAGAACAAAATTTATTAGAAGTTAATAGAATACAAGAAACGTACCAAGAAATCAGAAAGAAATTACTAACACAAAGCTTTTCATTTGGACCAGCATTAGAGAAGTTAGAAAATAAATTGACTCTTTTAGAGGTTGATTTTGATAAGGTTTCAGATTTAACGGCTTCAGGTGACCCTGTTGAAGCTAAAACTATTTTAAATAAAATTGATGCAGATACAAAAGAATTAAATGATAGTATCAAACAAATTCCTAGTATTTTAAAACAGCTGACGAATGAATTCTCAGAACAAATACAAGAATTAAAGCATGGTTACAATGAGCTCATGGAACAACAGTTTCTATTTTTAAATGATACTATCTTAGCAGATATCGATTCTATTGAAGTAAAGTACGAGATTTCTAAAGAGGCGATCACAAGATGTGATGTTGAAGAAGCTAAATTAGTAAATAAAGAAATAGAAGATGAAATTAATCGATTATATGATACTATGGAAGTTGAAATTGAAGCGAAAAATTATATTGTGAAATATCAGCCTATTTTAGATGATTATATCGAATTTGTAATTGAAAAGAATCGTAAGCTGTTGATTGAAATCGATCGTGTAGCTCAAAGTTATGCGTTAACTAATAATGAGCTAAATCAAACTAAAAAAATGCAAGAACAATTGAAAGAAATCCAAGAAAATTTCGATACTTTTACAGATGGCTTAAATAGTCGTCAGGCTATCTTTAGCGCGGTAAGAGAAAGTTATATAGAACATGCAAAAGAACTGGAAGAAATTGAAGGAGAACAAAAAATCATTAATCAATCTTTAATAGAGTTAAGAGAAGAAGAAAAAGAAGTGAAAGATAAAATTGATGATTTTGAATTTAATTTACGTGGAGTAAAACGGTATATTGAGAAACAGCATCTTCCTGGATTATCTACACAATACCTAGATTTTTTCTTTTTAACAACAGAGCGAGTGGAAGAATTATCTAAAGAGCTAAATAAATTAACGATAGATATGAAGGATATCAAACAGTTATGTGATTTATGTGATGATGATGTTGAACTATTAGTCGAAAAAACGGAAGACCTAGTAGATAATGCCTTATTATGTGAATACATGATGCAATATGCTAATCGTTATAGACACACTCATCCAGAGATAGCGAATGCGATAGCGGAGAGTATGCTAACTTTCAATAGTCAATTTGATTACAATAAGGCACTGGAACAGATTTCGACAGCTTTAGAAAAAGTCGAACCTGGTTCATTTGAAAAAATAGAAGCAAATTATTTAGAAGATAAGAAAAAAAAATAGTAAGGAAAACAGCAGAGTCTTTCACTTAAATGAAACCTCTGTTTTGTTTTGTGTTAAATTTAAGAGTGAGAAAGAAAAAAAGAATAATAAAATGGATGAAATAGTTAATAGAAAGTGTGGAAAAAATGATTTATTTTGATAACAGTGCAACAACTAATGTTAACGAAGAGGTGTTGCAAACAATAATAGAGGTAACTAAAAACATTAATGGAAATCCTTCTAGTATGCATGGAATTGGAAGCAGAGCTGATGCGTTAATGCATCAATCGCGTAAGCAGATAGCTTCTTTGCTTACGGTTAGCCCAGAAGAAATTTATTTTACTAGTGGTGGGACAGAAGGAGATAATTGGGCGATTAAAGGGACAGCTATCGAGAAAAGAAATTATGGGAATCACATCATTACAACAACGATAGAACACCCAGCTGTAAGTGAATCCATCTACCAACTAGAACAATTTGGTTTTGAAGTTACCTATCTATCGGTTGATAAAGATGGTATTATTTCTGTTGAAGACCTAGAAAAAGCTATACGAAAAGAGACAATTCTAGTATCTATTATGGCTATAAACAATGAAGTAGGCAGTGTGCAGCCTATCGAGAAAATTGGCGAAATTTTGAAAAAATATCCAACGATTCATTTTCATGTAGATGCCGTTCAAGCTATAGGCAAGATACCTTTACTTCTAGGACCACAATCTCGCATTGATATTGCTGTTTTTTCAAGTCACAAGTTCCATGGACCAAAAGGGACGGGATTTATTTACCTGAAAAAAGGCAGAAAGATAGCTCCTTTAATTAGTGGTGGTGGACAAGAGAATCGGATGCGAAGTGGAACAGAAAATGTTGTCGGTATAGCTGCAACTGGAAAAGCTCTCCGCCTAGCATTAACAGATCCTATTGATAAACAAAAAAAACAAAGAGAAATAAGAGATTATTTAATGGATGAATTGAATAGTTACAAAAAAGTGGTATTATTTTCAACGAAAGCAGGAGCACCTCATATCCTTTGTTTTGCCTTGAAGGGAATTAGAGGAGAAGTTTTACTCCATGCTTTCGAAAATGAATCTATTTATCTATCTACTACTAGTGCTTGCTCTAGTAAGAGTAAAAAGAGCTCCGGTACTCTCTCAGCTATGCATGTACCAGCTACACTTGCCGTAGATGCTGTGCGTGTCAGTTTATCAAGCACAAATACAATAGAAGAAGCAAAAAAATTTTTAAGTGTTTTCAAAATATTATATAAAAAATTTCAATCTATCCATGCTTAAGAAAGAGAAGTGAATGAAGAATGCAATATAATGAAATACTAGTCCGGTATGGAGAATTATCAACTAAAAGAAAAAATAAAAAGAAATTTATTAATAAATTAACTCAGAATGTGAAATTTGCTTTATCTGACTTTGAGCAACTTGAAGTAACAGGCGACAGAGATCGAATGCACCTAAAACTAAATGGTGCTGATAGCACTAGTGTCTTAGAAAGATTGAAACCCATCTTTGGTATTCAGAATTTCTCTCCGGTAATGAGAATCGAAAGAGATATCGAAGAAATGAAAAAAGTAACCGTAAAGATGGTTCAAGAGTTATATACAGAAGGTAAATCATTTAAAATCACAGCACGCCGTTCAGATCATGAATTTAGTTTAGATACAGATCAAATCAATCATTTACTAGGATCTGAAGTTTTAAAGAATATAGAAGACATCACTGTAAAAATGAAAAATCCTGATATTAATATTCGTGTTGAAATTAGAAATGAGGGTATTTTTCTGTCTAGTCAAACAATCTTAGGAGCAGGTGGATTGCCAGTTGGTTCAAGTGGTAAAGGTATCTTAATGCTTTCTGGTGGAATTGACTCACCAGTGGCAGGTTATTTGACGATGAAGCGTGGTGTAGAGATTGAAGCAGTTCATTTTCATAGCCCACCTTACACGAGTTCCAGGTCTTTACAAAAAGCTAAGGACCTAGCCTCTAAAATGGCTGCATTCGCAGGGAATATTGTTTTTATTGAAGTCCCATTTACTGAAATTCAAGAAGAAATAAAAAGATGTGTCCCTGAGGGGTATTCAATGACCGTAACACGACGGATGATGTTACGAATTACAGAACTAATTCGTGAAAAACAAAATGGTTTAGCAATCATTAATGGCGAATCTCTTGGGCAAGTAGCTTCTCAGACTCTACACAGTATGATTGCTATTAATGATGTAACGGTTATACCAATTATCAGGCCAGTCGTATCAATGGATAAAAATGAAATAATTGATTTAGCTCAAAAAATTGGTACATTTGACTTGTCTATTCAACCTTTTGAAGATTGTTGTACGATATTCGCTCCTACTACTCCAAAAACAAGACCTGATTTAGAAAAAAGTAGGCGATATGAAGCAAGACTCAATATAGAAGAATTAATCCAACGTGCAATGGACAATTTAGTTTACTCTGAAATAAAAGTAGGAGATACTTTAGAAAAGCAGCAAGCTGATAAATATTCTTCACTTTTATAAATAGAAAAAGATTCGAAATAGAATGATCTCAGATTGATTAGAGAGCATTCTATTTCTAATTTTTTTTTTATAGTTAGTAGAAAGCGTTTTTATTTTTTTAATGTGATTATTATCACAAAAAGATTGAGTTTTAGTTTTATTGGTGATATGATTTGAAGAAAGAGATAGGCAATTGGAGGATTTCTAATGAAAAGTGAGCAAGAAGAACAATATGTACCTAGAGCAACTGCTAAAAGACTGCCAGTTTATTACCGATGTTTAAAAAAGCTTGCTGATACAGGTGTTAAAAGGATTAAATCACAAGAAATTAGTGAATTAACACAGATACCCTCAGCAACAATTCGTCGTGACTTTTCTCATTTTGGTGAATTAGGTAGAAGCGGATATGGTTACGAAGTTGATTATGTAGTAGGGGTATTTCATGAAATTTTAAATGTGAATAAAATCATAAATATAGCTTTAGTAGGCGTAGGGAATATTGGTAAAGCGTTAATTGCTAATAATTTTCGTAGAGATGATAATATGAAAATAACTTGTGCTTTTGAAAAAAATGAAGAAGAATCTGGGAAAATTTTATCAGGTGTACCTATTTATTCTATTGCCCAAATGAAAAGTGTTTTATCTCGTGAAAATATTCATGTAGCTATTTCTACCGTTCCGAGCGAACACTCTCAAGAATCAATAAATATGCTAGTAGATTCAGGAATCACATCTATTTTAAATTTTGCTCCAGGCAGAGTAGTTGTTCCCTCAACAGTTGATGTTCGTTATATTGATTTGACTGGTGAAATATTAACATTAGTCTATTATGATGGAAAATTGCTTCCACCAATTATAAAAAATAAATAGAGCAAGGGTTGTAGAAAATTTTAAAGGCATAAAGATACACTACCCTTGTTTATTTTTTATGAAAAAGTGTTAAATTGAAAAATTTGCATTTCTCTTTTCAGACAGCGTATACTTAACAGGAAAATACGTTTAGGAATGGGAGCGAATAACAAATGGAATTCACAAAAAAAGGTAAGTTACTTAAAGTAGAAGGTACTCAACCCAACATAGGGGAAATGGCCCCAGATTTTTCTATCAAAAATAAGAATGATGAAAGAGTAACTTTAGAAGATTGTAAGGGAAACATTACTTTAATAAGTGTTGTTCCTGATATTGATACGCGAGTCTGTGCGGTTCAAACAAAAGCTTTCAATAAAGATGTAAGCGAACTTGAAGGAATCAATTTACTAACTATTTCTACAAATACAAAAGACGAGCAAGAAAACTGGTGTGCAGGAGAAGGTATAGATATGGAAATGCTTCGTGATACTGATTTATCTTTTGGTAAAATGTATGGAATAGCTATTCCTGAGTTAACTGTACTGGCTCGTTCAGTATTTATTATTGATGCAGCTGGCAAGTTGATTTATAAAGAGGTAGTATCAGAAATGTCTGATGAGCCGAACTACGATAAAGCGATTGAAAGTGCAAAAGCAGCACGTTAAGTTAGAAAAAGTATTAAAATTAAGATTGAATTAACAGGTTTTCAGTGCTAAAATAGGCTATATAAAAAAGCAATGAACAAGAGAAGTAGTTTTATTACAGGGTTATCCAGAGAAAAGAGCAGATGCTGAGAGTTCTTGACCACAATAAAATGAAAGTAGCTTGGGAGCTAACAAGGTGAACGTATAGTAACTTTGTTCGGGATAACGTTTCGTTAAAGACGTGAAGAGAGGTATATTTCTTATGGGAATGTACAAAATAGGTGGTACCGCGAATTAAAAAGCATTCGTCCTAATACAATTAATTGTATTAAGATGAGTGCTTTTTAATTTTTTATAAACAATAAAAGGAAAAGAGGTTAAAAAATGTCTAAAGAATTAAAAATGCCAACGAAATATCAACCCCAAGAAGTTGAAGCTGGTCGCTATGAGAAATGGCTTGAAAAAGATTTATTTAAACCAAGTGGAGATAAAACAAAAGAAGCTTATTCTGTGGTTATCCCCCCTCCAAATGTTACGGGTAAATTGCATCTAGGGCATGCTTGGGACACAACGTTGCAAGATATTATTATTCGTCAAAAAAGAATGCAAGGCTTCGATACTTTATGGCTACCAGGTATGGATCATGCAGGAATTGCAACACAAGCTAAAGTAGAAGCTAAATTAGCTGAAGAAGGTATTTCACGCTATGACTTAGGACGAGAAAAATTTAACGAGACCGTTTGGGAATGGAAAGAAGAATATGCTGCAGTTATTCGTGAACAATGGGCTAAAGTCGGAATATCTGTCGATTATGGTCGTGAAAGATTTACTTTAGACGAGGGATTATCAGAAGCGGTTAGGAAAGTTTTTGTTGCAATGTACAATAAAGACTTAATTTATCGAGGGGAATACATTATTAACTGGGATCCAAAAGCGAAAACAGCTTTGTCAGATATTGAAGTTATCCATAAAGATGTTGAAGGTGCTTTCTACCATATGACCTATCTATTGGCAGATGGTAGTGGTTCTGTAGAAATTGCTACAACACGTCCCGAAACGATGCTAGGTGATACGGCTGTTGCTGTTCACCCTGAAGATGAACGGTACAAACATTTAATTGGTAAAAAAATTATTTTACCTTTAATGAATCTTGAGATACCTATTATTGCAGATGAGTATGTTGAAATGGATTTTGGGACAGGTGTAGTTAAAATTACTCCTGCACATGATCCTAATGACTTTGCAGTTGGAAATCGACACAATCTGCCGCGCACAAATGTTATGAATCCAGATGGAACAATGAATGATTTAACTGGTAAATATGCAGGAATGGATCGTTTCGAGGCTAGAAAAGCAGTTATCAAAGACTTAGAAATTCAAGGACGATTGGTAAAAATTGAAAAAATGGTTCATAGTGTTGGGCATTCGGAAAGGACGGGCGTCATTGTTGAGCCTCGTTTATCTACTCAGTGGTTCGTCAAAATGGAGCCTCTTGCAAAAGAAGCAATTGATTTACAAAAAACAGAAGATAAAGTTAACTTTGTACCAGAAAGATTTGAAAACACCTATTTAAGCTGGATGGAAAATGTTCATGATTGGGTTATTTCGCGTCAATTATGGTGGGGTCATAGAATACCAGCTTGGTTCCATAAACAAACGGGTGAACTTTATGTAGGGATGCAAGCACCTGAAGATAGTGAAAACTGGGAGCAAGATCCAGATGTCTTAGATACTTGGTTTAGTTCAGCTCTTTGGCCTTTTTCAACCATGGGTTGGCCAGATGAAGATTCAGAAGATTTCAAACGATATTTCCCTAATAATACATTAGTAACAGGTTACGATATTATATTCTTCTGGGTAAGCAGAATGATTTTCCAAAGTCTGGAATTCACTGGCAAAAAACCATTTAATGATGTACTTATTCATGGACTAATTCGAGATGAAGAAGGTCGTAAAATGAGTAAATCCTTAGGCAATGGAATTGATCCGATGGAGGTAGTAGATAAGTACGGTGCAGATGCCTTACGCTGGTTCTTGTCTAATGGTTCAGCGCCTGGCCAAGATGTACGCTTTAGTTACGATAAGATGGATGCTTCTTGGAATTTCATCAACAAAATATGGAATGCAAGTCGCTTTGCATTGATGAATATGGAAGATTTTACGGTTGAACAAATTGATTTAACTGGTAATAAAACAATAGCAGATCGTTGGATTTTAACTAAACTAAATAAAACAATCGAAAAAGTGACTGATTTATTTGAACGTTTTGAGTTTGGAGAAGCTAATCGACACCTTTATCACTTTATTTGGGATGATTTTTGCGACTGGTATATTGAAATGAGTAAAGAAATTTTATTTAATGAAGATGAGGAAGCGAAGCAAACGACAAGAAGTGTTTTAGCTTATGTTTTAGATCAAACACTTCGCTTATTGCATCCAGTGATGCCTTTTGTAACAGAAGAAATATGGGAGAACATTCCACATGTTGGGGAATCATTAGTTGTTGCTGAGTACCCAGTCGTTCGTCCAGAGTTATCAGACGAAGAAGCAACTGAGGGAATGGATGTATTGATGGAATTGATTCGTTCCGTTCGTAATATTCGTTCAGAAGTAAACACACCTCTATCTAAACCGGTTGAATTATTGATTAAAACAAATGATGTTAAAATTGAATCATTTTTGAAAAATAATACTTCTTATATCGAACGTTTCTGTAATCCTGAAAACTTAACTATTTCAAGTACGGTTAAGGCTCCTGAAACAGCTATGAGTGCTGTTATTACAGGTGCTGAAATTTATCTTCCTCTAGCGGGCTTAATTAACATTGATGAAGAGATTGTTCGCTTAGAAAAAGAGTTAGCTAAGTGGTCAGGTGAAGTTAAGCGTGTTAAAGGCAAATTATCTAATGCTAAGTTTGTTGACAATGCACCAATTGCTGTTGTTGAGGCAGAAAAAGTAAAAGAAAAAGAGTATCTTGAAAAACAAACGCTTGTTTTAGAAAGAATTGAAATATTAAAAACTCAAATATAATTAAATAAACTTGAAAAAAATCTTTGCCTTCACTACTATGAAAGGAGGCAAAGATTTTTTACTTTTTATTATACAATACTCTGTAAAAAATGATGACTACAAAAGACGGGGTGTAGCTAATGTTTAAAACATACGAAGAAGCATTAAATTGGATTCATGGTAGAAAAATATTTGGAATGAAGCCTGGACTTAAGCGAATGGAATGGATGCTTAAAAAATTAGGATCTCCACAAGAAAAGATAAAAGCTATTCATGTTGCTGGGACAAATGGAAAAGGCTCAACGGTTACTTTTTTAAGAAATATATTAGAAGCAAATGGTAAGATAGTTGGCACATTTACGTCACCTTATATTGAAACGTTCAATGAACGTATCAGTGTAAATGGAGAGCCTATTTCGGATGAAGAAATAACTCGATTAGCTAATATTGTTTACCCTTTAGCTCTTGAATTAGAAGAAACGGAGTTAGATGGGCCGACAGAGTTTGAAGTTATTACAGCAATGATGTTTACTTATTTTGGAGAAGGTCATGCTGATATAGTCGTTATTGAAGTAGGACTAGGAGGCCTATTAGATTCAACAAATGTCATAACACCAGTAGTTTCAGCTATCACAACGATAGGATTAGATCATATGCAAGTATTGGGAGAATCACTAGCTGAAATAGCTTTTCAAAAAGCAGGGATTATTAAACCAAATGTCCCTGTTGTAGTAGGGAAGGTCCCACAAGAAGCACTACAAGTTATTCAACAAGTCGCAAAAACGAATCATTCCGTCATAAAATTATTTGGAGAAGATTATTGGGCTTCTAACTATCAGACTTTACCTACATGGGGAGAACAATTCACGTTTGAGGACGACTCTATTTATTTGAACCAGGTACAAATAAAAATGTTAGGACATCATCAAGTTGAAAATGCAATGGTAGCTCTTGAAACAATACAAATTTATTGCCAAGAAACAGGGTTAGAATTGAGTCATGAAGCTATAAGAAGAGGATTAAAAAGGGCTTTTTGGCCAGGGAGAATGGAAAAAATTAGTAGTACTCCTATGATTATTCTAGACGGTGCTCATAATGAACCAGCTATACGTCGGCTAATAGAAACAATAAATGCTGATTTTAAACAACAGGAAATTCATTTGATTTTTGCTGTTTTGCAAGATAAGGCAGTTAGTAAGATGATTAGTTTGTTAGAAGAGTTGCCAAATTGTCATATTACATTAACGAGCTTTGATAATCCTAGAGCAGCTAAAGTAGAAGAATTAGAAAGTTATGGACTTTCAGGAATAACAATAAAAGAATATTGGCAAGAAGCTTTAGCAGATATTATTCAGGAGATGGATGAACATGATATTATTCTTATAACAGGATCACTTTATTTTATTTCAGAAGTCCGTGAGCTATTAATAAAATAAAAGAAATGAATGAGTCAAAATAAAACTAGCTCCTTTTTTTGCGTATATTTAAAAAGGATACAAAAAAGGAGTGTTTTTATGGTAGGGAGAATGACAAGTTTGGTTAATGAGGTACCTGCTTTTTCGAGACCGAGAGAACGTCTTGAAAATTATGGTGAAAAGGCATTAGCTAATCATGAATTATTAGCTATATTGCTTCGTACAGGGACAAAAGATTCAAACGTGATAGCACTTGCAATGAAAGTTTTAAATACGTTTGAAAATTTACATTTTCTAAAAACAGCTTCAATTGAAGAATTAATGAGTATAGCAGGTATTGGCAAAATTAAAGCAATAGAAATAAGAGCTGCGATTGAATTAGGTATTCGTATTTCTCAAGCTTCCCAAATTAAAATTGGGCAAATAACATCTAGTCGAAATGCTGGTGAGATGCTGTTAGGTGAAATGCGTGATCTTCAACAAGAACACGTCATTGTCTTATACCTAAATACAAAAAATGAGATTATTAAAAAAGAAACAGTCTTTGTAGGAGGATTAAACTCTAGTGTTGCTCATCCTAGAGAGATATTCAGAGGAGCTGTTCGATTTTCAGCAGCTCGTATTATTATTGGACATAACCATCCATCTGGAAACCCTGAACCTTCAGAAGCGGATATACTGTTTACTAAGAGAATGGCTACTTGTGGAGAGATGATGGGAATTGAAATGTTAGATCATATCATCATCGGACAAACTCATTATATAAGTTTAAAAGAACTTGGGATATTTTAATATAAGAAAATCTATTAAATAGTTGAACCATTTTATTGTTCATGTTATACTTAACTCAAGTTTTTGTTTAGGTATAAGAAAAGAATTGTTTCAAAACATTCCGATTCGTACCGTTAGCAAGGCTTAACAAAATGTGCAAAACGCACGAGGAGGATATTTAATTATGGAACAAGGTACAGTAAAATGGTTTAACGCAGAAAAAGGTTTTGGTTTTATCGAACGCGAAAACGGAGACGATGTATTCGTACATTTCTCAGCTATCCAAAGCGAAGGATTCAAATCTTTAGAAGAAGGACAAGCAGTAACTTTCGACGTTGAAGAAGGAAACCGTGGACCTCAAGCAGCAAACGTAAACAAAGCTTAATTTAACTTAAAATTAAATCTTATAAGAACTTAGTCTTTTGACTAAGTTCTTTTTTCTTTGATCTTAATTAAGATTTTTTTCACCAAGTGAGCAGTTTATGTTTAATAATGAGAAAGTAGCTAACTTTCTCTTGCTATCTAATGAATCACATGATACAATTACTTTAAGGTTTTTGTGAGGTAAAAGAAAAGAATTGTTTCAAAACATTCCAATTCGTACCGTTAGCAAGGCTTAACAAAATGTGCAAAACGCACGAGGAGGATATTTAATTATGGAACAAGGTACAGTAAAATGGTTTAACGCAGAAAAAGGTTTTGGTTTTATCGAACGCGAAAACGGAGACGATGTATTCGTACATTTCTCAGCTATCCAAAGCGAAGGATTTAAATCTTTAGAAGAAGGACAAGCAGTAACTTTCGACGTTGAAGAAGGAAACCGTGGACCTCAAGCAGCAAACGTAAACAAAGCTTAATTTAAACTAAAATTAAACTTCAAAAGACCTGATGATTTTCATCAGGTCTTTTTTTATATAGAAAATAAAGCGTTTTACTTGCTTAGATTATGGTATCATGATAAAATAACTTAAGCGTTCAAGTTCACAAGTGTTTAAGAATTGTTGAAAAACAGTCTAAAACATATTTAGATTTTGAGCGTAAAATACAAAGTGTTTAGTGCACGAGGAGGATATTTAATTATGGAACAAGGTACAGTAAAATGGTTTAACGCAGAAAAAGGTTTTGGTTTTATCGAACGCGAAAACGGAGACGATGTATTCGTACATTTCTCAGCTATCCAAAGCGAAGGATTCAAATCTTTAGAAGAAGGACAAGCAGTAACTTTCGACGTTGAAGAAGGAAACCGTGGACCTCAAGCAGCAAACGTAAACAAAGCTTAATTTAACTTAAAATTAAATCTTATAAGAACTTAGTCTTTTGACTAAGTTCTTTTTTCTTTGATCTTAATTAAGATTTTTTTCACCAAGTGAGCAGTTTATGTTTAATAATGAGAAAGTAGCTAACTTTCTCTTGCTATCTAATGAATCACATGATACAATTACTTTAAGGTTTTTGTGAGGTAAAAGAAAAGAATTGTTTCAAAACATTCCAATTCGTACCGTTAGCAAGGCTTAACAAAATGTGCAAAACGCACGAGGAGGATATTTAATTATGGAACAAGGTACAGTAAAATGGTTTAATGCAGAAAAAGGTTTTGGTTTTATCGAACGCGAAAACGGAGACGATGTATTCGTACATTTCTCAGCTATTCAAAGCGAAGGATTCAAATCTTTAGAAGAAGGACAAGCAGTAACTTTCGACGTTGAAGAAGGAAACCGTGGACCTCAAGCAGCAAACGTAAACAAAGCTTAATTTAAACTAAAATTAAACTTCAAAAGACCTGATGATTTTCATCAGGTCTTTTTTTCGTATGTTTTATAAAAAAAGATTAAATAATTTATAAAAATACTCAATAAATAATGTTTTAAGTAAAAAAATAAAGTATGATAAAAATATAATAAGGTAAGTTTAGTTTTTTTTGTTATACTGTCTTTAGAATCTATTAGATATTAACTAAAAAATAAACAGTATTCTATAAAAAAATTAGATTTGATTGACTTGAGAGGATGAATGTTGTGTTTAGATTTGGAAGTAAAGATATTGGAATAGATTTAGGAACAGCGAATACAAATGTATTTGTAGATGGCAAAGGAATAGTCTTAAGAGATCCGTCAGTAGTTGCTAAAGATGCATCAACTGGTGAAATAGTAGCTGTTGGTGAGGACGCAAGAAGTATGATTGGTAGAACACCAGGTTCGATTGTAGCTATTAGACCGATGAAAAACGGAGTTATTGCTGATTACGATACGACTGCTGCTATGATGAAGTATTATATAGAGAAGGCAATCGGGAAAACAGTATCCAAACCTTATGTAATTGTATGTGTTCCAAGCGGTGTGACAGAAGTAGAGAAACGTGCAGTTATTGATGCAACGAGAGTAGCAGGCGCTAAAGACGCTTTCATCTTGGAAGAACCATTTGCCGCAGCTGTAGGGGCAGGTTTACCAGTAATGGAACCCACAGGTAGTATGGTTGTAGATATAGGTGGTGGGACAACAGATGTAGCAACAATAGCTCTAGGAGGTATTGTAAGCAGTCGCTCGATTCGTTTAGCTGGAGATAGTATGGATGAAGGAATTATTCATTATATACGCAAAAAGTATAACCTGTTGATCGGAGAACGGACAGCTGAACAAATTAAAATTGAAATTGGCTGTGCTTCAACGGATAAAGCAGTTGAGTATGGTTCTATGGATGTCCGCGGAAGAGATTTGTTAACTGGTTTACCACAAACAATTCAAGTTTCAGCAATAGATATAGCTGAAGCGATTAAAGAAGTTGTAGACGGTATTGTTATCGCAGTAAGGGAGACCTTAGAAGAAACACCACCAGAAATCTCTTCGGATGTGATTGATCACGGGATTATTTTAACAGGTGGTGGTGCGTTGCTTAGAAATATTAGCGATGTAATAGCCGACGAAACAGATGTACCTGTTTTTGTAGCAAATGATCCATTGGACTGTGTTGCCTTAGGTACTGGAGAGTCACTTAAGCACATAGATTTGTATAAAAAGAAAAGAATGAAATAGGTAAGAAGGTATAGTGTGACCCAAAAGATGCGGAAGCTAGTTTGCTTCTTGCATCTTTTCATTTGAAATAAAAATTTAGTGGATTACTAAGCTATTTAGTTAAAGTTATGGTAAAATAAACGAAGCCTGAAGAATTAATGAGGTGATAAAGTGCGTCAATTTTTTTCAAATAAGAAACTAATTATATTACTGGTGAGTGTCATCGTTTGCTTAGGTTTAATAGCCTATTCTATTTCAGGAAATGGAAATCCACCACTTGCGCAACGTGTCGGGAATGACATTACAGCTACAACAGGCCGATTGTTATCAAGGCCAACTAATGTAATAGTTAATTTTATTGAGTCAATGGAAAATCTAAAAAATACCTATAAAGAAAACCAATTATTAAAGTCAAAGATTGATGGGCTTTATGAAGTGGAAGTAGAATTAGGTAATTTAAAACAAGATAACCAAAAAATGAAGGAACAATTAGAATTACAAGATACACTTTCTGACTATAAAAAAATTAATGGGACAGTGATAAGTAGAAATCCTGATAATTGGATAAATCAAATTGTTGTTGATAGAGGAAGTCAGAGTGGAATAACTGTTGGTTTATCTGTTATGGCGGATAATGGTTTAATTGGTCGTGTGATAGAAGTAAATCCAGCTAGTTCAAAAGTCCAATTAATTACAACCTCAGACCAAAACAATAGCAGAGTTGCTGCTTCCGTTTCTTCAAAAGAAGGATTTGTTCATGGAATTATTAATGGCTATGATTTAGAAAGTAATCGTTTAGTTATGAAACAAATAACAACTAAAGTAACGTTGAAAAAAGGTGATCAAGTTATGACTTCTGGACTGGGTGGGATATCACCGAGCTCATTGTTAATTGGCACAATAGATGAAGTGAAACTAGACTCACATGGGTTGTCTCAAGAGGCTTATGTTGTACCCGCATCAGACTTTGATGATATTCGTTATGTAACTTTTATTCAACGAACAGCTGAAGGCGGGGAATAAAATGAGTAAGAAATGGAAAGTAACTATCTTTGCTCCACTATTGATTTTTTTTGGTCTACTAATAGATGGACTTATTTCAGAAATTTTTTCTAAGCAGTTATATGCAGAAGATGGGAATGTTATGGTACCAAGATTAATTATTCTTATCCTTATATTGACTTCATTTTATCTCCCTAGAAACAAAATGATTGTATATGGCATTATTTTTGGTTTTCTATATGATAGTTATTATGTAGGGATTTTGGGTATATACATAGCTATTTTCCCGTTAATTATTTATGTTACGACTAAGTTAAAGCAAGTTTTAAATCCAAATCCGATTACCATTGGGATGATTGTTTTTATTAACTTAAGTATTTTGGAAACGATGTTGTATTGGATCTATAAAGTTCTAGGCTTTACAGAGATTGACATGAATGCTTTTATGGCCGGACGGCTAGGCCCCACTTTATTGCTAAACTTAGTGTTTTTCATAATTGCATTTTATCCATTAAAAAAAGCGATAATTAAAATGACTGGGAATTAAAAAATGATGAAATCCTCGTTCGGTATTTAGATGATAGGAGTTGTTTGAGTGAAACAGAGTGTAACGTTAAAAGGAAATAAGGCTGGTTTTGTATTAACTTTAAACGAATCAGCTTCTTTTGCTACAGTTGTTAGTGAGTTAGAACAATTGCTAGACCATCTTAAAACGGAATCAAAAAAAAGCGACTCAAATAAAACGAATAAAGAAATTCAATTAGAGATAGTAACTGGAAATCGTCTACTGACAAATAAAGAAAAAGATAAATTAACAAAAATAATAAAAGAAAATAGTCAATTTGAAATTAAAAAAATAAGGTCAGCCGTTTTGACTTATGAAGCAGCTATCGCTTGGCAAAAAGCTAGTAGCTTACAAATGGAAATGCATACGATTCGAAGTGGGCAAATACTTCAAGCTCCTGGAGATATTCTTTTTGTGGGCAAGGTTCATCCAGGCGGTATAATTAGAGCAAATGGGAATATTTTTATTATTGGTGAATTACAAGGGGTTGCTCATGCAGGATTTGAAGGCGACGCAACAGCAGTTATTGTTGCTGACTTTCAAACAAATGCACAAATACGAATAGCCGATAGTATTCAAATTATAGAGAACAAAGTAACTAAAAATTTGGCTATAAAAAATAATGAGTTCGCATTTATAAATGACTTACATGTATTAGCTTTTGAAAATCTAGATCAATTGAAAAAAATGCGACCAACATTAGGTAAAATGACAGGAGGATTAATTTAAATGGGAATAGCAATCGTTATTACTTCTGGAAAAGGTGGCGTTGGTAAAACAACGTCAACAGCAAATATTGGAACAGCTCTTGCTCTACAAGGTAAGCGCGTATGTTTAATCGATATGGATATAGGACTAAGAAATTTAGATGTTATTCTAGGATTAGAAAATCGAATTATTTATGATATTGTCGATGTTGTCGAAGAGCGTGCAAAATTGCATCAAGCTATTATAAAAGATAAACGTTTCAATGACAATTTGTATTTATTACCAGCGGCACAGAATGCTGATAAAAATGATATTAACGGCGAACAAATGATAGAAATTGTCGGAGAATTAAAAAAAGAATACGACTATATCTTAATTGATTGTCCTGCTGGAATAGAACAAGGCTTTCAAAACTCAATTGCTGCTGCAGATGAAGCGATTCTAGTCACAACTCCTGAAGTGTCTGCTATTCGTGATGCGGATCGTATTATTGGGTTATTAGAACAAACACAATTAGAGCCACCAAAACTAATTATAAATAGAATTCGCAAAAGAATGATGCAAGATGGAGAACTATTAGACGTAGATGAAATCACAAGACATCTTTCGATTGACTTACTTGGTATTATATTTGATGATGATGATGTTGTTCGATCTTCTAATAAAGGAGATCCAATTGTTTTAAATCCTAAAAACCCAGCTTCACAAGGCTATCGAAATGTTGCTCGCCGGATATTGGGTGAAACGGTTCCTCTAATGTCAATAAAAGAAGAAAAAGAAACCTTATGGAAAAAAATATTTGGTAAAAAAGAGTAAGTATGTTATAGTATTGAAAATAAGTAAAAGCAAAGACGAGAAAAAGTAAGTTTAGAAGTTTATAAGAGAGATTGCGGGTGGTGCGAGCAATTAAAATTCTAATCTGAACACACATCTCTAAGCTGACAGTTGAAATTTTTAGTAAGCTGATCCGGTTGTAACCGTTATATTACTAGCGTTTAGTTGTTTTGAACGCGATAAGGTAGTCTTCTGCGAAGAGACTACAAAAAAAGGTGGTACCACGATATAAAAACTATCGTCCTTTGATTTCCAGTTAGTTGGGAAATCAAGGGGCTTTTTTGTTTTATTTAATTAAGTTTTACGTTTTTTAAAAAATAAGATTGGGGAGAATGAAAATGAAAAATAAACTATTGACTATTATGACAGGTTTAGGTTTAGTAGGTTTAACTTTATCAGGTTGTGGTGCAGATTCACAGGAAAAAGATAATTATGAGGCAATAATGGAAAAAGGTGAGATCATAATGGGATTAGATGACACATTTGCTCCTATGGGTTATAGAGATTCTAGTGGTGAAATTGTTGGATTTGATATTGACTTAGCGAACGAGATTGGAAAGCGTATGGATGTTGACTTTAAATTTCAAACAATTGATTGGGCTTTAAAAGAGACAGAATTAAATGGTGGGAATATTGATGTTATCTGGAATGGCTATACAATAACTGAAGAAAGAAAAGAGAAGGTTTTATTTAGCAGTCCTTATTTAGATAATAGCCAAATTATTATTGTTCTAAAAGATAGTCCAATAAAAAGTAAAGCAGATTTAAAAGGTAAAACAATAGCTGCACAACAATCATCAAGTGCTGTTGATGCAGTTATGGCAGACGAAGAAAATATTATAGAATCATTCAACAACGCAGAGATAGTTCAGTATCCTTCTAATAATGATGTTTTTAATGATTTAGCGTCTGGTCGTAGTGAAGCAATCGTAGTAGATGAGACATTAGGTCGTTATTATATGAAACAAAATAAAGACATGAACTATCGAGTATTAGATGAAAATTTCGGCCAAGAAGAATATGCAGTAGGATTACGCAAGTCTGATGATAAGCTAAAACAAGCTATAGATGAAAACTTAGCAGATATTAAAGAAGACGGAACTTATGATAAAATATATGATAAATGGTTTGAAGAGTAAAATCATTGTTTAAATGAAGCATACCTAGTATGCTTCATTTAAACACTATTACTATAAAAGGCTAAGCTAGTAAAAATACATATTATTTAACTATTTTTATAAGAAAAGAGGAAGAGTATGGAACTAATTAATACTATCATGCCAGCTTTACTAAATGGATTAGGTACAACAATGCAATTATTTTTTATTATCTTTTTCTTAACTATTCCCTTAGGATTTTTAGTGGCTTGTCTCAGAATTTATTCTCCAAAATTTGTCTCTTGGCTTATTCAACTTTATATTTATACCATGCGTGGCACACCTTTACTGCTTCAATTAATGATTGTATTTTTTGGTTTACCATTAGTCGGAATTACATTTGATCGATTTATAGCAGCTATTATTGCATTTGCTTTAAATTATACAGCTTATTATGCTGAAATATTTAGAGGCGGTATCTTATCTATCCCACAAGGACAGTTTGAAGCCATTAAAGTTTTAGGAATTGGAAGAGTACAAGGTTTTAGAAGAATTATTATCCCACAAGTTCTACGTACCGTCCTCCCTTCTGTTGGAAATGAAGTGATATCATTAGTAAAAGATACCTCTTTAGTTTATATACTAGGTTTAGGAGAGCTCTTAAGAGCGGGTCAAATTGCAGCGAATACTTATGCTTCATTGCTTCCTTTTGTAGCAGTTGGAGTAATTTATCTTTTTATTACAGGAATCATTACCATTATTCTAGCTGTTATTGAAAAGAAAATTGATTTTTAAGGAGTGAATGAAATGATATTGAAGGCCCGAGGAATCACAAAAACATTTAATAAAATAAAAATAATTGATGATTTTGATTTTAATATAAATCATGGTGAAATCATATCCTTAGTAGGCGAGTCTGGAACAGGTAAAACAACTTTTATGAGGTTATTGAATAATCTTGAAGAGTTAGATAAAGGTGTTATCTCAATAACCAATGATTTCCTTTATAAAAAAACAATTGAGAGTAAGGCTGAATACACTTCTAAGAAAGAACGGAACCGTTATGGCAATAAAATTGGAATGGTTTTTCAAGATTATCAGTTATTTCCTAACTTAACAATCCTACAAAATTGTCTTGAAGCACCTGTTCAGAAAAAACTAATGACACTAAAAGAAGCTACAGAAAAAGCTGGAAGTTTGCTAAAACAAATGAATATCTTAGATAAAAAGGATGCATACCCTAAGACCTTATCAGGTGGACAACAACAAAGAGCTGCAATTGCACGTGCAATGATGTTGAATCCAGAAATTCTCTGCTTTGATGAACCAACATCTGCTTTAGATCGACAGTCTTCAAATGGGATTGGTGAAATGATGCAAGTGATAGCTGCTACAGGAACGGGTATATTAATTGTTACCCATGATATCGAGTTTGCAGATAAATTTAGTACAAGAAGTCTCTCTTCTGAAACTTTTTTACTAAAAGATAAAACTATTGATTGACGTGCAGAACTCTTTTTGGTATGCTACTACTGTTGTTAATGTGTAGCACCACAACTACAACCGCGCGGGAATGAGTTTAGAAGTCCAGTAATGGCACTCACGACGGCGAGTCTAAGTCTAATAAGGAGGTGCGAATAAATGTACGCAATTATTAAAACAGGTGGAAAACAAATTAAAGTTGAAGTAGGCCAAGCAATCTACATTGAGAAATTAAATGTTGAGGCTGGTGAAACAGTTATATTTGACGAAGTTATCTTAGTAGGTGGCGAAGAAACAAAAGTTGGTGTTCCAACTATTGATGGAGCTGTCGTTGAAGGTACAGTTGAAAAACATGGTCGTCAAAAGAAAGTGACAACTTTTGTCTACAAACGTAGAAAAGACTCACATCGTAAACAAGGACATCGTCAACCTTATACAAAAGTTATGATTAATGCAATCAACCTATAAGGAAAGTGGTGTTTGTGAATGATTCATGCATTTTTTAAACGGAATGAAGAAGATAAGATTGTTTCTTTTGAAGTTACAGGGCATGCAGGGTCAGGAGCTTACGGAACTGATATTGTTTGTGCAGGTGTATCAGCTTTAACAATTGGAGCAACAAACAGTTTATCTGTTTTAGGAGAATTTACTCCTTTAGTTGAAACAAATGATGAAGTTGAAGGTGGATACCTTTATGTTGAATTACCATTGGAAATCAATGGAAAACAACTTATTACTGCTCAAATCCTTTTGGAAAGCCTTCTTTTATCTTTAAAAAGTATAGTAGAAGAGTATCCTGAATATGTCAAATTAACTTGAAATTAAGATTAAAAACAGGAGGTGCAATTAAAATGTTGAAAATGAATTTACAATTATTTGCCCATAAAAAAGGTGGCGGATCTACAACTAACGGTCGTGATTCTCAATCTAAACGTTTAGGTTCTAAACGTGCGGATGGTCAAACTGTTACTGGCGGATCAATTTTATACCGTCAACGCGGTACTAAAATCTATCCAGGTAATAACGTAGGAATTGGTGGAGATGACACTTTATTTGCTAAAGTTGATGGCGTTGTTCGTTTCGAACGTAAAGGCCGCGACAAAAAGCAAGTATCTGTTTATCCAGCTGCTCAATAATTTAATAAAAAAACTCTTCTATTCTGTAGAAGAGCTTTTTTTTTGATAATTATTTTAATAAAAATAATTACTAAAAATAAAAAGAACGGCTGATTTAAAGAATAGTAGTCTAAAGTTTACGAAAAAGTAAGTCAACTACTAGAATGCTTTTTGTCTTTGAATGAGGTTATCATTTAGCATAAATATATGAATAAGAGGCGAATACAAGAAGGTATTTTAGCTTTTTTTGTTTTAATCATACTATTTTTATAAATCTAACGACTATTTAGAAATGAATGAAAACTTTCGAAAATAATTATTATTCATTTTCGAAATCTGCTATTTCTTTACAGTTAATGGTATGATTAACTTAACATAAATCTTTAAAAAAATAGGGAAATAAAAATTTGAAATGAGTCTTGAAAAGTAAAGGTTTATTCGTTAAAATAATACAGGTAGTACTTAAATTTTAAACAGAGAAATATGTTTGTTTTGGAATAAGTTAAGTTGTTAAATAGCTATGAATTAAGAAAAGAGGTTGAAAAAGTGTCTCAAAAAGAGATTGAACGTTTATTTTCAGAGTTAGATACTTCAGTTCAACTATTACAGAAAGAATTAGGTGTTTCATATTTAGAAGGACTTTCTGAAACTGGAGAAAATATTGTAGATGGAAGAAGCGTAGTACAAGATAATAATCGGCTTTCAGATCAAGCAGTTCAGTTATTAACGACGCTTTATCAAGAATTGTCTTTAGAGAATATGAATCCAGAAGAAATAAGAAAAAGTTTTCAGTTAGCTCTCTTAAAAGGAACGAAAAGTGATCAGATACAAGCGAATCATCAGATGACACCAGATGCTATCGGTTTTATATTAGCTTATTTAATTGAAAAAGTCATTGATACAGATAGTAAAAAAATTCGATTGCTTGATCCGGCAATTGGAACAGGAAATTTATTATCTACTATTTATAATAGCTTAACTTTGAAAAAAATTGAAGTTGAGGCTGAGGGGATAGACAACGACGACTTATTATTATCATTGGCTTCAATTAATTTTGAACTTCAAGGGCAAAAGCTTAAGTTAACTCATCAAGATGCATTAACTGATTTGCTACTTGATCCAGTAGATGTTGTTGTAAGTGATTTGCCAGTTGGTTTTTATCCAATAGATGAAAATGCTAAACGATTTAAAACGAGTTCAAATGAAGGTCATTCTTATGCTCATCATTTATTTATCGAACAAAGCATTTATTATTTAAAAGATAGTGGTTATGGTGTTTTCTTAGTTCCTACACAATTATTTGAATCAAAAGAGTCTGCTGCATTAACTAAAATGATTCAATCCGAAGCATTTCTTCAAGGTATGCTTCATCTGCCAAAAGAATTATTTAAGTCAGAAGAATCAAGAAAATCTATTCTTTTAGTGCAGAAAAAAGGCGATAAAGCAAAGCAAGCAAAACAAGTCTTATTAGCTCAGATACCTGATTTTAAAAATCAAACGTCTATGCAACATTTCATGCAAGAAGTTGAAAAATGGAAACAAGAAAACATAAAAAATAAAAAATAAAGGGGTCTTTAATATGTCAAAAACAATTGCAATTAACGCAGGTAGTTCTAGTTTGAAATTTACTCTTTACGAGATGCCAGCAGAAGAAGAAATCGCATCAGGAATTATTGAAAGAGTAGGTTTAAAGGATTCTGTATTTACAACCAAATACAACGGTGAGAAATATAAAGTAGTCGAAGATATTACCAATCATGAAATTGCAATACAAATGGTTTTGGATAAATTAATCGAACTAAAGGTAATAGAGAACTACGAAGAAATTACAGGAGTAGGACATCGTGTTGTAGCTGGTGGAGAAATCTTTAAAGATTCTGCTTTAATTACTGATGAAGTAATTGCTCAAATTGAGAGTTTAGCAGAATTTGCACCGTTGCATAATCCAGCAAATGCTACGGGGATCAAAGCCTTTAAAAAACTACTACCCACTATCACTAGTGTAGCGGTATTTGATACATCTTTCCATGCAGCTATGCCAAAAGAGAATTATTTGTATAGTATCCCAATGAGCTACTATGAAGATTTCTCTGCTCGTAAATATGGAGCACATGGTACGTCTCATAAATATGTTTCAGAACGTGCAGCTGAAATGTTAGGAAAGCCACTTGAAGATCTTAAATTAATTACTTGTCATTTAGGTAATGGAGGCTCTATCACAGCAGTCGAAGGTGGGAAATCAATTGATACATCAATGGGATTTACTCCTTTAGCAGGAATTACTATGGGAACTCGTTCAGGTGATATCGATGCATCTATCTTACCCTTTTTAATGAAGAAATTAGGCCTTAGCGATATTAATGAAATGATTTATATTTTAAATAATAAATCAGGATTACTTGGTCTTTCTGATATTTCTAGTGATATGCGTGATGTAGAAGAAGCGGCAGAAGCTGGAAATGAGCAAGCACAAACGGCTTTGGATATTTTTTATAATCGTGTACAAAAATATATTGGTCAATATTTCGCTTTATTAAATGGTGCAGATGCTATTGTCTTTACAGCAGGAATTGGGGAAAATTCTCCTGAAACCCGTCAAATTATCATTGATGGTATTAATTGGTTTGGAGCAGAAATTGATGAAGAAGCGAATAAAGTAAGAGGTAAGGAACGAATTATTTCCACTCCAGATTCAAAAGTAAAAGTACTGTTGATCCCAACAGATGAAGAAATAGTTATCGCACGTGATGTAGAAAGATTACGTAAATAATCTTTCCATTTAATAGAAATAAAGAGAGTCTTAAAAAGTAAGTTACTTTTTAAGACTCTCTTTATTTGAATAAATTATGATTCTGGAACGTTATCTAAGTCAGTTCTAACAATTAAAACATCACATGCTGCATGTCTAATAACGTATTCTGAAACAGAGCCTATAAAAATACGTTCAACAGCGTTTAAACCCGTTGCTCCTAACAAAATCAAATCAATTTCTTTATCTTCTGGTATTTGTTTAGCTATTAAAACTTTTGGTGAGCCATATTCGATAGAATAACTAATATCTGTTACTCGATGATTTTTAGCATAACGTACATACTCTTCTAAAGTAGTAGTAGCTTGTTCATTAGCTTTTTGGGCCATTGAACCATCAAATGTAGAAATACTTTGGAAAGCTCTTGTATCAATGACATGAGCTAAAATTAGTGAAGAATTATTTCGTACAGCAACTTGAACCCCTTTTTTAAATGCAAGTTCGGCTTCTTTAGAACCGTCAATAGCGACTAAAATTCGATTGTATTGTTGTAACATATAAATCACTCCATTCTAATAAATTATTAACAAGTTAATGAGTACTTCTAACTGTCTCTATTGTACCTCAAATAAATCCGTTTTCATAGAATTTACATTTAATAACTAAGTTAAAATAATCGAATAGAACTTACATGAAAAAAGATAAACTAAAAATGAAAATAAGTATAAAAAAACTAGTCAGACCTAAAATACTAAATGAAAGCCAAATGGAGTGATAAAAAATTAGGGTAACACTAGCAAAAGCTAAAAGAATAAAGAGTACACCAAAGCTAAAGAATAATTTTTGAGCAATTTTTTTTCTTTCAATATGAGCTGTAGAGATGAAGGCGGTTGTTTTACCGCTTATTAAGAAAAAGGACAGTAAAAATAAAAGAACCGCAAAAGTTCCAAATAGAGTTTTTAGTAACATACTAGTTTTTCCTTTCTATAAATAACGATAATCAGTTTTTTTAGTCATTTTAAAGACAATAAAATAGAAAAAAGCCATTCAATGAAGAATGGCTTTCAAAGTTTTTCAACTTTAAGAAGAAATCCGGTGATGCCGTTTATACGTCCAGGTTGTATTGAACCCGCATTTAGCAGGTGGGCTCCGCTGTCAAACGTCTAACTACCAAGTGAAAAGGCTTGTTATTTGTTTGAGTCAGTTTGGATCCCAAGGTATTATTAATTGTTCGGTCAACACATGTTGGACATGACGAACATCTCAGAATTCTTATCTTTATATTAGCATGCACGCACGCAATTGTCAATAAGTTAAGAGTGTTTAATGAGAAGGAATACGTCTATAATATAGCAAAGATAGCGCTATCCCATTATTTTTTTTGATTAATTTTATCATACTGTCTTGCTAAAGCATCTTCATATTTCCCAGTATGATTTGGATGATAGTAACTAGCCTTTTTCAACTTATCAGGTAAATATTGTTGTTTAACCCATGCTTCTGGATAGCTGTGAGGATACTCATAACGTACACCACGATCCAACTCTTTTGCACCTTTATAATGAGAATCTCTTAAATGATTAGGTACGTCACCACTTTTTCCAGAACGGATATCTTGTAAAGCTGCATCAATAGCAACGATAGAAGAATTTGATTTTGGTGAAAGACATAAATCGATAACGGCAGTAGCTAAAGGAATCCTAGCCTCCGGAAACCCAAGTCTTTCAGAGGCTTGTATTGCCGTAACGGTTCTTTGAGCAGCAGAAGGATTAGCTAGTCCAATGTCTTCATAAGCAATAACCATCAATCTTCTTGCAATAATAGGCAAGTCTCCTGCTTCAATTAATCTACCTAGATAATGCAAAGACGCATTAACATCGCTGCCTCTGACAGATTTTTGAAGTGCTGATATAACGTCATAATGAGCGTCACCATCTTTATCATGAGTCAATGCTTTTCGCTGAAGACATTCCTCAACAATATCTAGAGTAATCTGAATGATTCCATTATCGTCTGGTTTAGTAGACTTAACAGCTAGCTCCAATCCATTAAGAGAGCTTCTCAAGTCTCCATTGGTTGCTCTTGAAAGGTGCAATAAAGCAGAATCAGTGATGAGAACATGGTATTTACCTAACCCTTTTTCCTTATTTTCAAGCGCAAAATCTAAAGCTAATTTAATATCTTCAATAGAAAGAGGCTTTAATTCAAAGATTTGAGCTCTACTTCTAATAGCGGGACTAATTGAAATATAAGGATTTTCAGTCGTTGCCCCAATTAAAATAATACGACCACTTTCTAAATGTGGCAATAAAAAATCTTGTTTAGGTTTATCTAAACGATGAACTTCGTCAAGTAAAAGAATGACAGATCCACTCATTTTTGCTTCTTCAGCAACAATTTGCAAGTCTTTTTTTGAGTCAGTAGCAGCGTTTAACATACGAAAAGCATATTGAGTAGAACCCGCAATAGCGCTAGCAATACTTGTTTTTCCAATACCCGGAGGTCCGTACAAAATCATAGAAGAAAGCATTTTTGCATCAACCATGCGTTGAATAATTTTACCAGGTCCTATCAAATGTTTTTGTCCAATAATTTGATCAATTCGAGTAGGTCGCATACGAAACGCCAAAGGTTTATTCATGTCTCACACCTCCATAATAGTTACTTTACTAGTATATCACTTTAAAAGTTTAGCTCCTAGTTAGAAGGAACGTTTGTTTGTATAATTTATTAATTAAAAATGATAAAAGTAAGTAATGTTCCCTATTATTAAGGAATTATGCTATCATTAATTAGTGCAATAAATGAAGTCATTTGATAGAGAAATAAAAAACTTTTTTAAGAGTTTTCGGTTTATAAAGGAGTGGAAACTGTGAGAGCCAAGTTAGAGGGAAAAGAAGAAGTATCTTTTGGTGTACCAAAATCATCTAACATCGAATTAGAAGCAAAGCTAAGAGCTGAGAACATTCTAAATGAAGCTTATCGTCAAACCGATAGTATTTATCGTCAAGTTCAAGAACAGCTAGTTGAATTTAAACAGGGTATTAAACAATCTAAAAAAGAGATAGAAAAAGAAAAACAAAAAAATATTCAAGATATGGAGAAAAAAATAGCACTTTTAGAAGTTAATTACGCCGTTAGACACCAACTACTTAAAAAAATATTTGAGCAAGAGCAAGAACAAATAGATGCCTGGTTTGAAAATAGAGCTTTCGAATTCGAAAATAACTTAACTAGAAAAAAACAGGAGTATCAAAATGAGTTAGATGGTTACTTAGATTACTTAAGAAAAGAGAGTGAATGGCTTGCACTAGATCAAGAACAGCCTAATATTCATTCAGAAAGCAAAGAAGTTAGTTTATTTTTAGCTTTGCAAGAAAAAAGAGAGCAATATGAATTAAATGAATTAGAATTAGCTAATCAATTAGACTATTATACTAACTTAACGAATACAAAAAAAAATAAAGGGTTAAAAGTTAGTTTAGTGATAATTTTTTTAGCTATAATAAGTGTTGTACAAGTCCTATTTTCGAATTCACAATTTACGATTGAAGCGATAACACCTATAGTAATAGCTTATTCAGCATTGTATTTATTTTATATCTATTCAGTACAAGGAAGAAAAGAGAAAAAATATAAAAAACATAAAAAACACAGTTATTATAATCAATTTTTGATTGGACAGCATTCAAAATTTAAAGAAGAACTATTTTTTATCGAAGAAGAATTTAAAAACTTAATGAGCAAAAAAATTATTTCGGATAAAATAGAGCGTTCCTTTGCTGGTAATTTCAGATTTTTAACAATTATGCAACAGGACTTAAAAGAATCGGAGATAAAGCGAACAATTTTAGAATCAGAAAATGCAGCATTAAGAAAGTATCTACTGATGAAAGATAAGATAGAGGATTAATTTTTTGTATGTTTCAAAAAAGATAGGGGTAATAGTAAAAATGACTGAAGTATCTACATTCGAGCAAGTAAAAGAATTTCATACTATTTTTAATCCAACAGATAATCTCACTCCAGTAGCACTTACCCCAAAAGAAGCACTTAATCGTGCGAACTTTTCAACAGAAGAAATTATAGAGTTCTTATATGCAAGTGTCCAAGGAGACTTAGTTTTATTTGAAAAAATAATTCATCAATGGGAATATGCTATTAGTCAAACAGTAACTAAAATAAGAATAGAAAAAAAAGAAGTTAACTCTGTTTTAGTCGGACAAGTAGATGCTTTAATAGATGCAAACTATTTTAATTATGGGTCTTTTGTTTTAATGGGTGTAGATCCAAGACCGATTTCAACTATTGTACATGAAGCAAATATGGGTAAATTATTTCCTGATGGTAAGCCACACTATCGTTTAACAGATGGAAAAGTATTAAAACCAAAAAACTGGGAGCAAAACTACGCTCCAGAGACTAGAATTGAAGCTGAAATTGAAAAACAAATTAAAGAAAAAAGAGGGAAATTTTAAAATGAAGACAATTAAAGACAATATTAAAGAAACTGAAATGGAACAAGCATTTTATCATGCTATTTATGGAATCGAAAAAGAAGGATTGCGCGTTTTAAATTCTGGAGAGTTGTCTTTAACAAAACACCCATCTGATTTTGGGAATCGCTCTTTTCATCCCTATATACAAACAGATTTTAGTGAAACGCAATTAGAACTAATTACTCCTCCACTTCATTCTATTTATGAGACGAATCGCTGGCTGAAGGGTATTCATGATGTCACTCTCAGAACAATTCCCAAAGATGAGTTTATTTGGCCAATGAGTATGCCAGTTCCTTTACCTGATGAGTCTGCTATTCCAATAGCGGATTTAGATAACCAAGATGCAGTAGCTTATCGGAATCATTTAGCAGCTAAATACGGCAAAAACAAGCAGATGTTAAGTGGGATACATTATAATTTTGAATTAGACAAAGAAATGATGCAACAATTGTACTTGAACCAAACGGATTATACTAATTTAGTTCAGTTTCAGTCATTTGTTTATTTAAAACTAGCAAGAAACTTTTTACGTTATCGTTGGATTTTGACTTATCTATTAGGAGCAGCCCCGGTAGTTGATTCCTCCTTTTTTAAAAATAAAAAGTGTGAAATGACGCCTCCGAAAAAATACATTAGAAGTATTCGTTGCAGTCATTTTGGCTATGCTAATTCAGATGATGTTTCTATTTCCTTTGATTCAGTCGAAGAATATGTTGAAAATTTAGAAACAGCTGTAAATGAAGGGAAATTATCTGAAGAAAAAGAATTTTATTCAGGTGTTCGTTTGAGAGGAACTAAAAAAGCTCGTGAAATGTTAGAACGAGGAATTTCTTATGTGGAATTAAGAATTTTTGATTTAAACCCTTTTAGTGCTTTCGGAATAGCAGCAGAAGATATGCAATTTATTCATTTATTTTGTATGCTAATGATTTATAAAGAAGAATCAGCTACGATGGAAGAAGTCGAAAAAGGAAAGAAAATGAGTGACTTAGTTGCATTAGAACATCCATTTGATACTACTCACTACTATCAAGAAGGAATCGAACTGATTAACCAAATGACAGAAATGATTCAAGAGACAAATGGGTCAAGTGATCAAATGAATTGTGTAAAAGAGGCTAAAGATAAACTTGAAAAACCAGAAATGACACTAGCAGCTCGAATGGTAAAAGGAATTGAAGAGAGTGGAGATTATGTCTCTTTCGGTATGAAACTTGCTAAACAATACAAAGAAGAATCGCTTGAAAAACCGTATATAGTAAGAGGATTTGAAAATATGGAATTATCAACACAGTTACTTATTTTTGATGCCATCCAAAAAGGGATAACAGTAGAAATTTTAGATGAATCAGAGCAGTTTTTGAAATTAAGTTATAAAAACCAGATTGAATATGTCAAAAATGCGAATATGACATCTAAAGACCAATATATTGCTCCATTAATTATGGAAAACAAAACGGTTACAAAAAAAATTCTAGCTAGTAATGGATTCAATGTGCCAGCTGGTGAGGAGTATCATAGTAAAAGTGAAGCTGAAAAAAATTATTGGCTCTATAAAAATAAAGGGATTGTTATAAAACCAAAATCGACGAATTACGGAGTTGGTATCTCTATTTTTAAAGAAGGTGCTAACTTTGATGCGTATCAATCGGCTTTAGATTTTGCTTTTAAAGAAGATTCGACTATTTTAGTAGAAGAGTTTATTGGAGGAACAGAATATCGGTTCTTTGTACTAGATGGCCATGTTGCAGCAATCTTATTGCGTACGCCCGCTAATGTTATTGGTGATGGAAAACACACTATAGAAGAGTTAGTATCAGAGAAGAATAAAGATCCATTAAGAGGAACAAATCATCGTGCACCACTTGAAGAAATTCAACTAGACGAAATTGAGAAACTTATGTTAAAAGAACAAGGGTATACTATTGAAAGTATTCCTAAAAAGGATAGTCAAGTATTTTTACGTGAAAATTCAAATATGAGTACTGGTGGAGATTCCACCGATGTAACGGACGATATCGATGAGTCCTATAAAAAAGCAGCAGTAGAAATGACTGAAACAATAGGAGCAAAGGTTTGTGGAGTAGATTTAATTATTCCTGATTATACTCACATTTCTACAAAAGAAAATCCTGGCTATACTGTAATTGAAGCAAACTTCAATCCAGCCATGCATATGCATGCATATGTATCAAAAGGACAAGGACGACCACTAGCAATGGGTATTTTAAAAATGCTGTTTCCTGAAGTAATCTAGTACTAGATAAGAAGAGATTCGACAAATTTGTTGAGAATCTCTTTTTATCTTTATTCTTTAGAGTCATGTTATAACGATAAATAAATCAACATGGAGGGTAACGATGGAAAGAATTTATTTTGATTACGCTGCAACCAGCCCTGTTCATCCTGAAGTAATAGAAGTTGTTCATGATGCCATGATTCATCATTTTGGTAACGCATCAAGTATTCATCATATTGGAAGAGATAGCCGGCGTATGATGGATAATGCTAAAAAAGTATTTGCCGATAGTATTGGTGCTAAACCAAATGAAATTGTTCTTACAAGTGGTGGGACTGAAAGTGACAATACAGCAATTATAGAAACAGCTTTTGCTCGTGAAAAAGAAGGCAAGCATATCATTACAACAGCTATTGAACACCATGCTGTTTTAAAGCCAATGGATTATCTTGAAAAATTAGGGTTTGAAATTACGTATCTTTCAGTAAATGAGTACGGAATGATAGATTTAGAAGAATTAGAGAAAGCGTTAAGAGAAGATACGATACTTGTTTCTGTTATGTATGGAAACAATGAAGTCGGCTCATTGCTAGCTAGTGAATCTATAGGGAAAATAATAGCAGAGAGCGTATCATCAGCTTATTTTCATACAGACGCTGTTCAGGCTTACGGATTAGAGTCAATTGATGTAAAAAAAGAATCCATTGATTTGTTGTCTACAGCAAGTCATAAAATAGGTGGGCCTAAAGGAATTGGTTTTTTATATATAAATGAAACCATTCATTTACCAAGTTTTATGTTAGGCGGCGAACAAGAGATGAAACGTAGAGCAGGAACAGAAAATATTCCTGCTATAGTAGGATTTCAAAAAGCAGTAGAAATAGTACAATTAACAAAAGGATCACGCAGAAAGGAGTACGACAGTTTTAGTCATCATTTAATTCATAGATTAACTGATGAAAAAGTCGATTTTGAAATAAATGGCCATCCACATAATCGTTTAAAGCACATTATTAATATTTGGTTTAAGGGAGTCTCTTCAGAAAAATTACTATTATTAATGGATTTATCTGGTATTGCTATCTCTGCTGGTTCGGCTTGTACAGCTGGAAATATCGATCCGAGTCACGTATTAATGGCAATGTACGGAAAAGAAAGTCAGCGAGTAAAAGAATCTGTTAGAATTAGTTTCGGAATAGGTACAACACTGGAATCAATCGATCATTTAGCAACTGAATTAATCAAGCTAACAAATAAATTAAAGAAATAAAGAAGCGACTAGGTAGTACGATTGATTCAATAATTATGATATAGTAGATATAGTAAAAAAACTGAATGGGGTGAATGGTTTGGCATTTGAAAAAACAGCAAAACTTCAAGGATCAACTGATGAATATACACTTAGTCCAGATTTGAAGAAATATACAGTGAGAGACAACGCCTTTGAAGAATTAAAGACAGGTAATTTTCAGTATCTTCGGACACTTACCAGTGATTCAGTCGTTAATCAAGAAGTAAAATTAAAGATTGTCATATCCGAAGATTTATCTAAATTGAAAATAGCAACGACAACGATGAATGGTTTGAGACCAGTCATTATTTATAAAGGCGATGCATTCAAAGAAATATGTGAAAAATACGAATTTATCATGCAAGATTTTTCAAATAAAGGTATTTTTGAAAAAAAGTAAACGAAAGAATAAAAAGTATAAAAATAGGGTAGCAACCTATTTTTATACTTTTTTTAGTAGGAAAGTTAGTTAAGTATTCTTGCTTTCTTTCAAAAAGTTAGTATAATGAGTTAGACTGAAAAGATACGACCTTCAAATCGTTAAGATTTTCAGAATCTAGTTGAAATGATGGTGAAAGTATGACAGACAACAGCAATATACGTGTTGTAGTAGGAATGAGTGGTGGAGTAGATTCATCCGTTACAGCTCTTTTACTCAAGCAACAAGGCTACGACGTAGTAGGCATTTTCATGAAAAATTGGGATGATACAGATGAGTTTGGGATGTGTACAGCAACAGAAGACTACAACGATGTTGCATTAGTTGCAAACCAAATTGGTGTTCCTTACTATTCGGTAAATTTTGAAAAACAATATTGGGATAAAGTATTTCAGTATTTCTTAGATGAATATAAAAAAGGTAGAACACCTAATCCTGATGTTATGTGCAATAAAGAAATTAAATTTAAAGCCTTTTTAGATTACGCAATTGAATTAGGAGCAGATTATGTTGCAACAGGTCATTATGCTCAAGTGGAACGTGATGAAAAGGGTATAACTCATATGTTAAGAGGAATCGATAACAATAAAGATCAAACCTATTTTTTAAATCAATTATCACAAGAACAATTAGCTAAGACATTATTTCCATTAGGTCATATGGAAAAAAGTGAAGTCCGTAAAATTGCAGAAGAAGCTAACTTAGCAACAGCTAAGAAAAAAGATTCTACAGGTGTCTGCTTTATTGGAGAAAGAGATTTCAAAAAATTCTTGATGAACTACTTACCTGCCCAACCTGGAAAAATGATGACTCCAGATGGCGAAGTAAAAGGGACACATGATGGCTTAATGTATTATACAATTGGTCAAAGACAAGGATTAGGAATCGGTGGTGGCGGAAAGTCTAGTGAGCCTTGGTTTGTCATTGGAAAAGACTTGAAGTCAAATACACTATTTGTCGGACAAGGATTTCATCATGAATGGCTATATGCTACTCACTTGGATGCGACCGATATTCATTTTACAACAAATGAAAAAAAGGCAACATTAATTAAATGTACAGCTAAATTTCGCTATAGACAAGCTGATACAGCTGTCACAGTCCATTTAAATGAAGATGGTAAAACAGCTAGAGTTGAATTTGACGAACCTGTTCGTGCAATCACCCCTGGACAAGCAGTCGTGTTTTACGATGGTATGGAGTGTTTAGGTGGAGGCACGATTGATGCGGCTTATAATACATCAAGAGAATTACAATACGTTTAATATTCTAAGGAGACAGGACGCTTTTGGTTCTGTTTTTTTTCTTTTTTTGAAACCTAGTGATGGAGTGAAGATAGAAAAATGAACTTTTTTAGTGTAAAATGGTAGGAGTTGTAAGGGAGTGAGCAAAATGAACCAAAATCATAAAGCTTTTCAATTATGGGGAAATGGCCAATTGAATGAAGCTGTTCAATTATTATTTGAAGAAATTGAAAAAAATAGTGAGAATAGTGATGCCTATTGTAATTTAGCTAGTATTTTGATTTTAGCTAAGAAATATGAAGATGCTCAAGTTGTTTTAGAAACAGCTCTTAAAAAAGACCCTAAGCATTTAGAATTGCTTTATACATTCGGTAACTTATACTATTATAAAAACAATGCTAAAAAAGCTTTGGACTATTTTATTAAAGTTTTTAATGGAAATAAAATTTCTTTAAGAGAAGATGCTACCATCATGATAGGACAGTGTTATTTAGTATTAACTAATCCTGAGAAAGCACTAGTTTATTTGTTGTTAGCTCACGAAAATAATGAAAAAGATAATTCAGTCATCTTGCTATTAGGTGATTGTATGATGCAAATTAACCATTTTAATGAAGCAAAAAATTACTATATAAAATCGTTGGAATTATCACCGGATAATGACGAAGCTTTATTTAAACGAGGCTTAGTAGGTGCCGTTTTGAAAGAAAAGTCAGAGGTTTTTACTAGTTTTTTTGAAAAATCAAAAGAGCTTAATCCTAAAAAATATGAAAAAAGACTTTATCAACTAAAAAATATAGAATCGTTTATTTCTAACCAAAATAGCAATATAAAAAAAGAGGCAAACGATAGGAGGGATGGATAAAAGATGGCTGAACAAGAGAACTTAGAATTATTTTCAACGGAAGAACCATACATAGTGGGTCAAACCGTAGCCATATTTTATCAAAATCCAACTAATTTTTATAAAGTATTACTGGTAAGAGTAATTGAAACCAATACAAATTATGACGATAAAGAAATTGTTATCACTGGAAGTTTTGGCCAAATTCAAGAAGAAGAAAGCTACCGATTTTATGGAAAAATAGCAGATCATCCAAAATTTGGGGTTCAGTTTAATGCTTATCGCTATAAACAAGAAAAACCAACATCGATAGTGGGTATAGTAAATTACCTTTCTAGTGATAAGTTTCCTGGGATTGGAAAAAAAACAGCAGAGAATATTGTGGATGCTTTAGGAGAAGAAGCAATTGATCGAATAAGTAATGATCCTACTGTTTTAAAAGAAATCACCGGTTTAAACGAGAAGAAAAAAGCAATTTTAGTTCAAACGATTCAAGCAAGTGATGGAATGGAAAAGATTATTATTGGATTAAATGGATATGGATTTGGTAGTCAATTAGCATACAACATCTATCAACTGTATCAAAATGAAACGTTAGAAATCATTCAAGAAAATCCCTATCAATTAGTACAAGATATTGAAAATATTGGCTTTAAAAAAGCTGATGCAATTGCTGAACAACTGGGATTTGCTTCTGATTCACCTGCTCGTTTAAAAGCTGCCGTTTTTTATGCGTTAAATGAGTTATGCTTGAGTCAAGGAAATACGTATACACTAGCAGGACCACTTTTAGAAGAAAGTTTGCGTGTATTAGAATCAAGTCGACCTTATATTATCGAACCAGATTTAGTTGCTTCTGAATTGGTTCATCTTATTGAAGAAAACCAAATTATTGAAGACAATAAAAAAATATATATTAAGTCTCTATATGCTGCAGAGTGGGGCATTACTTCATCAATAAAGCGGTTAATGGATCGTAAAAAGATTAGTTATAAAGAACATGATATTCCAAAAGAAATAAGGGAATTAGAAAAACGTTTGGCTATTTCCTATGGAAAATCTCAGTTAAAAGCAATTGAAGAAGCCATGTTATCACCTGTTTTTATCTTAACTGGTGGACCAGGTACTGGTAAAACAACTGTTTTGAATGGGATAGTTTCTTTATTTGCTGAATTAAATGGGCTATCTTTAGATTTAAATGATTACACAGATAAAGCTTTTCCTATTTTACTTGCTGCACCAACAGGTAGAGCTGCTAAAAGAATGAATGAAACAACGGGATTACCAAGCAGTACCATCCATCGCCTTTTGGGTTTGAACGGAAGAGAAAATAACAATGCTGACCAACAATCTGAACGTGAGTTAGAGGGTGGGCTATTAATTGTGGATGAAATGTCTATGGTAGATACTTGGCTAGCCAACCAGTTATTACGAGCGGTTCCTCAGAACATGCAAGTTTTACTAGTAGGCGATAAAAACCAACTACCTTCTGTCGGTCCAGGACAAGTATTGCATGATTTAATTGATGCGAAATTAATTTCCAGTATGGAATTAAACGAGATTTATCGTCAAGAAGATGGGTCATCTATCATTCCATTAGCTCATGAAATCAAAGATGGACGCTTACCAACTGATTTCACACAAAATAAAAAAGACCGGTCACTCATTACTTGTAATGCTTATCAAATAGAAGAAGTTATTCGTCAAGTTGTGACTAAAGCCAAGCTAAAAGGATATACGCATCAAGATATACAAGTTCTAGCGCCGATGTATCGTGGACCAGCTGGGATTGATGCGATAAATAAAATGATGCAAGAAATTCTTAATCCCAATGATTCAAAAAGACGTAAAGAAGTAAAATTTAATGATAAATTTTATCGAATTGGGGATAAAATACTACAATTAGTAAATAATCCTGAATTAAATGTGTTTAATGGAGATATGGGTGAGATCACAAGTATCTCTTATGCAAAAGAAACAGATGATAAAGTAGACGAATTAGTGATTCAATTTGACGCAAATGAAGTAACGTACAAAAGAAATGAGTGGAATAAAATAACACTTGCCTATTGTTGTTCTATCCATAAATCACAAGGTAGTGAATTTAAAATGGTTATTTTACCTATGGTACAAAATTATGGGAGGATGCTTAGAAGAGATTTATTGTACACAGCTATCACGAGAAGCAGCGAGTTACTGATTCTTTGCGGAGAAGTTAGTGCATTTCAAGAGTGCGTTGAAAAATCATCTGCTACTAGATTAACAACCTTAAAAGAACGACTATGGGATAACGAGGTAGTTCTTTTAGAAAAAGAAACAACTAAGAAAGAAGAAAAGAAGAAAGAAGGAACGACTAAACAAAAAAAAGCTCCGGAAGTTACCGGAGACGAGATTTCATTGTTCGAAGAAATAGAAATAAGCCATACAGAAGATAAGTTTAGAATCTATCGTTTAACGATTGACATGGTAGAAAAAAATACGATAAATCCAATGATAGGAATGGAAGGCATTACTCCCTAATTACTCTTACTATTGGACCCAAAAATAGCGAGTAGAGGACTTAATCGATAAATCTAACGATTTCTTTCCTAAAAATTCACCATCTGCTTGAACATATTCTTGCTGATTGGAGAGAATTTTGATACAAGATCCTTGTAAATAATGAACGTCTTTATGATTTAAATGTCGTCCTCCATTTAGCATCAAAATGAAAAGAAAAATAAATTTAAAAAGAGAAACTTTTTCTAAAACGATTAAGTCAACAACATCATCGTATGGAGAAGCTTTTGGAGATATTTCCATACCGCCACCAAAATAAGGATGATTATTAACCGTAACTAAAAAAGCATTTGAAAATGTTTTATATACGTTATCTACTTTAACTTCGATAGGAAATCCTTTTTGTTTGAATAAGACAATAATTAATGAAACTAAGTATGTCAAAGATCCCATTTTGATAGCACTTAGTTTCTTTTTTATAGAGAATTCACTAATGAAATTAGCTGTTGCACCATCAAAACCAACTCCGATATTGTTTACAGCATATCCTACTTCACCTGAAATCTGCTCATGGTATTGGAGAATGTTAATTTTTTTAGGTTCCTTACAAATTAATAGTTGTTCTAAAGCTTTAGTTACATCTTTTGATAGAGACAAGGCTTTTGCAAAGTCATTTCCTGAACCAGCTGGAATGTAAGCTAAAGGAATGTGTTTTTGTGTTTCTCCAAGCCCTGTAAGAGCCTCGTTTAATGTTCCGTCACCACCTATAATAAGTAAGAGCTGTTTTTTTTCAGTTAACGTAGTGTTGTGTTCTTTTGAAAGATTTTTAGCTAATTGAACAGTATGCCCTGCATATTGAGAGGGGTATAAGTTAAATGCAATATTTTTTTCAATTAATTGTTTACTTAATGCGATAGAAACTTTTTTTCCATTGCCAGAACCAGAAAGTTCATTAACAATAATATAAATTTTTGTTGGTTTTATCATGAATACTCCTTTTATAAAAATAATGTCTAGATGTAAACAAATTATAAACTAAAAAATAGAGAAAGGAAGTAAAAATAATTAAAAGAAGTTCTTATTTTAAAAAAATAGTTTAAAAAGACTCGTTTAATGATAGAATAAGCTATAGTTTAAAAAAGTATAAAGGAAAAGGTGTTTAAAGTGAAAAAAAAATTTAAAAAAGATCAATTTCCTTTAGAAGTAATCGACATCATTTTTATTGCTGTCGGTTCTTTTATTGCTGCAGTTTCATTTAATATCTTTCTTTTACCAAACTTTATTGTATCTGGAGGTATCGGAGGATTAAGTACTATTTTGAATAGTTTATACCAATGGAATCCTTCAATTGTTCAATTTGCATTTAATGTACCCTTATTATTTTTAGCTTTTATTGCTTTAGGTAAAGAAGCTGGATTTAAAACAATTTTAGGAAGTTTAATCTTACCAGCTTTTATTGGTTTATTGAATTTTATGAAACCTCTAACAATGAATCCGTTATTGGCAGCAGTATTTGGAGGCGTTATGACAGGAGTAGGAATAGGGTTAGTCTTTAAAGCTAAAGGCTCTACAGGTGGAACCAGTATCATTGCTCAGATTATTCATGTTTATTTAAAATTACCATTAGGCACAAGTGTAGCTTTAGTAGACGGTTTTGTTATATCTGCAGCTTTAATTGCATTTGATGCTGAAACAGTTATGTATTCTATCATTTCCTTATTTGTCATTAGTCGAACAATTGATATTATTCAAGTTGGATTTAATAGATCTAAGAATGTAATGATTATATCAGATCATGCTAGTGAAATTAGGACAGCTATTTATCAAAATATAAATAGAGGTGTAACTAATTTAAGAATTACTGGTGGATACGGGAACAATAAAAAAGAAATGCTGATGTGTGTAATAGGTGAGAGAGAATTTACGTATTTGCGGGAAACGATTTTAGATGTTGATCCGCATGCGTTTGTTGTGGTAATGAGCGCTAGCGAAGTCTGGGGTAAAGGATTCACATTGGCTAAAGACTCTTCAACTGAAAATCTGTAAAGTAACCGAAAAAACGGAGTTGTTTGCTATGAAATCATTAGAAGATAACCCTTTGTTAGAGTTGACATTTAATAGAAGTTCTCTTATAATTTAAAACGATAGTAAGAAGGATATATTTTTTTAGTTCTTACCTTTAGAGAAGTTTTCCAAGGCTGAAAGAAAACTGGTAAGTTAAAGAAATGCTCCCTTTTTTAATACTATAGTAGAAATACTATCGGTTCTCGCGTTATAGAGACTTAAGAGGTAATGAATCCGTCAAATGACATCATTGCAAACAAGGTGGTACCGCGCTTACGTCGTCCTTGTCTGGCAATGATATCGTTTGACTTTTTTTATACTTTTTTTAAAAAATAAAGAATTTGAAGGGAAGAAAATAGACTATGAAACAATTAACCAGTAACGAAGTTCGTCAAATGTTTTTAGATTTTTTTGAAGATAAAGGTCACAAAGTAGAACCAAGTGCTTCGCTCGTTCCATTTGAAGACCCATCATTATTATGGATTAACTCAGGTGTAGCAACACTAAAAAAATATTTTGATGGTTCTGTTACACCAGATAATCCTAGAATTGTAAACGCTCAAAAAAGTATTCGTACAAATGATATTGAAAATGTAGGTAGAACAGCTAGACATCATACCCTATTTGAAATGTTAGGCAACTTTTCGATTGGTGAATATTTTAAAGAAGAAGCCATTGTTTGGGCATGGGAGTTTTTGACAAGTGAAAAATGGTTAGCGTTAGATCCCAAAAAACTATACGTTACCGTTTATCCAGAAGATAAAGAAGCAGCTCAATTATGGAGAGATAAAGTTGGTCTGACAGATAATCACATTATTGAAATTGAAGATAATTTTTGGGATATTGGGGTTGGACCAAGTGGACCTGATTCAGAAATTTTCTATGATCGTGGAGAAAAATTTAATAATTTATCAAAAGATGATCCTGAAAATTATCCAGGTGGTGAAAATGAAAGATGGCTTGAAATATGGAATCTCGTATTTTCTGAATTTAATCACAAGGAAGATGGAACTTATGAACCCTTACCAAATAAAAATATAGATACAGGTATGGGTCTAGAAAGAGTCGTTTCAATTTTACAAGATGCACCGACAAATTTTGAAACAGATTTATTCATGCCTATCATTCGTGAGATTGAAAAATTAAGTCAAAATAAGCATTACAGTGAAAGTAAACAAGACGATATTTCATTCAAAGTAATCGCAGATCACTTACGTGCAGTTAGTTTTGCAATTGGTGATGGGGCCCTGCCATCGAACGAGGGACGTGGATATGTTTTAAGAAGATTGTTGCGTCGTTCAGTGATGCATGGTAAAAAGCTAGGTATTCATGAAGCCTTCATGTTTAAATTAGTTTCAATTGTTGGAAATATTATGGATGCATTCTATCCTGAAGTTTTAGAACAAAAGACGTTTATTGAAAAAGTCATTAAAAATGAAGAAGAACGTTTTCATGAAACCATTAACGATGGCCTATCTATTTTAAACCAATTGATTTCAGAGTTGAAATTAGCTGGTGAAACAAAAATTACGGGAAAAGATATATTCAAGTTATATGATACGTTCGGCTTTCCTGTTGAACTAACAGAAGAATATGCACAAGACGAGGGTTTGTCCGTTGACCACGAAGGTTTTATTGAAGAGATGGAAGCACAACGAAATCGAGCACGGTCAGCAAGAAGTGATGGGAAATCAATGGGTGTACAAACAAAATTATTCTCAGATATTACAATAGAAAGTAGTTTTGTTGGTTATGATCAAACAGTAGTAGAAGCAAAACTCGAGTTAATAGCAACAGATGAAGAATTAGTTAAACTAGCTATATCAGGTGATAAAGTGAGAATGATATTTGATCAAACACCTTTTTATGCTGAAATGGGTGGTCAAATTGCTGATAAAGGTCTGTTATTAGATTTAGACGGTCATACAATCGGAAAAGTAGTAGATGTTAAAAGAGCACCTGCAGGCCAATCTTTGCATATCGTTGAAGTGTTAACACCTATAAAAGTAGGCCAAACAGTGAAACTCTCTGTTGATAAGAGTTTACGAAATAAAATAATACGCAACCATACTGCAACGCATTTATTGCATCAAGCTTTAAAAGATGCATTAGGTGAACATGCTAATCAAGCAGGATCGTTAGTTATGGGTGACTCTTTGCGTTTTGATTTCACTCATTTTGGACAAGTAACTCAAGCAGAATTAGATGATATGGAACGCAAAGTTAATGAAAAAATTTGGGAATCATTAGAAGTTAAGACAATAGAGACAACGATTGATAAAGCACGAGAAATGGGTGCAATGGCACTATTTGGTGAAAAGTATGGCAATGAAGTGCGTGTTGTTAATGTTGGAGACTATTCAATAGAATTATGTGGTGGAGTTCACGTCACTAATACAAATGAAATTGGACTCTTTAAAATCCTTTCAGAATCTGGTATTGGTGCTGGAGTAAGAAGAATTGAAGCAATCACTAGTGAAGCGGCATTTAACTACTTGCAACAGCAAGAAAAACGATTAAAAGTAATCGCAAGTCTAGTAAAAGCTCAACAAATTAAAGATGTAGAAAGAAAAATCGAACAATTGCAGATGGAATTAAAAGAAACTCAAAAAGAAAAGGATTCCTTGCAAGCTAAATTAGCAAATGAACAAGCAAATGATGTATTTGATGCCGTTCAAACAGTTGATGGTATAACAATAATAACTGCTCAAGTAGAAGTCTCAGATGCAAATCAATTGAGACAACTTGCAGATCAATGGAAGCAACAAGCTATTTCGAATATTTTAGTTTTAGGTTTTTCAAAAGATGGAAAAGTTAACTTGTTAGCTGCAGTCGATCAAGAAACAGTGAAAAAAGGATTATCCGCAGGAAACTTAATTAAGGAAATTGCTCCTCTAGTCGGCGGTGGTGGTGGCGGTCGTCCCGATATGGCGCAAGCTGGCGGAAAAAACCCTGCTGGACTAGCAAATGCTTTAGAAAAAGTAGGAGAATGGGTAGGGAAAAATAGTTAAAGAGTTATTATTTTTGGAAAATGATAAGTTGCATTAGCTTTTTTTCGTAAGAATTTTTTTAAAGAATCAAAATATTTCCTCATTTGTTTATAGTCATTGTAGTTTGTGGCTCTTTCTTGTAGAATAAAGATAGAGTTTACAGAAATCGAGGTGCAGAATATGAGTTCAATAGATGAAACAGTTCGGTTTAATGTTGGTGACAATCACGACAAAGATGTGAAGCAAACATTGACATTAGTATATGAAGCATTGGAAGAAAAGGGGTATAATCCTATTAATCAGATAGTTGGTTATTTACTTTCTGGAGATCCAGCCTATATTCCACGTCACAATGATGCTAGAAACTTAATTAGACGTCATGAGCGTGATGAAATTGTAGAAGAATTAGTAAAGACTTATTTGAAAGAGAGTGGTAAAGAAATCTAATGAGAACAATGGGATTAGATGTAGGTTCAAAAACAGTTGGTGTTGCAATCAGTGACCCATTTGGTTGGACAGCTCAAGGAATTGAAACGATAAAAATTAATGAAAATCAAGAAGAATTTGGAATGGATAGAGTAAAAGAATTAATTGAAGAATATGAAGTTTCTAAAATTGTTGTTGGATTACCTAAAAACATGAACAACTCAATAGGTCCAAGAGCAGAAGCTTCTATCCATTATGCTGAAATTTTAAAAGAATTATTTAAGTTGCCTATTATTTTTCAAGATGAGAGACTAACAACTGTTCAAGCAGAAAGAATGCTAATTGAAGAGGGCAATGCTTCGCGTGCTAAGCGTAAAAAAGTTATTGATAAAGTTGCTGCAGTCATGATTCTTCAAAATTATTTAGATAGCAATCAAAACTAGCTTTTAACAAAAAGATACGTTAAACTAATTCAGTAGAATGATAGATAATAATAAAAGGAGTGTTGAATATGTCACACGAGCACGATCACGAGCACGATCACGAACATGATCACGATCACGATCATGAGGAACATGAGCACATTACAATTATAGATGAACAAGGGAACGAAGAATTATACGAAATTTTATTCACATTTGACTCAGATGATTTTGAAAAATCATATGTTTTAGTTTATCCAGCTGGATCTGAAGAAGGAGAAGAAGTTGAATTACAAGCTTACTCTTACGTAGAAAAAGAAGATGGCAAACAAGGGGATTTACAACCCATTGAAACAGATGAAGAATGGGATATGATTGAAGAAATATTAAATACGTTTATGGCTGATGAAGACTAATTTTTTATTAATTAAATAATCAAAATTGAGCTAATGAGTTATTCATTGGCTCAATTTTATTGTTCATGACTCTTAAAAATAGTAAGTATAAATTGAAATAGATAGATAAATTTCAGAGAAACGACTATCAACACCTGTATACAAATAATGAGTGAGTTCCTTTTTTCTATTCACTTTAAGCATAGTATCATGTATAATGGTGCAAGTTAGTAGTTAAAATGTACGTTATTAAAGAAAATAGATGTGTACTAATTTATTTCTTTATTTTGATAGGAGGGCTCTTTTGGGAAAGAAAGAGAAAAAAAATATAAAAAGCAATGAGAAACAAGATGATAGTATAGCCAATTCTAAATTAGTCGAAAGACAAAAAGAAAAAAAAGTGGTTAAAAAAATCGTATGGAGTATTGTTTCAATCTTATTTACTCTATTAGTTATTTTTGGCATAGTTAGTTATCAATATGTGACATCTTCGCTTCAACCTTTAGATGCTACTAGTAAAGAAGAAATTCAAATAGAAGTACCCTCTGGTTCTTCCTCAGCAGACATTTCTCGTATTTTAGAAAAGAATAAAGTCATTAAAAGTGCATCTGTCTTTAGATTTTATATAAAATTAAATAATAAAACAGACTTTCAAGCGGGCTATTATCTTTTATCTCCTTCAATGACTTTGGAAAAAATTATCCAATCCCTTCAATCAGGTGGAAGTCCAGTTGCTTTTGATGGGACTAAGATATTGATTCAAGAAGGATTAACTATCGATCAAGTAGCTGAATCTGTTGCGAAATCAACTAAATATAGCTCTTCAGATTTCATTAAAAAATTAAAAGATCCAAAATTTTTAATACAATTAAAAGAAGCTTATCCAAAATTGTTAACTAGTGCATTAGAGTCAAAAGAAACAAAGTACACTCTCGAAGGGTATTTGTTCCCAGCGACCTATGATTTTTCAGAAGAAATGTCTCTTGAAATCGTCATAGAGAATATGGTTAAAAAGACAGATGAAGTTATGCAAAGTTACTATTCAACTATTGAGAATAAAAAGATGACTGTTCAACAAGTCATGACGTTAGCTTCATTAACTGAACGAGAAGGCAATTCGTTTGAGGATCGAACAAAAATCGCTAGTGTATTTTTCAATCGTTTAGCTGTTGAAATGCCTTTGCAATCAGATATCAGTGTACTTTATGCAATGAATAAACATAAAGAGATTGTTACTTATAAAGATTTAGAAACAAACTCTCCTTATAACTTGTATCAAAATAAAGGATACGGGCCAGGACCGTTTAATAATCCGTCAGAAGATGCTATCAAGGCTACATTAAATCCTGCAGATACAAATTATATTTATTTTTTAGCAGATACATCGACAGGTAAAGTTTATTTTTCAAGAACATACGCTGAACACCAAGAATTAGTAGATGAATACATCATCCCTTAATTAGTTGACATACTAAAAAATGGAAAGCATTGAAAAACAGTAGAATCACTATCTTTTAATAGGAATGGAGCGAAAAAAGCATGAATGCTGAACGCAAGCCGATTGTCATTGGAGTAACAGGTGGATCAGGTAGTGGGAAGACGAGTGTGAGTCGTGCAGTTTACAATCATTTCTCCGGACACTCTATTTTAATGTTGGAACAAGATTTTTACTACAAAGATCAAAGTGACCTATCTTATGAGGAGCGCTTGAATACGAACTACGATCACCCATTTGCCTTTGATACAAACCTATTAATCAAGCATTTGACAGATTTGATTCACTATAAATCTATCAAAAAGCCAGTATACGATTATGCTGCTCATACTAGAAGTGATCAATTTATTATTCAAGAACCGAAGGAAGTTATTATCTTAGAAGGTATCTTAATTTTAGAAGATAAACGTTTAAGAGATTTAATGGATATTAAGGTCTATGTGGATACGGATGATGACATTCGAATTATTAGAAGAATTAAAAGGGACATCGAGGAACGTGGTAGAACACTTGATTCTGTTATTGAGCAATACCTAACAGTTGTAAAACCCATGCATACTCAGTTTATTGAGCCAACTAAAAAGTTTGCAGATATTATCATTCCTGAAGGTGGACGCAATCAAGTTGCGATTGATTTGATGACAACGAAGATAAAAAGTATTCTTGAATATCAATTAAAAGTTTAATAAGAAAAATTAAATGAATAAATAACAATGACTAAGCTTAAAATTATATGAGAATAGCCATAAAGTGTTTACAAATAAAAGCCTACATGGTATCTTATCTCTATTGAAATTGTAAAGACGCTTTCAATAAGTTAATAAGTATAAAACCATTAAACAAGCGTTTATTTAAAAAGGAGAATTTACTTATGATAGAAAAAATATATCCAATGACTTTAGATGGAAAAAATAAGCTAGAGGCAGAATTAGAAGAATTAAAAACAGTTAAAAGAAAAGAAATTATCGAAAGAATTAAAATTGCACGTAGCTTTGGTGATTTATCAGAAAACTCTGAGTATGAATCAGCTAAAGATGAACAAGCTTTTGTGGAGGGACGTATTACGACAATTGAAACAATGTTGCGTTTTTCAGAAATAATTGACAATTCAAAAAGTGCTATGGATGAAGTTGCGATTGGCCGCAAAATTACATTTGTTGAATTGCCAGATGGTGAAGTCGAAGAATACACTATCGTAGGAAGCGCAGAAGCTGATCCATTTAGTGGACGTATCTCAAATGACTCACCTATTGCTAAAGCACTAATGGGTAAAAAAGTCGGAGATCAAGTTGTTATTTCAACACCAGGTGGAGATATGACTATCAAGATAATGAGTATAGAATAATAAATATAATAAGAATGGCTAAATTATTTCAATTTGAGCTGTTCTTTTATTTTTTTATTTTTAATATTATCAGACTTTAGTCTTAGACCGACCTCATGCTTTAGCAGGCTTTTTTTTCTCTATAAATGGCTTATACTTATGCTAAAGCACTAAATATTAAGGGGGTCAACGCATTGAAAAAAAAATTGCGCTTGTTTTTTCTAGTTGAAGCATGTCTATTTGTTTGGTTATTATATGAATCTGTAAATAATAGTTTTACTTTATTAACTTTAATAGTAGGTACATTAGTTTTATTGCGTGGAAAACGTAAAAAAATTAATTCAAAACGACAAACGTACTTAATGATAGGTAGTGTATTAGTTTTAATTGCTTTATTATCAACAAGTGCTATTTGGTTTATGCTGATTTGTGCTATTTTATTTTTTGTAGTTTTAGATAGTAAATCGTTATCAAATCTAAATTTTTCTAATTTTGATAGCATCCCTTGGCAAGAAAAAGAGATAATTATTGTAGAAACAGCAAAAAGTCTACCGAAAAATGGGAAAAGATTTAAACGAAACTGGTTAGGGAATGAAAGAATCGGTAACACCGTTTATGAATGGGATGATATTAATGTAACTGTCTTTATGGGAGATACGATTATAGATTTAGGCAATACACTCTTACCTAAAGATGAAAGTTATGTGATTGTTCGCAAAGGTTTTGGTAAGACTCGTATTTTAGTACCTGCTGGGATTGGAATAATGATTCAACATAGTGCTTTTAAAGGGAAAGTACATTTTGAAAGAGATATTTTCGCCTTAAACAATGAATCTTTGAAACTATATAGCGAACAATATGATGAAAATACAAGAAAAATAAAGCTCATCACAACTGTTTTAGTTGGTGATTTAGAGGTGATAACAATATGAAAAAAAAGAATAGTAGAATACGATTTATTCAGATTACTTTTTTATCTTTTTTCTTTTTTGTGGTTGTTTCTTTATCCTATAGCTACGCAATACGACCTGAAGATTGGCTGATCACTATTTTAACAACGCAGTTCCTACATGTGCCTTATATCCTTTATCTACTAGGGGTAGCGCTGATTATCGGTCTATTAACAACACTCTTGCTACATGAGTTTCAACGAAGAGAATGGCAGCATATAGAGGAAATAGTACGATTACTTGCTAGTGGAAATTACTCAGTTGAAACTAGCTCGAAATATTTAGATAGTGAAGTAGAGGAATATGATTATTTAGAAGACATAAAAGACTCGCTTTCAGCAATCCGTATTAAACTACTTGATTTGTCTAAGGAAGTTCAAAAACAAAGCAATATTCCTAAGTTAGTTGATGGAGAAACAAAAGAAGAAATTTTAGAAGCAGAGCGACGTCGTCTTGCTAGAGAATTACATGATTCTGTTAGCCAACAATTATTTGCAGCAATGATGCTGTTATCAGCTAGTAATGAACAACTTGAAGAGACTGATGGGGTAATGAAAAAACAGCTTAAAATGGTTGAAAGTATTATAAATGAATCGCAATCTGAGATGCGAGCTTTGTTACTCCATTTAAGACCAATAAATCTAGAAGGAAAAACGTTAAAAAAAGGAATTGAACAGCTATTAACAGAACTAAAAACAAAGATACAAATTAAACTAATTTGGGAAATTGATGAAGTAAATTTAGAAACTGGAATGGAAGATCATTTATTTCGAATAATACAAGAACTCCTTTCAAACACTTTAAGGCATTCAAAGGCTAAAGAGTTGGAAGTTTACTTAAAACAAAACCAGGACTCATTGTCGTTGAGAGTCATTGATGATGGGATTGGATTTAATCCTGAAGAACAAAAAGCAGGGAATTATGGTCTAGTTAATATAAATGAACGAGTAAGCAATATGGGTGGAACGTTTAAAGTTATCAGTTTCAAAGATAAGGGAACAAGTGTAGAAATTAAGATACCGCTTATTGAGGGAGTGAATGAGGATGATAAAAGTTTTGTTGATTGATGACCATGAAATGGTAAGATTAGGTGTGTCATCCTACTTATCGATTCAACCAGATATTGAAGTTATTGGTGAAGCAGAAAATGGAAAAGTAGGGTATCAAAAAGCAATGGAACTTAGGCCAGATGTTATTATGATGGATTTGGTAATGGATGTAATGGACGGTATTGAATCAACAAAAGCAATCATGAATGAATGGCCAGAAGCTAAAATTATTATTGTAACAAGTTTTATTGACGATGAAAAAGTTTATCCTGCTCTTGAAGCTGGTGCTGCAAGCTATATTTTAAAAACTTCTACTGCAAAAGAAATTGCTGATGCTATTCGTTCTACTTATAAAGGAGAATCAATCTTAGAAACGGAAGTTACAGCTAAAATGATGACTCGATTTTCTAAAAAACAACCTCATTATCTTCATGATGATTTAACTAAACGAGAAAATGAAATTTTATTATTAATTGCACAAGGCAATTCAAATCAAGAAATTGCAAATAAGTTATTTATAACCCTAAAAACAGTTAAAACACATGTTTCTAATATATTGGCTAAATTAGATGTTGATGACCGAACTCAGGCAGCTATTTATGCTTTTAAACACCACTTAATTCATTAAAAAACTCTCCTACGCTTAGTAAAATCCTATTATCTGTATTTTATATAAAGATATGTTAAACTAATTAAAAGATAGCTAAATGGAGGGAGGATTCATAGATTTTATAGTCTGTGAAGCAAAAAATGAAAATAGAATTAACTACACATGCCATTGAATGGTTTGAAAAAGAAGTTGGCGTTTCAAAAGGAAGTGGTGTTCGTTTCATGGGTAAAGTTTATGGGAAAACTGAAGTTCACGAAGGTTTTTCTGTAGGGATGAATATATGTCAACCTGAAGATATCCTAACTAAAACGGTTATAAATGGAGTGACTTATTTCATTGAAAAAAACGATGATTGGTTTTTCAGTGGGTATAATTTGAAAGTAGATTATGATAAAAAAAGTGATGAGCCTATTTACACGTTTATTGAACAACTAGTATAAAAATAAAAAACTCTTACTTCCTAAAGGAAAGTAAGAGTTTTTTGTGATTATACAGGCATAATAACCGGTAACACCATTGGATGACGTTTAGTCTTCTCATATAGGAAAGGTTTCAAACTTTCGATAACAACAGATTTAACTGCTTGTTCTGTAAGAGGCTCCTCGGTATTAGCAAGTAATTTCCTCAAGCTTTTAGTGATAACACGTTGAGCATCGTTAATTAGTTCTCCAGACTCACGCATATAAATAAAACCACGTGATAAAATATCTGGTCCAGCTAAGATTTCCTTAGATTTGTAATCAATTGTAACAACAACAACAACTAGACCTTCCTCAGAAAGCAAACGACGATCACGTAAGACAACATTCCCAATATCGCCAATACCTTTTCCATCTACATAGACGTCACCAGCGTCAAAATGACCTGCTTTTCTAGCAGAATCCGCTGTTAGAGCAAGAACGTCACCGTTTTCTAGAATGAAACAGTCTTCTTTAGACATCCCGATTTGTTCAGCTAGACCAGCATGGATTTTTTGCATACGGTATTCACCGTGGACAGGAACAAAATATTTTGGCTTCATTAAACGAAGCATCAATTTTTGTTCTTGTTGACCACCATGGCCAGAAGTATGGATATTATTAACTTTGCCGTGGATAACATTTGCACCGGCTTCAGATAACAAGTTAATAACACGATTGACACTAGCAGTATTTCCAGGAATTGGAGAACTTGAGAAAATAACCGTATCTCCAGGTTGAATTGAGATTTGACGATGGGTACCATTAGCGATTCTACTTAATGCAGCCATAGGTTCACCTTGTGAACCAGTACATAAAATAATGGTTTCGTTTGCTGGCATACGATTTAACTCTTGAGATTCAATAAATTTATCATCTGGAGCAGTAATGTAGCCTAATGAGCGTCCGGTTACAACAGAAGATTCCATACTTCTACCGAAAACTGCAATTTTTCTACCTGTTTTGATAGATGCTTGGGCAACTTGTTCTAAACGAGAAATGTTAGAAGCAAAAGTAGCGAAAATAATTCTTCCTTCGACTTTTTGCATAATATTTGTGATTGCTTCGCCGACCCCTTGTTCTGAGTTTGTAAACGTCGGAATTTCTGCATTTGTGCTATCAGATAGAAGAGCTAAAACTCCCTCATCACCAATACGCGCCATTTTATGCAAATCAGCAGGTTGGCCAACAGGAGTGAAATCGAATTTAAAATCTCCTGTTGCGACAATATTACCAGGCGGCGTTTTAACAACGATACCAAAGGCTTCAGGGATACTGTGCGTTGTTCTGAAGAAACTAACACTTGTTTTTCTGAATTTAATAACATCATCTTCGCCAATTTCATGTAGTTCAGTATCACGGAGTAATCCGTGTTCATTTAATTTATTGCGGATTAAGGCACTAGCTAAAGGACCTGCATAAATTGGAATGTTTGCTTGTTTTAGTAAGAACGGAATACCACCAATATGATCTTCATGGCCATGAGTGATAACCAAAGCTTTTACTTTATTAATGTTTTGAACAATGTAGCTATAATCTGGAATGACATAATCAATTCCTAATAAGTCGTCTTCGGGAAATTTAATACCGGCATCAATGATGATAATCTCATCTTGAAATTGTACGCCATAGGTATTTTTACCAATTTCACCTAAACCCCCAATGGCAAAAACGGCTGCTTCATTGTTTTTTATAGACGGTTTCATTTAGCAAACTCCGTAAGTTTAAAGTTCGGACTTTTTTGTTCATATTCTAAATGGCTACCATCTATAGGTTGAATGAACTCAATGTTGAAGGGGGTGTTTGTTTCAACAAGGCTACGTGCTTCTATTTCTGTATCTGATTCAATATATAAAGACTGTGTTTCTTCCCGTTTTGGGTTTCTTAATTTAGTTTCTTGGTAAGTTATTTTGTAAATCATGTGTTTCTCTCCTTTTTAATATCATCAAATGATGATTTGTTTTATAGATAATAATTTAATGTAATGTTGCATAACGAAAAAAACCATCATTTTACACTCTTCAGTGCTGATTAGATGGAACCACGGCAGTTTTGTTTTATAAATTTTAATGGTAAAACAAGCAGAAAAATCTCATAGTTAACCGGTATTTCTCAACGCTGAAATAATTTTTACTATTTTCCCGAACTGGTGGTTGTGTTAGTCTCACAACAGATATGTTTATTTTAACATAGTTCATTTAGTAAGTATAGAAACTAAGGCTAATCAGTCAAAAAAGAAAAAATAAAAGTAAAAAAGAAAAAAAGATTCTAGTAATGTTCCTTTTATCCAGACTATGCTATATTAGTTAGAAATGAATTACTTAAGATGGATGAAAAGGAGATGAGTAAGTGAAGTTAATGTTACGTTATTTAAAAAATTATAAAGGTTTGTTATGGTTGAATTTTTTATGTGTATTTGGCTTTGTCATCATTGAACTGGGGTTACCAACCTTATTAGCTTTGATTATTGACAAAGGAATTATCATGAATGATTTTTCTGAGGTAATGAATTATGGTAAATGGATGGTAGTCATAGCAGTTATAGGACTAGTTAGTTTGATAGGATTAGCTTATACAGGTAGTAAAATTACGACTAAAATTGTTAGAGATATTAGAAACGATATTTTTTTATCTGTCCAGTCTTTTTCACATAGTGAGTTTAATCATATTGGTGTCTCTTCTTTAGTTACTAGAACGACGAATGATGCTTTTCAAGTTATGACTTTTCTACAAATGCTCTTGAGATTAGGAATGATGACACCTATTATGTTCATCGCTAGTTTTTTCATGATAGTAAGAACGAGTCCTTCGCTATCATCTACAGTATTAATAGCTATCCCATTTCTTTTTGCAATTGTCTGGTTGATTGCTCGTAAATCAGAACCTTTATCAGAAAAACAACAAAAGAGCTTAGATCACATTAATCAAAATTTACGAGAGAACTTGACAGGACTTAGAGTCATTCGCGCTTTTGTTAAAGAAACATTCCAAGAAGAAAGATTTATAAAAGTTAATGAAAATTATACAGCTATTTCTAAAAAACTTTTCAAGTTAATGGCATTAGCTATGCCTGGTTTTTCTATTGTATTTAATATTATTTTAGTGACCATTGTTTGGTCTGGAACGGTTGAAATTCAAAGTGGGAACTTACAAGTAGGCAGTTTAATAGCTTTTATCGAATATATATTTTTAGCGTTATTTTCATTTATGCTGTTTGCGAATGTCTTTATGACGTATCCAAGAGCAGCCGTGTCAGCAGAAAGAATCGAAGAAGTCATTCAAACAGTTCCTTCTATAGATGAAAATGAAAATGGTGTAACAGAAACAGCTATCCATGGACATGTTGCTTTTGAAAATGTTACATTCGCTTATCCAGGAAATACAGAATCTCCTGTTATCAGAGATGTTAGTTTCACAGCAGAACCTGGCGAAACGGTTGCTTTTATAGGAAGTACGGGAAGTGGGAAGTCGACATTAATCCAATTAATTCCGCGTTTCTATGACGTAACTAAAGGCCGTGTTTTGATAGATGGAGTAGATGTTAGGGATTATCAACTAAGAGCTTTACGAAAAAAAATTGGTTTTATTCCTCAAAAAGCTCTTTTATTTACTGGGACTATTTCCCAGAATATGCGTTATGGAAAGTGGAATGCAACAACTAATGAAGTTGACGAGGCGTCTGATATCTCTCAATCAAAAGAATTTATCTTATCAAAACCTGCACAGTATGAAGAACTTTTAGCAGAAGGCGGCAGTAACATGTCTGGTGGACAAAAACAACGACTGTCTATCGCAAGAGCAATTATAAAAAAACCAGATGTATACGTTTTTGATGATAGTTTTTCTGCGTTGGATTACCAAACGGATGCAAGGTTAAGAGAACGGTTAAAAGCTGAAACAAAAGAGGCTTCCGTTTTAATCGTTGCACAAAGAGTGGGATCTATCCGACATGCGGATAAAATAATTGTTTTAGATAAAGGTATTGTTGTTGCACAAGGTACACATGAAGAATTATTAAAAAAATCAGATATTTACTATGATATAGCAGCATCACAATTGTCGAAGGAGGAATTAGCATGAGAGAATCGTTAGTAGCTATTCGTCGTTTATGGAATTTTATCAAGCCATACAAAAGAGGATTTATTTCAGCTATTGCACTAACCATGATTTGTATGTTGATGAATGCCCTTCAACCCTTTATTATAGGACTCGCATTAACAGAAGTTGGGAATAATGTAGCGGATATCTTAAAAGGTGTAGCCGGGGCTAAAATTAATTTTTCATACGTGAGACAGGTACTTATTGTTATGCTAAGCGTTTCAGCTGTTTATCAACTAACCCTTTATGCTTCTGCTTACATTATGACGAATGTTGTTCAACAAACGATGCGTGATTTGAGAAATACGATTGAAAGCAAAATTAATCGTTTACCTGTTTCGTACTTTGACCGCAATCAACAAGGGAATATTTTAAGTCGTGTAACCAATGATGTAGATGCTGTGAGCAACGCTATGCAGCAAAGCTTAATACAAATTGTAAACTCAGTTATGGGGATTACTTTTGCTGTCATGATGATGCTTTATTTATCGGTTCCTCTAGCAGCTGTTATTCTTATTTTAATTCCATCATCACTTTTAATTTCAAAATACATTATTCGTAAATCGCAGCCTTACTTTGTTGAACAACAAAGTGCTTTAGGAGCAATGAATGGACATGTTCAAGAAAGTTATAGTGGCTTTTCTGAGATAAAACTTTATGGAAAAGAACAAGATAAATTAGAGGAATTTAAAATAATCAATCATAATCTTAGCGAGTATGGGTTTAAAGCAGCCTTCATTTCTGGAATTATGAGCCCTCTAATCGGTTTTGCTACGCATTTAGTTTATTTCGTGATAGCTGTATTAGGTGGATTGTTTGTCATTCAAGGAACATTATCTTTAGGTAACTTACAAGCATTTACACAATATATCTGGCAAATTAATCAGCCTCTTACTCAAATTACGCAACTTTCTGGAGTCCTCCAAAGTGCAGCAGCAGCTGTTGGACGGATTTTTGAAATTTTAGATGAGCCTGAAGAAAAGCCAGATGCCATTCAAATCGATTTACCAAAACCGATTGCTGGGAACGTCACTTTTGAGCATGTTCGTTTTGGATACGATAAGAACAATCCATTAATTAAAGATTTAACTGTTCAAGTGAAAAGTGGTCAAAAAGTAGCGGTTGTTGGCCCAACCGGAGCTGGAAAGACAACATTGATAAACTTGTTAATGCGCTTTTATGATGTCGATAGTGGAGCAATAAAAATAGATGGTATTGATACTAAGGAAATGGACCGTAAAGAAGTAAGAGCACAATTCGGGATGGTATTACAGGATGCTTGGCTCTATAATGGGACAATAGCAGATAATATACGTTTTGGTAAATTAGATGCTACGGATTATGAAGTTGTAGACGCTGCAAAAACAGCCAACGTGGACCATTTCATTCGTACATTACCTGAGGGGTATAACATGGAGCTAGATCAAGAAGCTTCTAATATCTCGTTAGGACAAAAACAATTGTTAACTATTGCTAGGGCAATCATTTCTAATCCAAGGATACTTATCTTAGATGAAGCAACCAGTTCGGTCGATACTCGCTTAGAAGCTTTGATTCAGAAAGCTATGAAGAAGATTATGGAAGGGCGTACGAGTTTTGTTATTGCTCATAGATTGTCAACGATTCGAGATGCAGATTTAATCTTAGTCATGGATCAAGGTGAAATCGTAGAGCAAGGCAATCATGAAGAATTATTAAATAAAGGTGGCTTTTACGAGAAATTATACAATAGCCAATTTCAACAAGCAGAAGAATAAAAGTCTATTTAATAAAAGGAAAGGTTCGTGAAAAATGAAAAAGAAAATGATATTTTTTGATATAGATGGAACATTACTGAATGATGAAAAGAAATTTCTACCTAGTACTAAAAAAGCTCTAGAGCAGTTAAAAGAACGTGGTCATGAAGTTGTTATCGCGACAGGTAGAAACTTATTTTTAGCTCAATCTATTATCGATGAGTTAGAATTTGATAATTATATTATTTGTAATGGAGCAGCAGGCTATTTTCGTAACAAGCTTGTTTTCGAAAATAAGCTTGACCAAAATGAATTAAAAAGATTAGTTGAAATTTCAGATAAGCATAACCATGATGTTATTTATGAATCTGCTGATAAATTGAAAAGAAGAAGCAAAGATAATAATATAAGAATGATTAATGCGATGAAGAGTGTCGGATCGAGTCCACCTCCTCATGATCGTGATTACCATTTGACTAATCCTATCTATCAAAGTTTAATTTTTTATACGGATGAAGAAAAAAATGCCTATGAGAATGGTCAGTTTCCTAAATTCAAATTTATTAGATGGCATGCTAATGGGGTTGATATTGTTCCTCATGATGGCTCTAAAGCACATACAGTACTAGATTTTGCGAAGCAACAAGGATTTGCAATTGAAGATACAATCGCTTTTGGAGATGGTTTAAATGATCTGGAAATGCTTACTGAGGTAGGAGTAGGAGTAGCAATGGGGAATGCATTAGAAGTAGTAAAATTAAAAGCAGATAAGATAACAAAAAACTGCAATGAAGATGGAATTTATCTTGCATTACAAGAACTTGGTCTGATACAATAAAGGTGTTAATAAATAAGATTCGTTTCTTATTTATGGGGGTATAGCTCAGCTGGGAGAGTGTTTGGCTGGCAGCCAAAAGGTCAGGGGTTCGAACCCCCTTATCTCCATAATAATTTTATTCTATCCAGTTCTAAAGCGTTAAGGGATGTCTAACTGACAGTATCTTTAGCGCTTTTTTTTGCGAACAATAGTTTGGTTTATTCTATCTTTCAATAGCTCTACTAACATCTTGCTCACTTTTTTCATTGGTCAGATTTTTTTGCTAATTATTAGATAGAGAATATAGTTTATTCATTGTGATGCTTACTTGTTAATCTTTACGTTGTTCTAACTCATCAATAAAATGTTCGTAAGTTTGCCAAGTAGTAGTAATGGATTCATAGCCGAGATGTTTAAAGATGTATTTTATATTTAAGCGATTATAAATCATACTAGAAGCATGAGTATGTCTCAATGAATGAGAAGTGACTCCTTTTATACCGCAATCTTTGCAAATCTTTTTTAATGTTTTATTCGTTTCAGTACTAGATGTCAAATAAATATTCCTATTAATAAAGATAAGTTTTTTGTGTTTCCTAAACCTGACACTGCTTGAAGTTTATTTTGATAATGTTTTAACTGAATTAAAATGGACAAAGTATTATCATAAATAGTTATCACACGATTAGAAGCTAAGTTTTTAGTTGGAGTAAAGTCATATGTATCAGCGTAGTCCCATGTGCACTTGATTCTAACTGTTTAAAAAAATCAATGTAGTCCTAAGCTAATCATATAATTTTAGAAAATTTATCACCGATCGCTAATCGAAATGCAATCATGTAACGTGATGCATAAATAGGATTCAAATCATCAATTTTTTTTTAGAAATAATACTACATCACGTAGGAAAGTTCTAACGTACTTGTGTATTTTTTGACGGTAGTAGCAGCACGACCTTCACTATAATCGTTGATAAAAAACTGATCTATTAATTGTTAATAGATTTCAATTTTGTTTTACCAAAGAATTTACTAGTAATATTAATACTATGCTGAATATCTCTATCTTTTTTCTTAGATTTCTTGCCCCTTCTAAAAACTTTATACCAATTATTAAAATATAGTATGAATACTATTTTTCTATCACTAACCGACCCGCCACGTTTTAATTTGTTTTCTAATGATTCTACCTCATTTTATGCTTTATATTTTGTTCTAAGACCTTTTTCCATCATCTGTATTTGTTCGCCATTTAAAACTATGTTTGTTTTATATCATCACTATTTTAACTTTAATTTAGTGTGTGCTGCCATGTAATAAACTACCTATTTTGTGATACAATAGGAAATATAAAAGAAAACTATTGCAGACTGTTTTTGGATTGAACACTCCTAATCTTTTGAGAGGAAGGGAGTGTTCTTTTTTATTTATTCTGGTAAATTATCAATAGCATATTGTGCTTGTTCACCTGTGAATCCTTCGTAAATCAATTGATCATAAAGACCTTGATTAGAAAACGAACTATAATCTAAGTAATCTATAGCTGCCTGAAGAGCGTTCTTGTTCCAATCAGCTTTCACATTATCAATTGCGTATTGCGCAGCATCATCTGGATAGTCTTCATAAATCAGCTGGTCATATAGTCCACTTTTTGAAAAGCTAGTATAGTCTAAATAATCATAAGCATTATTTAGGGCATTTTTATATTCTCTTGGAAGTTCAGCCTCTTCTTTTGTTTCTTTAACAACAATAGATTCTGCTTCAGCCTTAGCTTTTTCTTCATTTTCTTTAGTAGCTTTAGCTTCTTCATCTTTTCTTATTGATTCAGCTTTTTCTTCAGATTCTTTTTTGTTTTTTTCTTCAGCTTTGGCATCCGCTTTTTCTTTTTCTTCAGCTTCTTTATCTGCTATTTCTTCTTTACTTTCGGTTACTTTATCTGCTACTTCACTAGTATTGTTTTCTTTTGAACTTGTTTGTTCATCATTACTAATATCTAAAGATATACCAACAATAAATAAAACAAAACCTGTCGCAATAGCTATTAAAGGTTTCTTAGTACCTTTTCTTTTAAATAGTGAAATGACCAACCAAACTATGCTTGCTAAAAATAACAATAACCCCAATATACTTAAAAACATCTTTACCACTCCTCCACAAGTATTCACATTAAATATAACGTGTAATTATATTATACCTTACCTTGATTTTAATGGTAGATATTTTTTATTTACAAATCAAAACTAACTTTTACTGCTTTTCCTATAATTCTCGTTGGATTATCTTCAGTGACTATATACGCTATACGCTGCGTAGTCATTATTATTAGCAACTAACATCATTAAATTCCTTGTAATGTAGCGTTATTCAACATCATTTAAAACCGGTTAAATGAAACCGAACTAACCCCCCTTATCTCCATAATAATTTTAACAAAAGTTGCTAATAGCTTTCAAACTACGGTTTGAAGGCTATTTTTATGTAAAAATGTTTGTGCGTTCTTAAAAGATACTTAGCGATAGTATGTTATACTAAATGCATAAAATAGTGTTCTTAAGTACTCAAAAAAATTTAAACTAACGTATAGGAGAGAGAGGTGCAAAATGACTAAGAAAAATATTTTTGTATTGATAGGACTTTTGTTTATTGGAGGACTTATCTATGTGAATGTAAACAGCGATAGTAAGCAGTCAGAGTCTGAAGATATACCAACACAGATAGACTATGAAGAAGAAAATCTAGAGATCATTTATTTAGCGGGCGGTTGTTTTTGGGGTGTTGATGAGTACTTTGGTCGAATCTACGGCGTGATTGACGTTGTTTCAGGTTATGCAAATGGAACAACGGACAACCCAAGCTATGAGGAAGTTGTCTATGCAAATACAGGGCATGCTGAAACTGTGTCTGTGACCTATGATTCATCAAAAATTGATCTAACGGATATCCTTTTATACTACTTTAAGGTTATTGATCCAACCTCTTTAAATCAACAAGGAAATGATAGAGGCACCCAATACCGAACAGGAATTTACTACGAAGACGAAAGCAAAGTGGAAACAATCGAAAAAGTAATCAATGTTGAGCAAAAACGTTACGATAAAAAGATTGTGGTGGAGGTTTTACCACTTGAACATTTCTTTGTGGCCGAAGAGTATCATCAAGATTATTTAAAGAAAAATCCAAGAGGATACTGTACAATTAACTTACAAGAAGCTAAGACAGGTGTAGAAAGAGATGATACACTTGGAGAATCCGAGGTTTATTCAAAACCATCCGATGAAGAGCTGAAAGAAATATTAAGCCCCGAGGCATACTCAGTCACTCAAAATAATACGACAGATACACCATATACCCATCCATACGATCAACTCGACCAAAAAGGAATTTATGTAGATATTGTTTCTGGAGAAGCATTATTTTCTTCAGAAGATAAATACGATGCAGCTACTGGTTGGCCAACATTCATCAAACCAATCAAAGAGGATGCTTTAAAAGAATTTGAAGACACCACACTAGGTAAGAAACGGATAGAAGTTAGAAGCCGTCTAGCAGATTCTCATTTAGGCCATGTTTTTGATGATGGGCCACAAGAAACGGGTGGACTTCGTTATTGTATCAACGGAAGTGCGTTAAAATTTATTGACTATGAGAACATGGAAGAAGAAGGGTACGAAGAGTACCTCGAAATAGTTGAATAGTGTTTGATAATAGTTACTAAGAGCTCTAAAACTTTAGTTTCTTTTTGATGTTTTTTCGAAACGAAAGTCATATTTATCTCTCTAAGGCTTTCTTTTTTGTCACTGATTCCATTAATAAAAAGTTTAAGAGCTTGAGAAAAACTAAGTTTCTTATAGTATTTATCAACATCACTAATTTTTTTGGGATAAGGCTTGGTAAATTAGTTAATTCAATCTAAGAAAACTAGTTATTAAAAGCAGAATTTTTTATACATTATCCATGTATTCAGTTCTTTTTATCCATGTATTCAGTTCTTTTTATTGGTCTTGGATGAGCCATCTTAGTTCAGTATAAAGTGCTTTTTTGTCTATTAGAACAACAGAAATAAATTTATGGAACATATAGTGTTTCATGCAATGCTAATGTCATAAAACATAGAATAGACCACTTATTTCACATAATTTTTGCACAGTAAAAAATGGATTGAGTATGAGAAAAATTCTTCTCATGCTCAATCCATTTTATCTCATCTTTAATTAAGAAAGAATAGAAACCGTTTCATCTAAGTGAAAAGGATCTTCTTTATTAATATGATCGTAGAACATAATGCCATTAATATGGTCAATTTCATGTTGAATTACAATGGCGGAATAATTTTTTAACCGAATCTTTTGTTCTTGACCGTCCAAGTCAAAGTACGTTACGGTTATTCTAGTATGACGAGGAACATATCCAGGAACATCACGATTAACAGAAAGACATCCTTCACCTTCTGATAGACAGGCACTTTGAACAGAGTGACTAATGACTTTAGGGTTAATCATGACGGTACTCAGAATGGGTTCACTTGTTTCATCATCAACGTTAGGTATATGAACAGCAATCATTCTTTTTGAAACATCTAATTGAGGTGCTGCTAGTCCAACTCCAGCACGAAGTTGATATTCTTCTGCTAAATCTGCATCTTGGCTGTTTTTTAGAAACTCTAACATTTCTTGTCCAAGTGTTTTTAGTTCTTCATTGATAGGAAACGAAATTTCCTCTGCAGTTTTTCTTAAAGTAGGGTTGCCCTCCAAAATGATATTTTTCATTGTAATCATTTGTATTTCACTCCTGTAAATAAATTTTCATTATCTATTTTACATAAACATACTTATTTATTGTAAATAGGGTTATTATCAACTTTTTTAATTTTAACAGCTATTTAGCTAAAATGCACGAGCAAATTTATTTTAAAGATATTAGAAAAAACTTCATTTCTAAAACGAAATATGAGATAATTTTAAGAAAGAAACGATAGACTGATTGACGATTGAAGAAAGTAGGGGTAAATAGTATGGAAGAAGCAGCAAAATATATAGAAAATACGTATGCAAAAATACTAAAAAATGATCCTGAACAAACAGAATTTCTACAAGCAGTCAAAGAGTTTATTGGAAGTATTGAGCCGGTATTTACCGCTCATCCTGAATTTATTCAACAAAATATTTTAGAACGAATGATAGAACCAGAAAGAATCATTCAATTCAAAGTTTCTTGGATGACTGATCATGGAGAAGTAAAAGTAAATAGAGGATTTCGTGTTCAGTTTAATTCAGCCATTGGACCTTATAAAGGTGGTCTTCGGTTTCATCCAAGTGTAAACCAGAGTATTGTTAAATTTCTTGGATTTGAACAAGTGTTTAAAAATAGTTTAACAGGGCTTCCTATTGGTGGAGGAAAAGGTGGCAGTGATTTTGACCCTAAAGGCAAATCAGATAATGAAGTGATGCGTTTTTGTCAAAGTTTCATGATGGAATTGCAGCACCACATTGGGCCTAATCTTGATGTCCCAGCTGGAGATATAGGTGTAGGAGCAAGAGAAATAGGTTACCTGTATGGACAGTACAAACGTTTAAATGGGTCTGAAGCAGGTGTATTAACTGGTAAGCCCGTATTTTTAGGGGGTAGCTTGGGTAGAACAGAAGCTACAGGCTATGGAGTAGCTTATTTTACAGATAAAATGCTTCAAGATACGAATAATTCTTTTGAAAATAAAAAAGTAGTTGTTTCGGGTAGCGGGAATGTCGCTATTTATGCTATTCAAAAAGTCCATGAGTTAGGTGGGAAAGTCATTGCATGCTCTGATTCTGATGGTTACATTTGGGATCCGGCTGGGATTGACTATGCTACTATTAAACAAATAAAAGAAGTAGAAAGAAAAAGAATTTCTGAATACATTCACTATCATCCAAAAGCCTATTATTATGAAGGAAGTATTTGGGATATAGAAAAAAGATATCAAGTAGCTTTACCTTGCGCTACTCAGAATGAAATAAATGGTGAAAAAGCTAGAAAGATGATTAGAAATGGAGTTATAGCTGTTGCTGAAGGAGCTAATATGCCTTCCGATTTAGATGCAATTGAAGTTTATCAAGAAGCTAAGATTTTATACGCACCTGGAAAAGCATCAAATGCAGGTGGGGTAGCTGTTTCTGCCTTAGAGATGTCTCAAAATAGTCAACGACTTAGATGGACATTTGAAGAAGTAGATGAAAAGCTAAAAAATATTATGGAATCTATCTATATTGAAGTACGTGATACTGCTAAAACGTATCATACGCCTGGTAACTTTGTTGCAGGAGCCAATATTGCGGGATTTTTAAAAATTGCTCAGTCAATGATTAGTCAAGGACTTGTATAAAAAGAAGGGAACAGATTTAGAAGTCTGTTTCTTTCTTTTTTTTAAAATAAAATGTGTGTTTTTCTTTTGGAAAAGGAAATGTAAGAGAAAAACGTAAAGTTAATGAGAAACTCCTCATTATTTTTCGATTGTGAATAAAAAAATATGATTTGTATTTTATAGTTGCTGTGTCGATTATAATACAGTTTATTTTAAATTATATAACAGTTTAAAGTTTGATTCATCGATTTTATGGTTATTTTTTTTCTATAACAAGATTAATTTTGAAAAAAATAGGGTAAAAATAGTAGTGAAATACTTCACGACTCGAAATAAAAAAAAGAGTTCCAAGTATTTTTCTTATAGAAATGATATTTTATAGCTTGAAAAGCGTTGATATGCTTGCATAACTAGGGAAATAGTGGTAAATTTAATTAGCAAACAGATTGCACTAATACAGTTTGTTTAACTGTATAAAACAGAAAATTATAAAAAATTAGAATGCAATAAGAGAGGAATGGTTTACAAATGGCTAACAAGAAACAACCCGTAGATTTTGAAGCATTGTTAAGCACTGTTGATGCGGCTTTCCCAATGGTACAAATCTTAGATAAGGATGGTAAAGTTGTTAATAAAGACATCATGCCAGATCTGTCAGATGATAAATTAGTGGAATTAATGGAGAAAATGGTTTGGTCGCGTATTTTACATGAACGTTCTATGGCTTTAGCTCGTCAAGGGCGTCTAGGTTTCTATGCTCCAACTGCTGGACAAGAAGCTTCTCAAATGGCAAGTTATTTTGCTTTTGAAAAAGAAGATGAATTGTTCCCAGGATACCGTGATATTCCACAATTAATTCAACATGGGTTACCTGTTTATAAAGCTTTCTTATGGTCTCGCGGACATGCTGAAGGAAGCCAATATCCTGAAGACCTACACGCTATGCCACCTCAAATTATTATTGGTGCTCAAATTATTCAAGCTGCAGGAGCAGGAATTGGATTGAAAAAACGTGGCAAGCCTAACGTTGCTTTCACATATACAGGTGATGGCGGTTCATCACAAGGAGATTTTTATGAAGGAATCAACTTTGCAGGAGCTTACAAGGCTCCAGTAGTATTCTTTATCCAAAATAATGGCTATGCCATCTCTACACCGCGTCACAAGCAAACAGCAGCTACTACGTTAGCTCAAAAAGCTGTTGCAGCAGGAATTCCAGGAATTCAAGTAGATGGTATGGATCCGTTAGCCGTTTATGCAGTTACAAAACAAGCAAGAGAATGGGCAATTGCTGGGAACGGTCCTGTACTAATCGAAACAGTAACCTCTCGTTTTGGTCCTCACTCAACTTCTGGAGATGACCCAACACGTTACCGTGATCAGGAAAGTTTTGACTACTGGGAGCAACGCGATCCACTAATTCGTTTCCGTAACTTCTTAACTGAAAAAGGTCTATGGTCTGAAGAAAAAGAACAAGCATTAATCGAGCAAACTCAAGAAGAAATCAAAGCATCAGCTAAAGAAGCTGACCAAGTACCAAAACAAAAAGTTTCAGACTTTTTGAAAAATATGTACGAAGAGCCTACACAAGTAATTAAAGAACAAATTGCGACTTTTGAAGCAAAGGAGAATAAATAATTATGGCACAAAAAACAATGATTCAAGCAATAACTGAAGCACTTGAACAAGAAATGGAACGCGATCAAGATATTTTAGTATTTGGAGAAGATGTTGGTAAAAATGGTGGAGTATTCCGCGCAACTGCAGGTCTTCAAGAGAAATTCGGCGAAGAAAGAGTTTCAGATACGCCTCTTGCTGAATCAGGTATCGGTGGAATGGCTATTGGTCTAGCGTTACAAGGATTCCGCCCAGTTCCAGAAATTCAATTTATTGGTTTTATCTTTGAAGTGTTAGACTCTATTGCTGGTCAAGCTGCACGTACACGTTACCGTATGAGTGGTACACGTAGCTTACCAATTACAATCCGTATGCCATTTGGTGGTGGAGTTCACACACCAGAAATGCACTCGGATAACTTAGAAGGTTTGATGACGCAATCACCAGGTTTAAAAGTGGTTATTCCTTCAAACCCTTATGATGCAAAAGGGTTATTAATTTCAGCTCTTCGCGACAATGATCCTGTTGTATTTATTGAACACATGAAATTATACCGTTCATTCCGTGATGAAGTGCCTGAAGAATCTTATACTATTCCATTAGGTAAAGCTGCTATTTCTCGTGAAGGTAAAGACGTTTCTGTCATCACTTATGGTGCAATGGTTCGTGAAGCACTTAAAGCAGCTGATGACTTAGAAAAAGAAGGTATCTCTGTAGAAATCGTAGATTTAAGAACCGTTTCTCCATTAGATATTGAAACAATTATTGCATCAGTTGAAAAAACTGGCCGTGTAGTAGTCGTTCAAGAAGCACAACGCCAAGCAGGTGTTGGCGCAATGGTTATGTCTGAAATTGCAGAACGTGCTGTACTTTCATTAGAAGCTCCAATTGGCCGCGTTGCAGCGCCAGATACAGTTTTCCCGTTTGGTTTAGCTGAGAGTGCTTGGTTGCCAAATGCTGCAGATATTGCAGATAAAATAAAAGAAGTTTATAACTTCTAATTTATAAATTATTAGGTGAAAAACAATAGATGTAGACCATTTACTTAGTGATAAATGGGTGCATCTATTGATTTTAAGTTGTCCAGTTAATCTTATGAGTTGTAAAATAGAATTTCTAATATAGAAGGGAAGAAAATTAAAAATGGCTTTTAAATTTAAATTACCAGATGTTGGAGAAGGAATGGCAGAAGGCGAAATCGTAAAATGGCTAGTAGCTGAAGGCGATGTAATTAAAGAGGAAGATTCAATCGTCGAAATTCAAAATGATAAATCAGTAGAAGAAATTGCTTCACCGGTTTCTGGTACGATTAAAAAGATTTTAGTAGCAGAAGGAACGGTTGCTACTGTTGGTCAAGTAATCGTTGAAATTGATGCTCCAGGACATGAAGATGAAGAGGTAGCGACTCCAGTTGCAGTTCAAACTCAAACTGAAGCTCCCGTTTCTCAAGGAAGTTCTTTCTATCAGTTCAAGTTACCCGATGTTGGAGAAGGAATGGCAGAAGGCGAAATCGTGAAATGGTTAGTAGCTGAAGGCGACTTAATTAAAGAGGAAGATTCAATCGTTGAGATTCAAAACGATAAATCAGTAGAAGAAATTGCTTCACCTGTTTCTGGAACAGTTAAAAAGATTTTAGTAGCAGAAGGAACCGTCGCTACTGTTGGTCAAGTAATCGTTGAAATTGATTCACCTGAGCACAATACAGAAAGCGCAACTCCAGCAAGTGCTAATAAATCTCAAGAAACAGCTGGAACAAAAGCTAGCTCACCGGTTGTTAAGTCTTCTGACTCTAACAAACGTGTACAAGCTATGCCTTCTGTTCGTCAGTTTGCTCGCGAAAATAATGTAGACATAACGCTAGTTACACCAACAGGTAAACACAATCGTGTAACAAAAGAAGACATTACTAACTTTAATAAAAACGGTGCAACTCCAGCGGTAAGTTCAGCAAAACAAGAAACGACAACAATTGCAGCGGTTCAAACAAGACAAGCTCCAGCAGTTAAAGCAGTAGCTCCAGCGCCAGCATTTAAATCTAGTCAGACTGAACGTGAAACTCGTGAACCAATGTCTCCAATGCGTAAAGCAATTGCTAGAGCAATGGTAAACAGTAAGGCAACTGCTCCACATGTTACGTTATTTGATGAAGTTGACTCAACTAAATTAATGGCTCATCGTAAGCATTTTAAAGATATTGCAGCAGATAAAGGTATTAAGCTAACTTTCTTACCTTATGTTGTTAAAGCAATTGTTTCTGTTTTGCGTAAATATCCAGCAATGAACGCTTCTATTGATGACACAACAAACGAAGTCGTATACAAACATTACTTTAACATTGGTATTGCTACTGATACTGATCGCGGTTTATTTGTACCAGTTATTAAAGATGCAGATGCTAAGAGTATCTTTACTATTGCAAAAGAGATTACTGAACTTTCAGGCAAAGCAACAGAAGGTAAACTAGCAGCTAATGAAATGAGCAGCGGGTCTATCTCGGTAAGTAATATTGGTTCAATTGGTGGCGGTTGGTTTACACCGGTTATTAACTACCCAGAAGTAGCTATCTTAGGTGTTGGTCGTATTGCTAAAAAAGCAGTGGTAAATGCAGATGATGAGATTGTTGTAGCACCTGTTATGCAGTTATCATTAAGTTTTGATCACCGCATTATCGATGGCGCAACTGCACAAAAAGCAATGAACGAATTAAAAACATTGCTAGCTGATCCAGAATTATTATTGATGGAAGGATAAAGGTGAGTTAAAAATGGTAGTAGGAGATTTCGCAATAGAGTTAGATACAGTTGTTATTGGTTCAGGCCCAGGAGGATATGTTGCAGCAATACGTGCTGCTCAAATGGGGCAAAAAGTAGCCATCGTAGAAAGAGAAAATATCGGAGGCGTTTGTTTAAACGTTGGTTGTATACCATCAAAAGCTTTAATCAGTGCAGGACACCATTATCAAGACGCTATGCATTCAGAGACTTTTGGAATCACAGCTGAAAATGTTGTTTTAGACTTTGCTAAAACCCAAGAATGGAAAAACAATAAAGTTGTTTCGACTCTTACTAAAGGTGTCGAAAGTTTATTGAAAAAAAATAAAATTGAAATTTTAAGAGGAGAAGCTTACTTCAACGACGAGCATACTATGCGTGTTATGGGAGAAAAAACTGGCCAAACGTATTCTTTTAATAATGCAATCGTTGCAACCGGTAGCCGTCCAATTGAAATCAAAGGTTTCAAATTTGGCAAACGTGTTATTGACTCAACAGGTGGCTTAGCACTTCTTGAAGTACCTAAAAAATTAATTGTTGTTGGTGGAGGCTATATTGGTAGCGAACTTGCTGGCGCATATGCTAACTTAGGCGCTGAAGTAACTATTTTAGAAGGAACAGATTCTATTATGCCTACTTTTGAAAAAGATATGATTAAATATGTTACAACAAATTTTGCTAAAAAAGGTGTAACAATTGAGACATCTGCAATGGCTAAAGAAGCGATTCAAACTGAAAACGGTGTAACGGTTAAATATGAAGTAAACGGCACAGAAAAATCAATTGATGCTGATTATGTGATGGTAACTGTTGGTCGTCGACCTAACACAGATGAGCTTGGTCTAGAAGGTGCAGGAGTTGAAATGACTGACCGTGGGTTAGTTAAAGTAGATGAGCAAGGACGTACAAGCGTTAAAAACATTTTTGCTATTGGAGATATCGTTCCTGGTGCAGCATTGGCTCACAAAGCAAGTTATGAAGCTAAGATTGCTGCAGAAGCTATTTCTGGTAAAAAAGTAGCTGTTGATTACAAAGCAATGCCAGCTGTAGCCTTTACAGATCCAGAATTAGCTGTTGTAGGACTAACTCTTGCAGAAGCTAAAGAAAAAGGGATGGATGTTAAAGCATCTAAATTCCCATTAGCTGGTAATGGACGTGCCCTTTCTTTAAATGCAACAGAAGGTTTTGTACGTCTAGTAACAAATAAAGAAGATGGCTTAATCGTTGGAGCGCAAATCGCTGGTATCGGTGCTAGTGATGTCATTGCTGAAATAGGATTAGCTATTGAGGCTGGAATGGTAGCGGAAGATATTGCATTAACTATTCATGCTCACCCATCTTTAGCTGAAACAGTTATGGATGCTTCAGAATTAGCATTAGGTTTACCAATCCACATGTAATGTAGTTAAATTCAAACTGTCTTAATTGTTCCAATGGAGACGTGTTCATAATAAAAAAAGCACTTATTCTTAATTTGAATAAGTGTTTTTTTGCATATAGTAAAGTAAATTATAAAAAATTTGGTATAATAAGAAAAAGCAGAAATGCGACAAACTTTCTTTTCTCATTAAGTAATAGAATTAAATAGGTTGTTGGAGGGGATTTAGTGAGTAAAGAACAAGAGAAAAAGATTATTATTGTAGGTACGGATGAAGTAACTTACTTGTTTGCTTTTTTAACTATGTTAAAACCAATAGTTGCAAGCATTTTATTTTATGAATTTCCGTCCTTAGAAAAAAATAAATTAAAGGATCTAAAGTATGCATCCTCTTTTTCGTCAGCACGTTCTTTCACGGTTGCTAATGCCAAGGATTTTCTCACAACTGATTTATTAATTATAACGGCGCAAGAGGAGAGAAAAGAAGGGGAATCAAATGATAGTTATATTAGAAGGAATATAGCACTCATTCGTAAGGTAATCAAAAAAGCAATGGCTAACGGGTTTAATGGATTAATTTTAATTGCTACAGAACCAACAGATATGTTCACCTATCTTATTTGGAAATTTTCAGGTCTTCCCAAAGAAAAAATAGTCGGATTAGGTACATTTATAGATTCTACATTCTTCAGACAACTATTAAGCAAGAAATTATCTGTAGCTTCTAGAGATATTAATGCCTTTATTGTTGGTGGAAGTTCACAAGGAAGTCAACTCACAACTTGGAGTCGCTCTAATGTTGGCGGAACGCCAATTCTTAGTCTAATGATGAATAAAAAGAGTTTTTTAAATGAAAATGATAGAATAAATATTGATTCCTTTCTTTCAGAAAGAGATTTATTTTCAAGAGAGTCAAACTCTTATTTCACAACGGCATCTGCCTTAATTGAGTTAACCCAATTTATTTTTTATGACGAAAAAGCATTAGTTACGTTGGTACATTTAGTTGATTTAGATGATTTGATGAATATTCCATTATCTTTACCAGTTTTACTTGGAAAAAATGGTACAACTAAGGTATCTGAACTTGTTTTTTCGGAGTCAGAAAAAAAAGAATTGTTTAGAGTAGCAAAAGAAACTCGTAACTATTTAGATTGGATAGAAAAAGGTTAAAGGAGCATACAATGGAAAATAAAAGTTATAGTTACCCAATGGATTACGATTGGACAAAAGAGGAAATGACAAAAGTAATTAATTTATGGCGAGCAGTTGAATTAGCCTATGAAATTGGAATAAAAAAAGAGCAGTTTTTGATAAGTTATCGTGAATTTAAAGAAGTTATCCCATCTATTGGAGAAGAAAAAAAATGGAGTCGTCAATTTGAATCTGTTTCTGGCTATTCTGTCTATTCGGTCTTTCAAGAATCTAAAAAAACAGATAAAAAAACTATTTTCATGGATGATAATAAAGGAAATAAATAGATATTCATTTTAAATCAGTTAAGCTAAAAGAAAGGAAGTGAGTTCTTGAATAGACTAATTGAGCGAGATGAACTAATTATAAAATGGCTCTATGAAGCTGCAGAGATAAGTAAAAAATCTTTTAAACAAATGATTAGTATAGAAGAAAAAACAACTCGTACAGATTTAGTAACAAATATTGATAAGAAAATCGAACATTTTTTTATTGAAAAAATAAATACGTATTTTCCTGGAGAAAGAGTCTTAGGAGAGGAAAGTTCAAAGCAGCCCTTCACAGAATTGAAAGGGATTATTTGGATAATAGATCCTATCGATGGAACATTAAATTTTGTAAAGCAAAAAAGTGATTTTGCTATTATGATAGGTGTTTATGAAAATGGTATAGGTCACTTAGGCTATATATACGACGTTATGAGAGATGAGCTTTATTCGGCTACAAAAAATCAAGGAGCTTACCTGAATGGAAAACAGCTAGAACCGGTTGATGATATCTCTTTACGAGAAGGACTTATCGCAATCAGTCACCGCTTGATGACTAGTGAAAAGAATGATAATGCAAGAAAAATCGGAAGAGCTAGTAGTGGAGTGCGTATGATTGGTTCAGCCGGTCTTGAAACGACGCGAGTAGCGACAGGAAAGTTAGTTGCTTATATTGGAGCATCTCTAGCTCCTTGGGATATCGCTGCTGGTAAAGTAATAGCAGAAGAATTGGGATTAAATTATACACAGCTAAATGGAGAAGAAATTGATATGCTATCTCATAATAAAACAGTTGTCGCGACACCATCTGCTCATAAAGAAATAATAAAAAACTTTAGATAAGGGAATAGGTAAATAAGGAATCTACTATAGGATGAATGAAAACAAAGATAGCTCAATGAATAAAGAAAATTCTTGAAACACCTATAGATAGAACGTTTTTTTTAAAAAAATAAAAAATATACCGCTAACAGCAACTTTTTTCTTTTCAATCTTTTGTTTTAGTGTTAGACTGTACAAGTTGATAGTTGTCTTCATAAGTTTTCAATGCGTTTTCATTCTGAAATGAGCAGAAACTTATGAAAAGTTCAAGTGCATAAATTGGATAAATTAATTTTCATGTTGATAGATAGCCAATCAGAAGTATTGAAATAATGATAAGAATCATGGAGGAATATAGTAATGATAAGAAGAGAAGACCTTAGAAACGTAGCCATAATTGCCCACGTTGATCACGGCAAAACAACATTGGTTGATGAATTATTGAAGCAATCTGACACCCTACATTCTCACAACAAATTAGCTGAGCGTGCAATGGATTCGAATGCGATTGAACAAGAACGTGGTATTACAATCTTAGCTAAAAATACAGCTGTTAAATACAAAGACACTCACATTAATATCTTGGATACACCTGGCCATGCTGACTTTGGTGGTGAAGTAGAGCGTATCATGAAAATGGTTGACGGAGTAGTTTTAGTTGTTGACTCATATGAAGGTACAATGCCTCAAACAAGATTTGTATTGAAAAAAGCATTAGAACAAAAATTAGTACCCATCGTAGTTGTTAATAAAATCGATAAAGATGCAGCTCGTCCAGCAGAAGTTGTTGATGAAGTTCTTGAATTATTTATTGAATTAGGTGCAGATGATGAGCAGTTAGAATTCCCTGTTATCTATGCTTCTGCTATGAATGGAACAAGTAGTTTATCTGACGATAAAGAAGATCAAGAAGACACAATGAACTATATCTTCGATACAATTCTTAGCGAAATTCCTGCTCCTATTGATAACTCAGACGAACCATTGCAATTCCAAGTATCTTTATTGGATTACAGTGATTACGTTGGAAGAATTGGTATTGGACGTGTATTCCGTGGTAAAATCAAAGTCGGAGATAGCGTTACATTGAGTAAATTAGATGGATCTACTAAAAACTTCCGTGTAACCAAATTGCTTGGTTTCTTCGGTCTAGAACGTGTTGAGATTGATGAAGCAAAAGCAGGAGATTTAATTGCAGTATCTGGTATGGAAGATATTTTTGTAGGAGAGACAGTTACACCTACAAACCATGTTGATCCACTGCCAATACTTCATATTGATGAGCCTACTTTACAGATGACTTTCTTAGTAAATAACTCTCCATTCGCAGGACGCGAAGGGAAATGGGTTACATCTCGTAAAATTGAAGACCGTTTAATGTCTGAATTGCATACCGATGTTTCTATGCGTATTGAAAACACCGCATCACCTGATGCTTGGATTGTTTCTGGACGCGGAGAATTACACTTGGCTATTTTAATTGAGAATATGAGACGTGAAGGATACGAGTTGCAAGTATCTCGTCCTGAAGTTATTTTACGTGATTTTGATGGAGTTCAGTGTGAGCCTTTTGAATTAGTACAAATTGATACTCCTGAAGAATATATGGGATCAATCATTGAATCTTTAAGTGCTCGTAAAGGCGAAATGCAAGATATGGTTAACAATGGCAATGGACAAGTTAAATTAACTTTCTTAGCTCCAGCTCGTGGCTTAATTGGTTACTCTACCGAGTTCCTTTCAATGACAAGAGGATACGGAATTATGAATCATACTTTCGATCAATATCTTCCACGTTTGAGAACTAAAATTGGTGGACGTCGTAATGGCGCATTAGTTTCAACTGAAACTGGTAAAACAACAACTTACGGGATTATGGGAGTCGAAGACCGAGGAACAATCTTCATCGAGCCTTCAACAGAGATATACGAAGGAATGATTGTTGGAGAAAACTCTCGTGAAAACGATATTACTGTTAACATTACAAAAGCTAAGCAAAAGACTAACGTCCGTTCTGCTAATAAAGACCAGACAAACGTTATCAAAGCTCCTCGTCATTTAACTTTAGAAGAATCATTAGAATTCTTGGGTGATGATGAGTATTGTGAGATTACACCAGAAAGTATTCGTTTACGTAAACAAGTTTTAAACAAAAATGAACGTGAAAAATCAGCTAAGAAAAATAAAGCTTCTCAAATAGGTTAAACCTATTTTAAAAAGCTACTCAATGAGTTTAAATCATTGAGTAGCTTTTTTTGCTTTTTATAAAGAAGAAAGAGAAAATAGTGGTAGATTAGTTTTAGTTTTATAAGAATACCTGTGCTTTCGTATTGTTGGATGACCTTATTGTTGATATAATAAAATTGTTCTATTAAAGGAGGAAGATTTATGCTGAATAATGTTCAGAAAAAAGAGGCTCTGGAAGTCTTATTAGAAGATGCGACAAAAATCTTTCAACTTATTGATAATCAAAAAAATCAGTTGTGTTTAACTGAGTGCCCTGCTTTTAATGAAATTGTTGATACTCAAATGTTTGGACTATCAAAAGAAATTTCTTTTGCAAAAAAAATTGGAGTCATCAACTCAACTGAAGGTGACCGTATTTTAAGTGATTTAGAAAAAAAATTAAATGATTTGTACACGAAAGCTTATAATGAAAAGTATGTATGATGAAAAAGGGGGCCAAAGGCTTCTTTTAAGCCGATAGTATGTTAAAAAAAATAATGAATAAGTTGAAATATTTAGACCAGTTTGTTTTTATACCTTATTTTGTCTTATCTATATTCGGTATTTTAATGGTTTATAGTGCTAGTAGTTATGCTGTAATTGGCCAAGGTAAACCTCCAGAATATTATTTTTTGAGACAAGCTGTATTTGTATGTGTAGGTCTATTTTTTAGTGTATTTATCTTTTCAATTAAATACAGTCATTTAAAATATAAAAAATCAATCAAATATACAATTTTATTCACAGTAGTGCTGCTAATCTATCTTCTTATTTTTGGTGAAGAAATCAATGGAGCAAAAGGCTGGATTGATATTGGTATAGTTGGAATACAACCAGCTGAATTTGCGAAACTATCGGTTATTTGGTATTTTGCTTATATTTTTTCTCGAAGGCAGCAACAAATTATTCGTAATTTTTTGTCTTCTATGAAACAACCCACTTACTTGTTCGGTATGATTCTTTTTTTGATTATTATTCAGCCAGACGTAGGAGGAGCAGTCATTATCTTGTTTATTGGCATTATCATGATATTTGCTAGTGGTGTTTCTACTAAATTAGGTGTTACGATGGGAACTTTTGGTATTGCTCTTATTTTAGGAGCAGTTGAATTGGTACGTACTTTTGGAACGAGACTGCCTCTTTTACAGACGTATCAATACAATCGTTTTTTAGCTTTTTGGGATCCTTTTGAAGTTTCTGAAAGTGCGGGACTTCAATTAGTCAATTCCTATTATGCTCTCAGCAGAGGAGGGATTTTTGGCGTAGGAATTGGACAGAGTGTCCAAAAAACAGGCTATTTACCTGAACCGTATACAGATTTCATTGTCTCTATTTTAGGAGAAGAGTTAGGTTTATTAGGAGTAGTAATGATCTTGAGCTTATTTTGTTTTTTAATACTACGAATTTATTTAATTGCAATTCGTACAAAAGATCCTTTCGGTTCATTATTGTGTATTGGAATTGCGACAATGTTTTTAGTTCAAGGTTCAATCAATTTAGGAGGTGTTCTAGGACTCTTACCGATTACAGGTGTAACATTCCCTTTTATTAGTTATGGTGGTTCTAGCACACTGGTGTTGGCTATGTCGATAGGCTTGGTCTTAAATGTAAGTGCAATGAATAAAAAAAATGAAATTGAAAAATTGAACGATAAAGGATAAGTAAAATGAGAGAGTATAAAAAATAATCGGATGACTTAGGAGTGAGACAATGAAAAAAGTATTAGTAGCTAATCGAGGAGAAATAGCCATCCGAATATTCCGCGCTTTAACGGAACTTCATATTGGAACTGTTGCTGTGTATGCACAAGAAGACGAAGGATCTGTTCATCGATTCAAAGCAGATGAAGCCTACTTAGTAGGAGAAGGAAAGAAACCGATAGAGGCTTATTTAGATATTGAAGATATGATTCGTATCGCAAAAGATTCTAATGCGGATGCTATTCATCCTGGATATGGTTTTTTATCAGAAAACTTGAATTTTGCTAGACGTTGTGAAGAAGAAGGAATTATTTTCATTGGTCCTGAATTGCATCATTTAGATATTTTTGGAGATAAACTTAAGGCTAAAGAAGCAGCAATAGCAGCTGGAATAAAATCCATACCAGGTTCAAAAGGACCTGTTTTAACTGTTGAAGAAGTCATAGAATTTGGTGAGACTTTTGGCTATCCTATTATGATAAAGGCAGCACTAGGAGGTGGCGGAAGAGGAATGCGTGTGGCTTATGCCGTTGAAGAAGTGAAAGATAGTTTTGAAAGAGCGCGCAGTGAAGCAAAGTCTGCATTTGGAAATGATGATATTTACGTAGAACGCTATATTCAAGATCCTAAGCATATCGAAGTTCAAATATTAGGAGATACCCACGGAAACATTGTTCATTTATATGAGCGGGATTGCTCAGTACAACGCCGGCATCAAAAAGTTGTAGAGGTTGCGCCATGTGTTTCTATTCCAGATGAATTGCGTCTCGAAATGTGTGAGTCAGCTGTTCAATTGATGAAACATGTTGGTTATGTCAACGCAGGAACGGTTGAATTTTTACTTGAAGGTAGTGATTTTTATTTTATTGAGGTAAATCCACGCGTACAAGTAGAGCATACGATTACAGAACTTATCACAGGAATTGATATCGTCCAAGCTCAAATTTTAATTGCGCAAGGAAAAAATTTGCACAGTGAAATAGCTATTCCAGCTCAAGAGCATATCCCTTTGATGGGTGCAGCTATTCAGTGTCGTATAACGACTGAAGATCCGTTGAATGGATTTTTACCTGATACTGGGAAAATAGATACGTATCGTTCTCCAGGTGGTTTTGGAATACGCTTAGATGCAGGTAATGGTTTTCAGGGTACCGTCGTTTCGCCATTTTTTGATTCTTTACTTGTTAAAGTCTGTACGCACGCATCTACATTTGAATTAGCTGCACAAAAAATGACGCGATCTTTGAGAGAATTTCGTATTCGTGGTGTAAAAACAAATATTCCCTTTATGGATAATGTTATTTCTCATCCTGTTTTTCTTTCAGGAGAAGCGAAAACAACGTTTATTGATTCAACTCCTGAACTTTTTGTATTCTCAAAAGTTCGTGATAGAGGAAATAAGACAATGAAATACATTAGTACGATTACAGTGAATGGTTTCCCAGGTGTTGAACAGGCTCCGAAGAAATTTTATGAACCTGCTAGAAGACCTAAGAAACTAATGTTACTACATGATAGTCCACTAAATGCAAAAAATATTTTAGAAAAACAAGGTGCAGATGCAGTGGTAGACTGGATAAAACACACAAAAGAAGTCTTGTTAACAGATACAACGTTTAGAGATGCTCATCAAAGCTTGCTAGCAACTCGTGTTCGAACACAAGATTTTCTGAATATTGCTGCAGAAACAGAAAAAGCTATTCCACAATTATTTTCTTCTGAAGTTTGGGGAGGGGCAACTTTTGATGTTGCCTATCGTTTCTTGAATGAAGATCCATGGGAACGTTTAGAGAAACTGAGATACGAGATGCCGAACACTCTTTTGCAGATGTTATTTAGAGGTTCTAATGCAGTAGGGTATCAAAATTATCCTGATAATGTCATTGAATCATTTATCCAGCAAGCAGCTAAAAGTGGAGTAGACGTCTTTCGTATTTTTGATAGTTTGAATTGGATTCCTCAAATGGAGAAAAGTATTCAAGTTGTCAGAGATACAGGTAAGATAGCTGAAGCATCTATTTGTTATACAGGTGACATCAATGATCCGCTAAGAACGAAATATACGATTGATTATTACAAGGAAATGGCCAGAGAATTAGAGAAACAAGGTGCACACATCATCGCAATTAAAGATATGGCTGGAATTTTAAAACCTGAAGCAGCGTATCGTTTAGTTAGTGAATTAAAAGAAACGGTTCAAGTGCCAATCCACCTGCACACACATGATACAAGTGGAAATGGGATATTCACTTATGCTTTAGCCGTTAAAGCTGGTGTAGATATTGTCGATGTTGCTATGAGCGCTATGTCCAGTGCGACGAGTCAGCCAAGCATGAGTAGTCTTTATTATTCTTTACTAGGGACAAAACGAGTTCCGTCTATAAATATTGGGAATGTCCAGCAAATTAATCATTACTGGGAAGATGTAAGAACACGTTATAGTGATTTTGAAAATGGAGTAAGTGCTCCTCAAACAGAAGTTTACCAACATGAGATGCCAGGAGGCCAATATTCTAATCTTAAACAACAAGCTAAAGCAGTTGGACTAGCAGATAAATGGGATGAGATTAAAAAAGTATATGCCCTAGTTAATCAGATGTTTGGTGACATCATTAAAGTAACCCCATCTTCAAAAGTCGTTGGAGATATGGCGTTATTCATGGTGCAAAATGAACTAACTGAAGAAGATATCTATAACAAAGGTCAATCAATTGATTTTCCAGAGTCTGTCATCAGCTTTTTCATGGGAGATTTAGGCCAGCCAGTTGGTGGCTTCCCAGAGAAATTACAAAAAATTGTTTTGAAAACAAGTCAGCCGATTACAGTTCGACCTGGAGTCTTAGCGAATCCAATTGATCTTAACCAAACTAAAATAAATTTAGCCAAACTAATTAATAAAGAGCCTTCTAACGAAGATGTGTTAAGCTATATCATGTATCCTGAAGTATTTTTAGATTATCAAAAAAATTATGATCAATTCGGTGATGTAACGGTTCTAGATACAGCGACGTTTTTTCATGGGATGCGGACAGGTGAATCCATTGAAGTCCAGATTGAAAAGGGTAAGACACTAATTATTAAATTAAATCAGATTGGTGAACCAAACTCTGAAGGAAATCGTACAATGTATTTTGATTTAAATGGTCAAGGCCGAGAAATTGTAGTAAAAGATAGAAGTATTACGAGTACAAAGGTTGTTCGTAAAAAGGCGGAACCAACAAATAAAGAACATGTCGGTGCTACCATGCCTGGTTCGATTATAGAAGTTCTAGTTTCAAAAGGAGAACGCGTTAGCCAAGGGGATCCAATTGTTATTACGGAAGCAATGAAAATGGAAACAACAATAAAAGCTGCTTTTGATGGCGTGATTGATCAAATTTATGTAGAAGCAGATAATCTCATTGAAACAGGCGATTTATTGATTGAGATGATTGCGAAATAAGCGTCAGTAAGGAGTATCTAAAAAATGAAAACAATTTTGAGAACACTACCAATTTTTTTGGTTTTAATGCTCTTAACCTATTTTGTTCCTCAAATTATTTCTGATAATCCTTCTGAAATTGTTACTCAAAAGAAAAATGTATCGGAGTTAAAAAAAGAAGCTAAAACCAACTCTATCCCTCCAGTTAAACAAGAGATTTTTCCACTTGAAGGAATAGGTCAGTATGTAGGGGGAACCTTAGATTTACTTGAAAAAAAATATGGCCGTCCTTTGCGTATTGAACCAACTTCATATAGCTATGAATGGTGGGTTTATGGCGATAATGAAAAAGATTATTTTCAAGTCGGCGTTTCAAAAGAAGATAAAATTGTATCTCTATTCGTTCTAGGGTCAACACTGGATGTTTCACCATTCAAAGTAGGTATGGATATATCAGAAGTTTATCAACTAACTCCCTTATACCCAACTTTTTCTATTGAATATGAAAACAAAGATTATACAATCGAACTATCAGAAAATGATTTGAATTATCACCCAATAGTTATGTTTGAAAAAAATATTTTTTCAATCTTAATGGTGGATAGAAAAACGAATAAAATTAATGCTATTCGTTATGTAAATAAACAAACCTTGCTTCAATCGGATATTTACGAAGTGTTTCCTCAGAATGAAGGCATTACAAAGAAAAATCTAATAAAAGAAGTAGAAGATGAAAAAGGAAAGATAAAAGAAGTAGAAGTTCCTCTTAATGCGCTGAGAAAAAGATACAATTTATCCGAATTAACCTATAACAAAGAGCTTTCTTCTATTGCTAAAGCTATTTTCATTAATCAAGAAAAAATGACTCTTGAACAATCAAATGAAGAAGCAAAGAAAAGAGAATCATCTCTAGTAGAGGGCTCAATAAAAATAGAATCCTCAAATGAAAATGAAACGATTCAGGACAAGTTTGTGGATGAAGTAAAGTTACCTCCTTTAACGAGTAAAGAGACTCAAGATTACCTGAAATTAAATAAGCTAACGTTATTAGAAAATCGTATTGTTTATTCTAATCAGTTTACGAATCCAACTTGGCTAATTACCTATTGGTTTAGTCTTGAAAATCAACGAACAATCCTGACTGATCCTCTAATGAAAAGATTCGGCGTTGCTTTTCGTGGTGAAGAAGTCCTGTTAATATTAGATAAACCAGAAGAACTAATTATAAAATAAGAAAGGGGGATGTTAGTTGGAACTTATATTAAGTGAAAGACAAGGGATAATCATTTGGGTTTATAGCCTGAGGCATATGAAAACACTTAAGCGATTTGGTTTGATTCATTATGTATCAAAGAGAATGAAATACGTTGTTATCTATGTCAATCGGACAGAACTAGAAACGACTATTCGTAAGCTCAAAGAGTTGCATTTCGTTCGACAAGTAGAACCCTCGTATAGACCATTGATTAATATGGATTTTAAAGAAGTGCTTAAAAAAGTAACGCCTAGAAAAGAAGTTGAAGAAGTTGAAGAATTTACTCAGCTAGATACAGAGTTTGAAAGTCAGTTAATTAAAAATAATCATATTATAAAAGAACACGAAGTTAGAACTAGTTAATGTTGATTATGATGGCAATAGTACTATAGCAAAAAACAGATTGAATGGTTTAAAAGATTAAAGAGGGAGGATTTTGTTTCTCCCTCTTTTTTTAAAGAATAGAAAAGAAAGTTGGTATTTTTTGATGAGAGTAATTTCTGGTAACTATGGTGGAAGAAAGTTGAAATCTGCTCCAGGTGAGAATACTAGGCCAACATCTGATAAAGTAAAAGAATCTATTTTTAATATAATTGGACCTTACTTTGATGGTGGAAGATGTTTGGACTTATTTGCAGGTAGTGGTGGTTTGTCCATCGAGGCTATTTCTAGAGGAATGGACCATGCTGTATTAGTTGATAATGATTCAACAGCAATTAAAATAATAAAAGAAAATATTGAAATGACTAAAGAAACAACCAAATTTGATGTTTACCGAAGTGATGCGAATCGGGCTATTGAAATGTTGGCAACTAAAAATAGTCCATTTGATTTATTGTTTATAGATCCGCCTTATTTTGAACAAGACGTTATTAAACAACTTGAAAAAATTCTTTCTTTAAATCTTTTAGCAGACAAATCAGTAATTGTTTGTGAAGTCGGTAGAAAAGTTGATTTGCCAGATGAAATTGGAGAAGCAAAGCAGTTCAGATCGACGGTTTATGGAGCAAGTAAACTAGTGTTGTATGAAGTTTTCAATGAGGGAGCTCTTTAATATGGTTAAGAATGCATTATTTCCAGGAAGTTTTGATCCACTAACAAATGGGCACATGGATACAATTGAACGTTCTGCTAAATTAGTGGACCATCTTTTCATTGCTGTAGCAACGAATACGTCTAAAAAAAATTTATTTGATGTAAATGAAAAAATAAAATTAATACAATTAGCAACTAAACAGCTGAAGAATGTTTCTGTTATCGAACACACAACAGGTTTGACAGTAGATTTAGCCAAAAAAGTTGGAGCAAACGTACTAATTAGAGGATTACGCAATGCTGAAGATTTTGAATATGAAATGAATATTGCTGCTATGAACAAAACACAAAATTTAGAAATTGAAACCATTATCCTAATGGCTTCACAACAACACCGATTTCTAAGCTCAAGTTTAATCAAAGAGGTCTCTCTTTTTGGTGGAGATATTTCTAAATTAGTGCCATTTGATGTCGATAAAGCAATAAAAAAAAAGTATGCTGATTTAAAAAGAGAAACTGACAACTCTTAGAATAGCTGCTATGTAAGGGTGATTGTAATGAAAAAAATAAAAAATAATAAAACCATTAGTTTAGTTGTTGCGACTCTATTTCTTGTTTTAGGATTGACCGTTCCTCTCCCTTACTATATTGAAGCGCCAGGCTCAGCAGTTCGATTAAATGAGTTAATTGAAGTCAATAATAAAGTTGATGAAAATCCAGGAAGTTTTATGTTAACGACCGTTTCAATTCGTAGAGCTACACCTTTAATTTACTTTACAAAATACTTGCCTTTTCATGAAGGAGTAACCAAGAAAGAACTCTTTGGTACAACAGAATCAAGTCAAGAGTATGATAATTTACAAAAATACTATATGGATAGTTCAATTAATGCAGCTATTGAGTTAGCCTATAAGACAGCAAATGAAGAGTATACATTAAACTATGAAGGAATTTATGTGATGTCTATTTTACCAGAGTCAAATTTTTCTGAAAAACTATTTGTTGGAGATACAGTAACAGCATTAGACAGTCAAAAATTTAAGAGTTCTGCTGAATTTATTGACTATGTAAAAAGTAGAAGTCCTGGACAAGCTATTGCGGTTACGTATCAACGAGAGAATAAAGAGAATACTATTTCTGCTCCTTTGATAGAGATAGAACAAACTAAAGCAGCTGGGTTAGGTATTAGTTTAGTTGACCGTACCTCAATAGAAACAGATATACCTGTTTCTATTGATTCAGAAGATATCGGAGGGCCTTCTGCCGGGTTTATGTATACTCTTCAACTATATGCACAATTAATCAAGCAAGATTTACGTAAAGGCAATGAGATTGCTGGAACAGGCACCATTTCACCTGATGGAACAATTGGGCGAATTGGTGGAATTGATAAAAAAGTTGTAGCGGCTAGTAAAGAAGGAGCAACAATCTTTTTTGCACCGGATGATTCCATTAATTCGGTCATTAAAAAAAATTATCCAAACACACAATCAAATTATGAAGAAGCTTTAAAAGCAGCTGAAAAAATAGATACTGAAATGAAAATTATTCCCGTTAAACACTTTCAAGATGCTATAAACTATTTAAAACAATTAAAATAAAACACACTTCCCAAGACACTTAACAGTCTGGGGGGTGTGTTTTATTTTTATGCCAAAACCTAATAGAAAAATGGGCTTAATAATAAAGTTAAACCTACCTAATTGCGGATAATTTAGTAGATACGATAAATTCAGAGGAGGTAATGCTAGATGATTGAAAAAATTAAAATAGAACTAATAAAAAGAAAATCACTATTAGCGATTAGTTCAATTATTATTTGCCTGTTGATTATCTTCTTTTTAGTTTTTAATCTTATTTTTGAATCAGAAACAACTATCCAGTCAGATGAATCTCAAACTGATTTTTATATTAGTCATGCTTCTTCACTCCAAAGTAGCCTTGTTTCAGATGAAAATGAAAACAAAAATAAGCAAGAAACAGTTGTAACGACCTCTATTTTTGTTGATGTTAAGGGTGCTGTTCAATTACCAGGAGTCTATGAAATAAACTCAGAAACGCGTTTGACAGATGTCATTATTTTGGCCGGTGGATTCTTGCCAACAGCTGATCAAAGCAAGGTTAATCTTTCTCAAAAGTTAACCGATCAGATGATGATTACGATACCTGTATTAGGAGCAGAAAACTCAAATATAGATACAAATAATAAGGAAGGAAATCTACCAATAGTGAGTAGTCCATTAAATGAAACAAATGAAACACAAACAGATAAAGTAAACCTCAATACTGCAGATATCGTTGAACTACAAACACTATCCGGGATTGGTGAAAAAAAAGCTGAACGTATTTTACAATATAGGCAAGAAAAGGGGTCATTTAAAACTGTTGAAGAATTAAAAGAAGTTTCTGGCATTGGCGATAAAACATTTGAAGCATTAGCTGAATTTATTAGTGTGGGCACAGATTGATTATTTTATTTACGAAAGATTGAAAACGTAGAAAAGCTTTTGTATACTAATAGAAACGTTTAGTATATGAACTGATTATTAATTGGATAATAAAATGAAATCAAATTGGAGGAACAAGTGATGGTGGAAAGAATCCCATGGAACCAATATTTTATGTCACAAAGCCTATTGCTTTCTTTAAGAAGTACCTGTACTAGACTAACTGTTGGAGCTACGATAGTAAGAGAAAAACGCATTATTGCTGGTGGCTATAATGGCTCTGTAAGCGGAGATAAGCATTGTATTGATGAAGGATGTTACGTGGTAGACGGTCACTGTATCCGTACGATACATGCTGAAATGAATGCTATCTTACAATGTGCAAAATTCGGTGTACAAACAGAAGGGGCAGAAATATATGTTACTCACTTTCCTTGTCTTCAATGCACTAAAATGATTCTTCAATCAGGAATAAAAAAAATATATTATTTAGAAGATTATCACAATAATGAATACGCATTAAATTTAATTGAACAAGCCCACGTTCAATGCGAAAAAGTTTTTCTATCAGAAAACTTTTTTAAAGAATTGAAATTTTAAGCTAATGATTTTATTAAAAAAAATTGCTGTAGACAGTATTAACTGTAATTAAAAAATGAGAAGTTATTTCTTATTTCCAGCGATACTTGGTTTAATAAGTTCACTAATCGTTTTAACATCAATGCATTGGCTAGCAGTTATGGTGTATCTCATTTTCTTGTTACGTCTGTATAAGACTAAAAGATTAACGTTAATTATTGGCTCACTACTCTTATCCTTTTTGGTTATTTTGGTTACAAACGTTCATCAGTGGACAAATCAAACTAAATTAACTACTGAAGACAAAAATTTTACATTAATTATTAAACCAGATCAAATAAAAATAGATGGTGATCAACTGCAGTTTTACGCAACGACTGACAAATCAGCTAATACGCTGCCAATAGCCGAAAAATTGGTTGTTTTTTACACGCTTAATTCGATAAAAGAAAAAAAGATCTGGGAATCACAAACAACTATAGTTACTGTTACGATTTCAGGTAATTTAGAACAGCCAGAGAAGAATCGAAATCAAAATCAATTTAATTATCAAACATTTTTAAAACGTAAAAAAGTGCATTGGATTTTAAAAGCTGAAACAATTCAATCGTTGTATCAACCGAAATCTACTTTTTTGACTAAATTAAAACCAGCGAATATGAGAATGGCTTTGTTAAAACAGATTGATAAGAAATTTACAGTGAAAGTCTCTCAATACATGAAAACACTCCTTTTTGCTGATTTAAATTCTCTTGATAAAACAACTATCCAACAGTTTAAAGAAATAGGGATCATTCATTTGCTGAGCATCTCAGGATTACATATTCAATTTTTTTTGACGGGGCTAGTTTATTTGTTGTGGCGAATAGGAGTGACTAAAGAGACAACATTTTATATTATGCTGATTGTTTTGCCTTTTTATGGAAATTTGACTGGCTGGGGTACAAGTGTCTATCGAGCAATTGTGATGTCGTTAATTTTATTAACTTGTTCCCATTTTAAAAAAGTTGTTTCCAGTCTAGATGTTTGGTCATGGACATTATTATCTGCTATTCTTATTGATCCTTACCAATTATTTTCAGTAGGCTTTCAATTAAGCTATCTTTTAAGTTTAGTGTTATTGATTCTGTCACAAACCTATTTTACTGTTTCAAGATTCCCTATTATTACGAACTTTATGATTTCTTTTATCCTTATGTTAGTTTCTATTCCAATATTATCTTATCATTTTTTTGAATTTTCTTGGATTGGAATTTTTGCTAATCTGCTTTTTGTCCCTTTATTTACTTGGCTATTGTTGCCAATATTTATTGTTCTATTGATCTCATCTTTTATTTTTTATCAAAGCTCCTTTTTTCAATACAGTGTACTAAGTACTGAAAAAATGTTAACTATTATCGAAAAAATAGCTGAGATGATTAGCGAGTTACCTTTTATCACAATTGTTACTGGAAGAGTCCCTCTTTTTTTAACGCTAATTTTTAGTTGTTCTCTAATTTATTTTATTTTAACATTAGAAGAGAATAGAAATAGTATAAATAGAAGACTATTCAGTACCTTATTATTAATTATCTCATTCATTCTTTTTAGCAACTATCAACGTTATTCTCCTTTTGATAAAGTAATTGTAATCGACGTAGGACAAGGAGATTCGATAATAATAAAAAAATCGTTTGGAAGAGGGAACTACCTAATTGATACTGGGGGCTCTATAGCTTTTGAGACACAAGAATGGCAAAAGAGAAAAAATCCTTCTTCACTAGCTAAACGAGTAGTCATACCGACTCTGAAATCACAAGGGATAGGGAGTTTGGATCAGGTACTCATTTCTCATGGAGATGAGGATCACTGTGGCGCTTTATTGGATTTGACACAATCTATTAAAGTGAAAGAGCTAATTTTTCCTGTAGGAACATTAAATAAGCCCTCTTTTCAAAAAGCTGTTTCAAAGATAGCTGACTCTAAGACAGTGATTCATGAGATTATTGCATCAGAAGAAAAAATAACAGCTGTCAATTCGACATTAGCTGTATTGTGGCCACTTTCTCCAGGAAAAGGAGACAATAATGATTCTATGGTTTTATATGGAAAAATAGGGTCCTATTTTTGGTTATTTACAGGAGATATTGAAGATGGGGAGAATCAATTAATTCAACATTATCCAAATTTAAAGGTAGATGTTTTAAAAGTAGCTCATCATGGAAGTCAAACATCCACTAGTCAGAATTTTATTGATTTTATTCAGCCAAAGTATACATTAATTTCTTGTGGAGTAAATAATCGGTACAATCATCCCAATTCAGAAGTACTTAATCGGATTCAATCTAGTCAAATCTATCGAACAGATACAAATGGAGCGATTCATTTCAACTATATAAAAATAGGTAAAAATGGATATAAAGAGTCTTTTTATCCAATTCTTAAAGAAAAAGACTGATTGAGCTTGCAAAATGTAATTAGGCTTTGTACCATGTATAGAGGATAAGAAAGTGGTGTTATGCGGTGAATTTTTCAAAAGAAGTTGCAAAATTACGAAACAATCAAATTAGCTCAGTTTATTTAGTTTTAGGAACAGAATCTTATTTAAATCGGACACTTAGAGAGACGTTTATCTATTCGATTTTAAAAGAGGATGAGATTGACTTGAATCTGGGTATATACGATATGAGTGAAGTTCCTTTAGGTACAGCATTAGAAGATGCAGAATCTATTCCTTTCTTCGGGGATAGACGGTTAGTTATTATTGATCATCCGCTTTTTTTAACTGGGGATAAAAATAAAGCTAAACTTGAACACGATATGAAGTGGTTCGAAAATTATGTATTAAAACCTTCTGAAACGACTACTTTAGTTATTTTTGCTCCTTACGAAAAGTTAGATGAACGAAAGAAAATAAGTAAATTATTAAAGAAAAATGCACTTATTATTGAAACGACTACTTTATCAGAAAAAGAAATGAGAAGTTACTTAAAAACAACAATTGAAAACGAAGGTTTTACAGTATCCTCTGAAGCTTTTGAATTATTTGTTCAATTAACGGATGCAAATCTTTCCGTAGCCATGTCTGAATTGCCTAAATTGCTCCTATTTGGACAGGATAAAAAAAGAATTACCAAAGAAGCAGTTTCACAATTAATAACAAGATCACTTGAACAAAATATTTTTTCACTTAATGATTATGTACTGAAGAAAAAAGTAGGTCCAGCTTTAGAATTGTATCATGATTTATTGTTGCAAAAAGAAGATCCTATTAAAATTAATGCAATTATGACTTCTCAATTTAGACTTCTACTCCAAGTAAAAATCCTTGAAAAAAAGGGATACCAACAAGGTGATATAGCTAAGATGTTAAAAGTCCATCCCTATAGAATTAAGTTGAGTATCCAACATATGCGTCCATTCAGTAAAAAGGTCTTATCGGATGCATATAGCGGCTTAATTGAAACAGAATACCGTCTAAAAACCGGTCAAGGTAAAAGAGAAATGCAATTTGAATTATTTGTTTTGCAATTTGCTAGCAATCATTCAATGGTTTAAATAATATGAATAGCTTGGCTATCAAGTAAAAAAACTTTACAGTTTATATTGCAATAGGTCTATCCATTATGTATAATGATTAACGTGGGAAACAACTAGAATAATCTATTTTAAGTTGTAATTAATTGAAAGTGGGGTGAATCAAATGCCAAACATCGAATCTGCAATCAAACGTGTTCGTACTTCAGAGAAATCTGCTTTAGAAAATAACGTTCAAAAGAGTGCTATGCGTACTGCTATCAAAAAATTCGTTCAAGCTAATGAAGCTGGTGACGAAAGTGCTGTAGCTTTACACAAGCAAGCAATCAGAGCTATTGACATGGCTGCGTCTAAAGGATTGATTCATAAAAATAAAGCTAACCGTGATAAATCTCGTTTAACAGCTAAATTAGCTAAATAAGATATTGTAGTTAACTTACTTTTTGTGAAGACCACAAACATAATTTATTATGTTTGTGGTCTTTTTTGTCTATAAAATTGACGAAAGCCACTCCGAAATGGAGTGGCTTTCTAATTAAAAATAAATATTTCTAAAGTTATTCGGGGAAAATACTAGTTAAATTATATTAATTGATTTCTCATTTAGACAACATAAACCCAACCTCTTTTATGTCCTTACAGTTCTAAAACTGTGCCAGTGTGAATAAATTTCTTTAAAACTATTTTATATAAAACTACATACTTACTTTTAATACACAATTATTATAGCATAGATTTTTTAAAAAATAAAGCCCTTTTGATTGGTATGAGTAACCTATTGATTTATTAGTTATAAAAATTAGTTAGCTTTAATAAAAGTATTCCTCTCAAAAAAAGGAGGATAATTCCTTATCGTTGTAAGAACGTACGTTCAATGGTAAAATAAAGCAGTTAAGATCGTGCATGATTAATTTATATGAAAAATTTAAGAAACTGGATGTGAAGCTAAGATGGAAAAAAATCAATTTAAATTAGTATCCAATTATGTACCCGGCGGAGATCAACCAAATGCTATTAAAGAATTAGTTAAAGGAATTGAAGAAGGAAAAAAAGAACAAACCTTATTGGGAGCAACTGGTACTGGTAAGACCTTTACAGTATCTAACGTGATTCAAGAAGTTAACAAGCCGACGCTAGTTATTGCACATAATAAAACATTAGCAGGTCAGCTGTATGGTGAATTTAAAGAATTTTTCCCTGATAATGCAGTAGAGTACTTTGTTAGTTATTATGACTACTATCAACCTGAAGCCTATGTTCCCTCTAGTGATACATTTATTGAAAAAGAATCTAGTGTGAATGATGAAATCGATAAATTACGACATTCTGCTACGAGTTCGCTACTGGAACGTCGGGACGTGATTGTAGTAGCTTCTGTGTCTTGTATTTTTGGCTTGGTAAATCCAGTAGATTACCGAGATCATGTTTTATCGTTGCGAGTTGGAACAGAAATGAAAAGAGATGATATGCTACGCCGCTTAGTCGATATGCAGTTTGAAAGAAATGATATCGATTTTCAACGTGGGAATTTTAGAGTACGTGGCGATGTTGTTGAAATCTTTTTAGCTTCTAGAGATAGGGATGCTGTGCGAGTAGAATTTTTTGGAGATGAAATAGACCGAATTACTGAAGTAGATGTCTTAACTGGGGAAGTCAAAGCTGAAGTTCAGCATGTACCCGTATTTCCAGCTACTCACTTTGTTGCAAATGATGAACAAACAAGACATGCTGTCGTAACCATCCAAAAAGAATTAGAAGATCGACTAAAAGTTCTACGTGCAGAAGATAAACTCATTGAAGCACAGCGCCTAGAACAGCGAACCAATTATGATTTAGAGATGCTTTTAGAAATGGGTTATTGTTCAGGAATTGAAAATTATTCGAGGCATATGGATGGCAGGAAACCTGGTCAACCACCCTATACATTAATAGATTTCTTCCCAGAGGATTCTATGATTGTAATAGATGAGTCTCATATCACTATGTCTCAAATAAGAGGGATGTATAATGGAGACAGAGCAAGAAAAGAGCGATTAATTGAATACGGATTTCGTTTACCTAGTGCGTTGGATAATAGACCCTTACGCTTAGAGGAGTTTGAAAAGCATGTGAACCAAATTATGTATATTTCTGCAACACCTGGACCGTACGAATTAGAGCGAACTCCGGAAGTAGTTGAACAAATTATTCGTCCAACCGGACTGCTTGATCCAATAATAGAAGTCCGTCCGATCAAGGGACAAATTGATGATTTAATTAATGAGATTAATAAAAGGGTAGAAAATAATGAGCGAACTTTTATTACGACATTAACAAAAAAAATGTCTGAAGATTTAACGGATTACTTAAAAGAAATAGGTATAAAAGTATCTTATCTTCATAGTGATATAAAAACGCTAGAGAGAACAGAGATTATAAGAGACTTACGACTAGGTGTTTACGATGTGCTAATCGGTATCAATTTATTGAGAGAAGGCATTGACGTACCTGAGGTTTCTTTAATAGCCATACTTGATGCAGATAAAGAAGGTTTCCTAAGAAGCGAGCGAGCATTAGTTCAAACGATTGGACGAGCTGCACGTAATCAAAATGGAAGAGTCATTATGTACGCTGATCGGGTAACAGATTCAATGAAAGCAGCAATAGGAGAGACAGAAAGACGTCGTGAAACACAAAAAGCTTATAACAAAGAACATAATATGACACCAACAACAATTATTAAAGAAGTACGGGATCTAATCTCTATTACCACGGCTGTCTCAGGTGAAGCTAAAGAAGGACTTTCTTCTAAAAAAGTAGCCAAAATGACGAAGCAAGAAAGAAGAGAATTAATAAAAAATATGGAAAATGAAATGCATGAAGCAGCAAAAGCACTTGATTTTGAAAAAGCTGCGAATTTAAGAGATATCGTCCTAGAATTAACAGCTCAATATAAATAAAAAGCGACCTTGATTAAACTAAGAACAGAGAAACCATTCTAAATAAAATAGTTCAGTTATTAAAACTTAAAAAACAACTAGGTTAAAATAATTAATCCTTGCATTTCTTCGTGATATCATGTAAAGTTTGTAAATGTAAAACATATATCCTTTACTTGGTTTAACGACTCACCAACGTCTACTCAGTAACAGGATAAACTAAAAGGAAGAGGTGTTTAGAAATGGCAATTTCTAAAGAAAGAAAGAACGAGATTATGACAGAATATGCAACACACGAAGGAGATACAGGTTCTCCAGAAGTACAAGTTGCTGTATTAACTGCAGAAATTAATCACTTAAACGAACATGCACGTGTTCACAAAAAAGATCACCACTCATACCGTGGACTTATGAAAAAAATTGGTCACCGTCGTAACTTATTAGCATATTTACGTAACAAAGATGCTGGTCGTTATAGCGAACTAATCCAAAGACTAGGCTTACGTCGTTAAACATGTTTGTCTTACCATAAAGCGAGGTTCGTAGGAATCTCGCTTTATTTTTGCACATTTTAGCTAATGAAATTTAAAAAATCAAACTGTGTTCTATTAGCCATCCTACTATACAAATGTGAGTTTTTAATGATTTGAAGATTGACATTTGTTTAGTAGTCTGTTTGGAATAATGAATAGAAGTTTGAAAAAAAAGGAGAAAAACCATTTATGTCAGAAAAACAAATTTTTACTAAAGAGTGGGCAGGACGTACATTAACCGTTGAAGTTGGACAATTAGCAAAGCAAGCTAATGGTGCAGTATTGATTCGTTATGGTGATACAGTAGTATTATCAGCGGCAGTAGCGAGCAAAAAAGCAAAAGATGTAGATTTTTTCCCGTTGACTGTAAACTATGACGAAAAAATGTATTCAGTAGGTAAAATTCCAGGTGGCTTTATCAAACGCGAAGCTCGCCCAAGTGAAGCTGCTACATTAACCGCACGATTAATTGATCGTCCAATACGTCCAATGTTTGCTGATGGCTTCCGTAATGAAGTTCAAGTAACAAATACAGTTATGTCAGTTGAAAAAGATTGTTCACCTTCATTTTCAGCAATGTTTGGCTCATCGTTATCTTTAGTCATCTCAGATATTCCTTTTTCAGGACCTATCGCAGGTGTTGATGTTGGTCGTGTTGACGGAGAATATATCATTAATCCTACAGTAGAACAAGAAGCTATGTCTGACATTCATTTGACAGTTGCTGGCACAAGTTCTGCTATAAATATGGTTGAAAGTGGCGCAAAAGAAGTATCTGAAGAAGATATGTTAGGTGCTTTATTATTCGGACATGCAGCTATTCAAGAACTTGTTACCTTCCAAGAGGAAATCAAACAAGCTGTTGGTAAAGAAAAAATTGGTATTTCTTTATTGAAAATTGATCCAGAACTTGAAGAAGAAGTAACGGATGCATACAAAGAAAAAATGAGTATCGCTATCAAAACAGAAGAAAAGTTAGCTCGTGAAGAAAATATTGAGTCAGTAAAAGAAGAAGCTATTCTTTTTTACAATGAAAAATATCAAGATCACGAAGAAGCTGGGCGCATTAAAAAAGAAATTAAAACAATTGTTGAAAATATTGAAAAAGACGAAGTTCGTCGCTTAATTACAGTTGATAAAATTCGTCCCGATGGTCGTAAAATTGATGAGATACGCTCATTATCCTCAGAGATTGGTATATTGCCAAGAACACACGGTTCAGGTCTGTTCACACGTGGACAAACACAAGCTTTGACTGTTGCTACTTTAGCTCCACTTGGAGAACATCAAATCATTGATGGACTAGGGATTGAAGAAAGTAAGAGATTTATTCATCATTATAATTTCCCTCAATTTTCAGTTGGAAGTACTGGTCCTAGTCGTGGACCAGGACGTCGTGAAATTGGGCACGGAGCTCTTGGAGAGAGAGCTTTAGCACAGGTTATTCCTAATGAAGAAGATTTCCCATACATGATTCGTTTAGTTTCAGAAGTATTAGAATCAAATGGTTCTTCATCTCAAGCAAGTATTTGTGCTGGGACACTAGCTTTAATGGATGCCGGTGTGCCTATTAAATCACCAGTAGCTGGTATCGCTATGGGACTTGTCATGGAAGACGAGAATTATACAGTTTTAACTGATATTCAAGGACTAGAAGATCACTTAGGCGATATGGATTTCAAAGTAGCTGGAACAAAAGACGGAATTACAGCTTTACAAATGGATATTAAAATCCAAGGAATTACTCCTCAAATTTTAGAAGAAGCCTTGATTCAGGCTAAAAAAGCACGTTTAGAAATTTTAGATGAATTGATTTCTACTATCGCTGAGCCACATTCAGAATTGAGTAAATATGCACCTAAGATTGAAATGATGCAAATTAAACCAGAAAAAATCAAAGTTGTTATTGGCCGTGGTGGAGACCAAATCAATGCAATTATTGAAGAAACTGGCGTAAAAATTGACATTGATCAAGAAGGTAAAATTAGTATTGCTTCAGAAGATGCTTCAATGATTAAGCGTGCAAAAGAAATTATTGAAGAATTAACGAAAGATATTGAAATTGGCAAAGTTTACTCAGGTAAAGTAAAACGAATTGAAAAATTCGGGGCCTTTATTGAAATCGCTAAAGGCAAAGATGGACTAGCTCATATTTCTGAATTAGCTAATGAACGAGTAGCTAAAGTAGAAGATGTTTTAACTATGGGACAAGTGTTAGATGTGAAAGTTGTTGAAATCGATAAGCAAGGAAGAATCAATCTTTCTGTTAAAGCGTTATTGAAAAAAGAAGACTAAACAAAAAAGTAGACCTGCATTTTAATTGCAGGTCTACTTTTTTAATTGTAAAGAATAAAATGTTAATCTTTGAATGTTTTAAGCCAAGAAGAGAGAGTCGAATAAAGGATTTCTTGCTGTTCTTTATTGGTGATAGTAGCGGAACTGTCGCCTTTTTGTCGTCCATAACTTCCAAAACCAGCATGGTTTCCACCTTCAATAGATGAATACAATGTTTGATTTGGTAAGAATTTTTTGCTTTCTAGATAAGCTTGTTGGTCCAAAACACCATCATTTGATCCGGTTACAGTTAAAGCAGATAAATCAGTATTGTTTAGACTGCCATTACTATCTGGATAACTTGCTAAAAAGAAAACACCTTTTAAGCTTCCTGTATCTAGTG